>JBQTIP010000001.1:0-4010 GCA_052388025.1 Actinomycetota bacterium
GCGGGATGAGCGCCACACGGTCGGCGACGGCGATGCGGTCTGCTTCGTGGAACAGCTCGAGGCGAGACCGATCGCTCCGCTCGCGCCGGGCCCGCTCGATCAGCTCGTCGAACGGCTGATAAGAGAACCCTCCTTCATTGGTCCTGCTGTCGGACTGGAACAGCAACCGGAGATAATACTCGGGGTCGGCGTACCCGGGGAGCCACCCGGTGACGACGATCGGCGCCACCTCCCGCAGATTCTTGAGCGCGAGGGCCCGCTCGAGCGTCAAGGACTCCACCCTGACGCCGAGGCCCAAGACCTCGTGCCACATCTCCGCGATAACGTCGAGGAATGGGAGCACCCAGGTTTCGATCCCGGCGATCGTGAGCTCGGTCGCGTCGACGCCGCTGCGGTCCAGAAGCTCCCGCGCGAGGTCCGGATCGAAGCGCGGAACGATGTCGGGCGTGTGTCCCTGGAGCGCCGGCGGTACAACTCCCCCGGTCGCGACGATGAGATTGGCCGGGACCACCGCGGCAAGCTTCGCCCGATCGATCGCGTGCGCCAGAGCCCGGCGAACGTCCAGGTTGGAGGTGACCGGATGCCCGTGATCGAAGCCGAGGTATCCGGACCACGCGGCCGGACCGAGGCTCACGTCTTCCCGGACGCTCGGAACGAGGTCGGCCAACCGTGGCGTGTAACGCTCCGCTTTCATGTCGAGCTCGTCCCGCTGGTAAGGGGCGATGGCATCGAGAATCGAGGAGCGGACGAACTCCACGCGGCTCACGTTCCCGGGCCGCACGCCCGCGTAGTTCGGTTGCCGTTGCAGCACAAGCCGGTCCTCGGTCCGCTCCGTGATGCAGAAGGGGCCGCTCACCACCTGACGATCCGCCTCGGTCCAGGCGTCGCCGTCGCGTTCGATCGCGTGACGAGGCTCCGGCCCCCCGTCCGGGCGGTTCATCACGCCCATGAAGTACGGCGCCGGCGCGACCAGCCGGAACTCGACCGTGCGATCGTCGAGCGCCCTAACCCCGATCCGGTCGGCGTCCGCGTTCCGGTCGAGGTAGTAGTCCTGCCCGTTTTCCAGGACGAAGTAGATGGCCACCGACGATCCTGGGGCCGCGGGGTTCAACACCCGCTTGATCCCGAACTCGACATCGTGGGCGGTGAGCGGCACGCCGTCCGACCACCGCAGTCCCTCGCGAAGATGGAACACGTAGCGAAGGCCGTCGTCGGAGATCTCCCATCGTTCCGCAAGGGACGGCACGATCGTCCGTTCCGGCCACGTTTCCACGAGGCGGTCGAAGAGCTGCATGCAGAGCTGGATGTTTGGCCACGCGATGGCGGACTTCGGGTCGGGGTCGTTCGGAAGGAAGCTGGTGGCCAGGCGGATTGTCGCGGCGGGGACGCCTTCCCCGGGCTCCGGACGGACCCAGTGCCCGAAGGCTCGCTGATACTTCTCGTTCGCCTCCGCGAACCGGAGCGAGACGTGAAGCGCGAGCGCTAGCTTGAAGAGGACGAGCGCGATGGCCTGTTCCTCTCCCCTGCGTTCAAGGAGCGGGAGAAGATCGCGGTAGTGGCGGATCGCCTCGTCGAGCGCGTATTCCTGGCGTGCCTTGTCGCCCGCTCGCGTCAGATACGTGACGGCCTTGTCCTCGTCGGCCGCCATCAGCCAGTGATGCGCGAGGAGCCCGGCGACCTCATCCTCGTGGCCCTCATACTGCCGCTCAAGCCACTCGGCCGCCTTGCGGTGCAATCGCCTGCGTTCGTCGCCCAGGATCGTTCGGTAGGCCGCCTCCTGGATCAGGGCGTGCTTGAAGCGGTACTCGGGCTGCGGCCACCGCCGTTCCTCCCGGATCAGGTCCAACCGCTGAAGCTCGTGAAGCGACCGGCGAACGGCGCCCTCGTCCGCTGCTACCGCCTCGAGCAACGGGAGCCCGAACTGCCGCCCGAGCGTGCACGCGGCCGTGAGGACGTCGCGATCGGTGGGCATCAGCCGGTCGATACGGGCCAGGATCACCTTCTCCACCGTCGGCGGGATCTCGACGGTGACCTCGTGGTCGAACCGCCAGGCTTCGCCCTCCCGGACAAGGGCGCCCGAGTCCACGAGGGATCGAACCAGCTCCTCGAGGAAAAACGGGTTCCCCTCCGCGGGCTCCAGGATGCGCCGCTCCATCTCCTCCGAGAGCGTCCTCCCGCCGACCAGGGCATGGAGCAGCTCACGATCGGTCTCGCCGGAGAGCGCCTCGAGCGCGATCTCGCGGGTTCGGTGCGGGAACTCGCGGGCCGCGGCCTCCTTGATGGCCCAGGAAGGATGGTCCCGCTCCGGGCGCTGGGTGAGCAACATGAGCATCGCGGCTTCCTCGGTGTCCGCGAGCATCCGTTCGATCAGCTGCAGCGAGGTCGGGTCCGCCCAGTGCAGATCCTCGATCGCCACCACGACCGGCCCGTCGTCGGCGAGGCGACGGAGCAGTCCACGCACCACCTCGAACGTCCGGTACTGGAGCGCCTCGGGCGAGAGCTCGGCGAGGCGGGCCGACGCGTCGGTCTCAAGCGAGAGGCCGAGTATGGCGCCGAGATACGGGTAGACCTCGAGGACGCGGTCCCCGAACAATCGTTCCAAGCTCCGGCGGAGCGACACCCGGACTCGGAGCTCGGGCTCGTCCGAGGCGGCGCCCAACCAGCCACGGAGGAGATCGCGGATCGGCCAGTACGGCATCGACTCCCCGTAAGAGACGCAGCGACCCTCGATCCAGAGGCCCCGACCGTGCTCGACGGACGCCGTCTCGAAGCGCTCGCGCAGCTCGGCGAGCAGGCGACTCTTGCCGATTCCCGGCTCGCCGCTGAGAAGCAGGATGCCGCCGGCGCCGGCCAGGACGCCCTCGAGCGGCTCGTGCGCCGCCGCGAGCTCGCGGTCCCTCCCCACGAGGCGGGCTCGCACGCCCTCTATGCCGTGGGACCTGGCTCCTTCGGCACGAACGCCGACCACTTCGCAGGCCCGAACGGGCTCCGCCTTGCCCTTGAGCGTGAGGCTCGCTTCGTCCCCCCATTCGAACAGCGGCTCGACCAGACGTTGCGTGTCGGCGCCCACGAGCACGCGGCCGGGCTCGGCCTGCGACTGGAGCCGGGCGGCCATGTTCACGGCGTCTCCAATGGCCCCGTACTCGACCCGGGCGCCGGCACCGATGGCCCCGAGGACCACCGGGCCGGTGTTGATCCCCACCCGGACGGCGAACCCCGCGAGCCCCCATGCCCGCTCGACGTCGGTCGCGTAGTCGCGCATGTCCTCGGCGATCTTGAGTGCCGCGTGGACCGCGCGCTCCGCGTCGTCCTCGTGTGCCGCCGGCGCGCCGAACATCGCGAGGACGCCGTCTCCGGCAAGGTCCTTGACGGTGCCGCCGTAGGCCTCGATCGCGTGAATGACGCGAGCGATCGCCTCGCCGATGATCAGCTTGACCTCCTCGGGGTCCAGACGTTCCGCGAGGGCGGTCGACCCCACGAGGTCGGCGAACACGGCCGTCACGACCTTCCGCTCTTCGCGCATGGACGCGGCGTCGGGTGGCGTTTGCACGATGCTCATTCTGACAACCAAGCAGCTTCGGTGGGAGAGGCCCCTAAGGGCGCACTGCCAGGGGAACGAGGGCTTCGGCTTCTACCTCGATCGCTTCCCGGTCGACCAGCCGCGCGAGCCAGTCGGCGGGCAGGGCGGCACGGCCCGCCCGCGCGCCAAGCAACGCGCCGGCGACGGCGGCGTTCGTATCCGTGTCTCCTCCGAGCGAGACGACCCGCCGGAGCTCCTCCTCGAATCCACCGCCGCGGACGACCGCCTGGAGCCCAACGGCGGCCGTGAACAGGCAGAAGCCCTGATCGGGTCCGTCGATCGGCCGCGCGCCGCCGACCACTGCGACGAGGTACTCGAGCTCCTCGCCGCCCTCGCGCCCCTGCACCGCGAGCAGAGCGGACCGAGCAGCGTCCGCCGCCGGCTCCCCGCGGACCATCGCGGCCGTGGTGAGGGTGACCGCGAGAACCGC
>JBQTIP010000002.1:0-13417 GCA_052388025.1 Actinomycetota bacterium
GGCGAAGTCCCGCTCCAGCAGATCGGGGGCGGGTGCGGCCGTCTCGTCCCTGTGCGTGGTCCTCACCTTCTTCCGTCGGTGAACGCCCTGGATGCCGGCTTGCCGCATCAGGCGGGCTACGCGCTTCTGCGAGCAGAAGATCCGGTGCCCGAGGCGAAGCTCGGCGTGGACCCTCGGGGCCCCGTAGGTCTGCCGGCTGTCCTGGTGGATCGTTCTGATCACCTGGGGAGGCAGGCATCCGAAAGGGACCTCGGCGATGCCGGCCTTGATCGCCAGGCGTAGTACCCGCTGGTGGAGACCCCAGCACTCGGCACATCGTGGCCACCGGGTAGTTCGCCCTCTCTCGCTCAACGAAGCCGAACACCGCTACGGGGTCGCTCCGGTCTCCGTGGCGAAGAAGGCGGCTGCTTTTAGGAGGATCTCCTTTTCCTGCTCGAGGACGCGGTTCCTGCGCCGAAGGCGGGAGAGCTCCTCCCGCTCCTCGGTGGTCAGCCCCTCGCGGCGCCCCTCGTCGATCTCTGACTGGCGGACCCTGTGCCGAAGCGACTCTGTCGAGCAGCCGAGGTCCTTTGCCACTCCGGCGATCGTGCCGCCCGAACGGACGAGGCGAACCGCCTCAGTCCGGAACTCTGCCGACCCCCAACGCCGTGCGACGATACGCGGAGCTGGACCCGGCGCGCACGGCCGCCGCGCTCCACCTCACCTGCTGACGACGCCGCCGGCCAGGACCTCCTCGGAGCGGTGGCAGGCCGCCCACCGTCCGGACGCGACCTCGCGGAGCTCCGGGCGCTCGGTCCGGCAGCGGTCGATCGCGAGGGGACACCTCGGGTGGAAGGCGCACCCCGGCGGCGGGTTCGCCGGGTCGGGCGGCGTGCCCGGGATCACGACGCGGGACCGCCGCGCGGCGAGGTCGATCTCCGGCACGGCCGAGCGGAGCGCCACCGTGTACGGGTGGGCCGGCCGCGCGAGGAGCTTCGCCGTCGGCCCCCGCTCGACGATCCGGCCGAGGTACATGACCGCCGTCTCCTCGCACAGCCGCTCCACCACCGCGAGGTTGTGGGAGATCAACAGGTACGCGAGGCCCCGCTCCTCCCGCAGCCGTCCGATCAGCCGGAGGATCCGGTCCTGCACGGTAACGTCGAGGGCGCTCGTCGGCTCGTCGAGGACGAGCATCCGCGGTTCCACCGCGAGGGCGCGCGCGATCGCCACCCGCTGGCGCTGACCGCCCGAGAGCTGGTGCGGATACCGCCCGGTGAAGTCCGCCGGAAGCCCGACCTCCTCGAGCAGCCGCGCAACCCGCTCCGGTTGTGAAGCGCGCGGAACGACGCGGTGGGCGTGCAACGCCTCGGCCACGGCCTCGCCGACCCGCATCCTGGGGTCCAGGCTCGTGTCCACGTCCTGGAAGACGATCTGCATCGCGCGGCGGAACGCCCGGAGCTCCGAGCGCGGCAGACGGAGCACGTCGTGCCCGTCCAGGCGGATCGATCCCCGCTCCACCGGGACGAGTCGCATGAGCGCGCGTCCGGCGGTCGTCTTGCCGGACCCGCTCTCGCCGACGAGCGCGAGCCCGTAGGGCCCGGCCAGCATCGCGAAGCTCACGCCGTCGACGGCCCGGACGTTCCCGAACCGGACGTGGAGGTCCTCGACCTCGAGGAGCTGCGCGTCGGTCACGGGGCGGACCCGACCTTCGGCACCGCGGCGAGGAGCTCCTTCGTGTAGTCGTGCCGCGGCCGGCGGAGCACCTCCTCCGGCGGCCCCTCCTCCACGATCCTTCCCTCACGCATCACCGCGACCCGGTCGCAGAGCTCCGCGATGACCGCGAGGTCGTGGCTGATGAACAGCACGCTCATGCCGTCCTCGTCGCGGAGCCGCCGGAGCGTCTCGAGGATCTCGGCCTGCACGGTGACGTCGAGCGCGCTCGTCGGCTCGTCCGCGAGGAGCACCTCGGCGCGGAGCGCGAGCGCCGTCGCGATCGCCACGCGCTGGGCCTGCCCCCCGGAGAGCTCGTGCGGGTAGCGTCGCAGGAGCTCCGGCGAGAGCAGCACCTCCCGCATCGCGCGCTCGGCGCGCTCGCCGGCCTCCTCCTTCGTCGCGCCGTGAAGCCGCAGCGCCCTGACGAACAGGTCGCCGACGCGTCGCACCGGGTTCAGCGCCGCGAGCGGGCTCTGGAAGATCATCGCGATGCGGCTCCCCCGGACCTTACGGAGCTCGGCCTCGGATCGCCCGACGAGCTCCTCGCCATCGAGCACGATGCTGCCCTCGACGCGGGCACCCATGGTCCAAGCCAAGCCGGCGACCGCGAGGGCCGTCATCGACTTCCCCGACCCGCTCTCGCCGGCGAGCCCGAGAATCTCCCCCGGCAACAAGTCGAGCCGCTCGAGGTCGACCACCATCCGGTCCCCGAACGAGATCCGCAGGTCCCGGACGCCGAGCTCGGGCGCGTGCGCGGAACGGTCGATCATCGCGAGATCACCCGCCGCGGGTCGAGCACGTCGCGGAGCCCGTCGCCGATCAGGTTGAACGCGGCTGCGGTGAGAAGGATCGCGAGGCCGGGGAACGTCACCAGCCACCACTGCGTCGTGAAATACCTCTGCCCCTGGCTCACCATCAGGCCCCAGTCCGGCGTCGGGTCCTGCGCGCCGAGCCCGAGGAACGAGAGCGCCGACGCCGTGAGGATCACGCCACCGACGTCGAGCGAGGCCTGCACGATGACCGGCGTGACGGAGTTCGGCAGCACGTGGCGGAACAGGATCCGCGCGTTGGACACGCCGAGCGCCCGCGCGCTCTCGACGTAACGCTGCCCGGCCACCGACGCCGCCTGGCCGCGGACGACCCGCGTGTACCACGGCCACCACGTGAGCGAGATCGCGAGCACCGTGTTCCCGATCGACGGCGTGAGGACGGCAGCGAAGGCGAGCGCGAGGAGAAGAGCGGGGAACGCGAGGAACACGTCGGTCACCCGCATGATCACGTCGTCGACGAGCCCACCGAAGTAGCCGGCGACGACGCCGAGCGGGATCCCGACGAGACACGAGATCAGGAGCACGAGCGCGGCGATCACCGGCGAGACGCGCGCGCCGTAGAGCACGCGGGAGAGCACGTCGCGCCCCACATGATCGGTGCCGAAGGGGTGCGCGAGCGACGGCGGCCGCAGGACCTCGAGCGGGTGCGTGGCCGTGCCGGCGTCGGCAGGGTGTGGCGCGAGGACCGGCGCCATGAGCGCCACGAGTACGATCGCGATCGCCACCACGGCCCCGGTCGCGACGAGCGGGTTGCGGCGCAGGGCCCGCAGCGCCGGCCGGCCCCGCGGCTCGACGGCGACGCCCTCGCCGATCATCGCAGGCGGATCCTTGGATCGATGACCGCCTGCGCGAGGTCGACCGCCAGGTTGCTCACGACGTACACGACGGCGATGAACAGCGTCACGCCGACGACCGCCGGCGTGTCGAGCGAGGTCACCGAGTCGGCCGCGTAGCTCCCGAGGCCCGGCCAGTTGAAGATCGCCTCGACGAGGAACGTGTTCACGAGCGAGTACGCGAACACGAGCGCGAGGACCGCGATCACCGGGTTCCACGCCAGCCGGAGCGCGAACCGCCCCAACACCGAGCGCTCGGAGAAGCCGAGCGCTCGCACCATCCGGACGTGGTCCTCGCCGATCGTGTCGAGCACCGAGGCCCGGACGAGCCGGGCGATCACCCCGAGCGGATAGGCAGCGATGACGAGCGCCGGGAGAACGAGGTGCTGGACCGCGCTCCACAGCACCGGCCAGTTCCCGGTGATCAGCGCGTCCACGACCGGCATCCGCGTGTAGGCGCGGAGCGGGCTCGTGAGATCGAGGCTCGGGTCGTACTGGCCGGCGACCGGCAGGACCCGCAGCCACCGGAAGAAGACGAGCTGGAGGATCAGCGCGAGCCAGAACGACGGCATCGACACACCAAAGACGGCCCCAACGCGGACCAGGAAGTCCGGCGCCCGCCCTTTCCACCGGGCCGAGACCAGCCCCGCCGGCACGCCGACGGCGAGGGCGAGCAGGAGCGCGGCCACCACGAGCTCGATCGAGGCCGGCGCGCGCCTGGCGATGTCATCGAGGACGGGGCGCTTCGTGTGTAGCGAGACGCCCCAGTCCCCCGTCAGGATGCCGCCGAAGAATCTGCCGATCTGCACCGGGAGCGGCCGGTCCAGGCCGAGGTCGTGGCGGGCCTGCTCGATCTGCCCGCGCGAGGCGTGCGGCCCGGCCCAGGTGGCAGCCGGGTCGCCCGGCACGACCCTGGCGACCACGAAGGTCAGGACCACCACCCCGACCACGACCATCACGGCCAGGGCGGTGCGCCTGACGACGTACCGCCTCATGCGGCCGGGTGCGGCCTCGCCCTAGCTCACCTCACCTCAGGCGGCCGCCGGCGTCAGGTCGTAGGCGAACACGACGCTCGGGTAGGCCGGGTTCTCACGGAAGCCAGTGACCGAGGACAGCATCGCTCGCTGGTACACCTGGGTGTACAACGGGATCGCGACCGTGTCGTCGAGCAGCTCGGTCTGCATCCCCCGGTACATGTCGACCGCCTGGTCGCGATCGGTCGCCGCGAGCGAGGCCGCCTCGTCGATCTGCTGGTCGAGCGTCGGGTTCGAGTAGTACGACAGGTTGAAGAACGGCTGCTCCTCGGTCCGGAACAGGTTGTAGAACCACGACACCGGGTCCGGGTAGTCCGGCCACCAGTAGAAGATGAAGATGTCCTGGCGCTCCACCGGGTCGTCCGACTTCCCCTTGTCCCACTGGGCCTGCCACTGGAGGCCGCGGACCTCGAGGTCGATGTTGAGGTCGGCCAGGTTCGACTTCATCAGCGTCGCGACGAGCTCCTCGTCGGCGTCGCCCTTCAGGTACGTGAGCTCGAGCCTGATCGTCTCGCCGCCCGGGCCGAACCCGGCGTCTTGCAGGAGCTGCGTCGCGGCGTCCCTGTCGTACGTGTAGCTCGGCAGGTCGTCGAAGTGGCCCCACAGCCCCGGGGGCACGTAGCCGGTGAGCGGCTCGCCGGCGCCCTGGAGGGCGGCATAGATCCCGTCGTAGTCGATGCCGAGCGCCACCGCCCTGCGGACGCTCTCGTCGGCCAGCGAACCCGAGGCCGTGTTCAGCATCGCGAACAGCGTCTGCCACGACGCGTCGTCCGTCGTCTGGAAGCCATCGCGGCCCTGGAACGACTGCCACAGCTGCGGGCTCATGCGCTGGACGAAGTCGACCTGGCCCGACTCGAGCAGCTGCGCGGCGGTCGTCGCCTCGGGTGTCACGCGGAACTCGACGCGCGTGTAGTGGGTCCCCTCCCAGCCGCCCCAGTAGTCCTGGTAGGCCTCGAGCCGGAGCTCGATCTCCTCACCGGGGTTGTACTCGGCGACCGTGTACGGCCCGGTGCCGGCGTCGTCGCCCTCGGCGAACCAGTCGGCGAGGTCCTGCGAGCCCGACGCCCGCGTGTCGTAGACGTACGCGGAGTAGTCGCCCGAGGCGACGAGGTCGATCGGCGACGGGTAGGACAGGTGGAACACGAGCGTGTTCGGGTCGGGCGTGTCCATCTTCTTCACCGCGCCCCAGATGTAGGAGGCCGCCTGCCCGAGGTCGATCGTCCGCTGGATCGCCTCCTTCACCGCGGTGGAATCCATCGTTCGGCCGGTGTGGAAGGTGACCCCCGGCCGGAGGTGGAACGTCCAGGTCAGGCCGTCGGGCGACTGCTGCCAGTCCGTGGCGAGCAGCGGGTCGACGTCCTGCGTGTCCGGGTTGTACCGGGTGAGGGTCTCGTACACGTTCTGCATGGCGATGACTTCGTTCGAGTAGTCCGTCGCCGGGTCCCACCCGATCATCACCTCGGAGTTCACCGAGTAGGTGAACGTCGTGTCGGGCGCGGCCCCGCCCCCTTCCCCGCCCCCGCCGCCCGAGGGCTCCTTCGCGCCGTCGCACGCGGCGGCGACCAGCGCGAGCGCCGCGAACATGACGAGCGTTGCGCGCAACCGTCTCATCTCCGGCCTCCCCTCCCGTTCCTCCGATCCATCATCCCCCAACTTCAGCCCATCGCGCCCGCGGCGCGCACCCGGACCCGCGTGGCCGAGCCGGTCAGGTACGCGAGCGGGACCTCCTCGATCTCGACGACCTCGACGGCGGCCGGATCGGCGCCGGCCTGCACCGCGCGGTCCTTCGCCTCGGCCGACAGCTCCTCGAGCACCCGCTCGCGCTCCCCGGGGCCGGGGTGGACGATCTTGTCCACCTCACCGCTCACCAGGGCGATCGCGGCGCCGATCGCGTTCGCCACCTCGAAGTGCTCGGGCCGGTGGATCTCGGCGACTCCGGGGATCCGGTCGGGCACGAGCACGCTCCCACCGCCCACCACCACGAGCGGCTGGTCGCCGCGGGCCGTCTTGATGCGGTCGACGGCGTCCGCGAGCATCGAGTCGGCCGCCCGCAGTCCGGCGTCGAGCAGGTCGCGGTGGCCCTCGGTGCGGCGCGGGTCGCCGAGGCCCGTGCGCCCGGCCGCCGCGGCCGCGTCGGTCAACGTCGGGGTCGCCCCTCCGAACACGAGCCCCTCCTCCGCGAGCCGGTAGCCCACGCTCTCCGGTCCGACGCGCACCGATCCGCCCCCCTCAGTTAGTACGGAGCCGCCGCCGAGCGCGATTGTTACGAGGTCGGGCATCCTGAAGTTCGTCCGGACCCCGCCGATCTCCACGCCGGCGGAGGACTCGCGAGGGAACCCGTACGAGAGGACGCCGACGTCGGTCGAGGTGCCACCGACGTCGGCGACGAGCGCGCTCTCGGTGCCGGTGAGGTACGCGGCGCCCCGGATGCTGTTCGCCGGCCCGCTGCCGATCGTGAGCACGGGGTGGCCGAGCGCGAAGTCGAGAGCCATCAGCGTTCCGTCGTTCTGGGCGAAGAAGGTGACCGGCGAGAGCCCGTGCGCCGCAAGGGCCTCGCGCAGCGCCTGGGCTACCTGGTGCGCGACGCGGACCAGGGCCGCGTTCAGCACGGTCGCGTTCTCCCGCTCGAGCAGGCCGATCGAGCCGATCCCGTGGCTGAGCGAGACGTTCACCCCCTCGCCGAGGACCTTGCGAACGACCTCCTCGGCGGCGAGCTCGTGCCGCGAGGAGACCGGCGCGAACACGCTGGTCACGGCCACGCTCTCGACGGGCTCGGGGAGCCCCTCGAGGAACCGCTCCACCGCCGCCGGCTCGAACGGGACGATCTCGCGGCCGTCGAACTCGATGCCGCCGGGCACGATCTCCTCGCCGGCCGAGATCGCGCGGCGCAGGTCGTCCGGCCAGCCGAAGAGCGGCCGGACCGCGTGGGTGGCCGGGCTGCCGATCCGGATCACGGCGACCTCTTGGAGGTCGCGACGCTGGAGCACGGCGTTCGTGGCGTGCGTGGTCCCGAGCATCGCGTGGGTGACCCGGGCTTGGTCGGCGGCCGGGTCCGACAGCACCGCCGCGATCGCGGCCTCGATGCCCTCCGTCACGTCCGGCGTCGTCGGCACCTTCGCCTTCGCGAGCAGGCGGCCGTCGCGGTCGAGCACCACCGCGTCGGTGTTCGTGCCGCCGACGTCGATCCCCAGCCGGAGGTCAAGAGGCGCGGGCATGCAGCACCTCCACCGGGCGGTAGTCGAAGTCGTAGCCGAAGGCCCGCGGCCCGGCGAGGTCGAGCCCGCCCTCGGTCCGCCAGATCGGGTCGCACGGGAAGGCGATCACGGTCGCGCGCTGCCCGTAGCGCAGGCGCTCGGTCGGGATCGCGTTCGCCGACTCGGAGTCCAGGACCGTGATGAGGTCCGGGACCGAGGCGAGGACCCGATAGCCCTCGAGCGCCACGAGGTTCTCGTTCTGGATCTCGAGCTTCACCGTCCGGCCGACGTCCCCCCGGAGGCCCTCGACGAGAGCGTGGCCGAACACGAAGCCACCGGTCGTTCGGCGCTCGACGTCGACGACCTTGCCGGTGACCAGGCGGAACGCGCGGAGCTCCTCGACGAGGGCGGCCACCGGATCCACCTGGGCGTGCGTGATCGTCCGGCCGATCCGCATCGCGAGCGAGACCGACCCGCGCACGGTCGCCGTCCGTGCCTGCTCGATGGTGAGGATGTACTCGGCCGTGGCCGCGCTGCCGCCGGCCTCCATCGTGACCTTCCGGTGGATCCGCTCCAGCCACTCCCCCGAGACGGCACGGGTCACGAGCACGTTCCCGCGCTCGTCGGTCAGGAACCCCGGGCTCGGCGAGATGCCGGCGACGTGCATCGTCACCTGCGGGAGCTCGGGGAAGGCACGGCCCATCCCGTCCGCGTCCACGACCGGCAGCCGCATCCGCGCGGCCCACGCGACCGGGACGAGCGAGTTCGACCCGCCGATCTCGGAGGCCATCACCGCCACGACCGGCCGGCCGAAGGCCGCCTCGACCATCTCTCGCAGCCGCTCGCCCTCGCTCCCGTTGTCGATCTTCTCGATCGAGACCGTCGGAGCGCCCATGCCGCCGCACGGGAGCAGGAGCCCGTCGCCCGGCAGGTCGTCGAGGTCGACGAGCTCGACGGGGCCGAAGTCCTCGAACGCCTGGAGCGACATCAGAAGGCCGATGAGCGGGTCGCCGCCCCCGCCGGCCCCGAGGACGGCGGCGCCGCGCGCGATCGCCCGGAGCTCTCCCTCGCCGAGCAGCATGAGCGGATGCTACGCGCTCGGGGGGTTCCGGCGTACCGCCTTGGCGCGCAACGAGCTCAGGGGGGACGAAGGCCGTAGACCTCGCGGGCCTCGCGCTCGGTCACGATCCCGTCGGCGAGGTCCTCGGCCACGAGCGCCGGGTCGCGCCCGCGCGGGTCGCCGTAGCCGCCGCCGGTGCCGGTGACCAGGCGGATGAGGTCCCCGCGGGCGAGCGGGTACCGTGCCGCCTTCCCGAACCGCCTCGGCGGGGACCCGTCGGCCGGCACCACCTCGACGTAGTTGACCGACCCGTCCCGCCCGCCGGCCACGCCCCACGGCGGGAACCGGTGGCGGCCGAACCCGACCGTGAGGCTCCCGCGCTCCGAGAGGATCCGGTACTCGCGCACGATGCCTCGCCCGCCTCGGCGGGTGCCGGCGCCGGCGCCCTCCACGACGTCGAGCCCGAAACGCTCGACCCGGATGCCGTAGCGTCGCTCGCACACCTCGGCCGGGATCACGTAGGTGTCGCCGTCGCCGACCGAAACGAGCGCGTGCTCGCCGTCCTTCAGCGCGCTCGCGCCCCAGCCGCCGGGCTGCGGCTCGACGAGGAGCGTCGGCTCACCGGTGTCGGGGTGCGTGCACGCGACGGCCGTCGCGCAGACCGAGACGAAGCTCCCGGCCGTGAGGACCTCCGGGAGCGCGGGGGCGAGCGCCTTCCAGACGAGGTCGGTCGCCGCCTCCGTGGCCTCGAAGTAGAGCGCGACCGGCGCCGGGCGCTCGGCCGTGAAGATCGTTCCCGGCGGGCAAGCGATCTCGAACGGGCGGAACCACGCGTCCGAACCAGGCTCGTTTGGATCGGTGATCGCCTTGAACACCGTCCGGACGCCCGAGACCAAGCCGCTCCGGGTGCAGTTCACCGGCCCCCCGACCTGCGGGTGGGTGCCGGTGAAGTCGGCGACGACCCGCTCGCCGTCGATCGTGACGCGGACACGGATCGGGAACGGCCCGTTCCCGAGGCCGTCGTCGTCGATGAAGTCCTCGGCCTCGTACACGCCCCTCGGCAGACGGGCCACCGCGGCGCGGGCGAGGCGCTCGCTCCGCTCGTGCACGTGCCGCATCGCCTCGGCCACCGTCTCCCTCCCGTACCGCCGGCAGAGCTCGAGCACGCGGCGCTCGGCGACCTCCAGGCAGGCGGCGAACGCCGTGAGGTCGCCGAGGGTCTGGTCGGGGAGCCGGCAGTTCGCCGCGATGATTCGGGCGATGTCCTCGTCGAGCGTCCCGTTCCGATAGGCGCGGACGAACGGCAGCTGGAGGCCCTCCTGGAAGATCTCGACGGAGTCGGCCGTCCACGAGCCGGGGTCCTTGCCGCCGACCTCGGTCCAGTGCCCCTTCGCGCCAGCGAAGGCCACGAGCTCGCCGCCCAGGAAGACCGGGCGCACCATCGCGACGTCGGAGAGATGGCCGCCGCCGCCGGCGTACGGGTCGTTCGTCAGCACCACGTCGCCGGGGGCCAGGTCCGGGACGCGCGCGAGCGTGTCACGGGCGACCTCGCCGAGCGGGCCGAGGAAGCCGGCGATCCCGTTCCCCTGCGAGACCAGCTCGCCGCGCGCGTCGGTGATCCCGACCGCGAAGTCGAGGACCTCGTAGATCACCGGGCTCTGCGAGGTTCGCGCGAGCGCGACGAACATCTCGTCGGTGACCGCGCGGAACCCCTCGCGGAGCACGTCCATCGTGAAGCGGTCGTCGGTCATGCGGTCTCCTCGATCACGAGGTCGCCGAGCTCGTCCAGGCGGACCCGCTGTCCGGGCAAGACGAGCGTCGTCGTCGCCGGCTCCTCGACGATGCACGGCCCCTCGATCGCCGCGCGGCCGTCCAGGACGCTTCGCTCCAGGACCTCGGCGGCGAGGCGCCCGCCGTGCTGGTCGAAGTCCACCTCTCGGGGCGCGAGGGAGACCTCGCCTGATGGCGGCTCGCCGGCCCAGCCGACTTCGCCCGCAGAGGCCGACACGCTCACGCGGAGCGCCACGACCTCGACCGGCGAGTCGGGAAGGCTGAAGGCGTAGTGCTCCTCCGAGGAGCGGTCGAAGTCCCCGCGCAGGCGCTCGAGGAGGAGCGCGTCGACGTCGCCGGGACCGAGCGGGACCTCGAGCGTGTGCTCCTGGCCGACGTAGCGGAGGTGGGCGAACCGCTCGACCCGCCGCTCGCCGGCCTCCTCCTCCAGCTCGCCGGCCGCCTCGCGCTCGAGGAGGTCGACCACCACGGCGATCGGGCGCGGGACGAGCGGCCCGACGTGGGTGCGCACCGCGTCCGAGCGGAAGTCGGCGAGCAGCATGCCGAACGCGGAGAAGTGCCCCGGCGCCGGCGGGATGACCGTCCTCCCGATGCCGAGCTCGCGCGCGAGGAGCGCCGCGTGGAGCGGCCCGGCGCCGCCGAAGGCGACGAACGTGAAATCGCGCGGATCGTGGCCGCGGCGGAGGGTCACGAGGCGGAGCGCGTTGGCCATCTGCGCGACCGCGTAGCGGAGCACGCCGCGAGCCGCGGTCGCGACGTCGACGCCGAGCCGCCGGCCGAGGCGCTCGAGCGCCGCGGCCGCCCCGCCCCCGTCCAGCCGCATCGTGCCGCCGAGGAAGTAGTCGGGGTCGAGCCGGCCGGCGACGAGGTTCGCGTCGGTGACCGTCGGCTCCGTCCCGCCGCGCGCGTAGCATGCCGGACCGGGCTCCGCCCCTGCGCTCCGCGGCCCGACGTGCAGGCCTCCCGCCTCGTCGACCCAGGCGATCGATCCGCCCCCGGCGCCGATCTCGACGATCTCGACGACCGGTGTCTGTACCGGGTATCCGGCGAAGCTCGGCGTGCGCTCGACCTGGTGGAGCGTCTCGATGCGCACGCGGCCGCCGCGGATCGCCGACGTCTTCGCCGTGGTGCCGCCGATGTCGAGCGCGAGGACGTCCTCCACCCCGAGCCGGCGTCCGAGCTCCGCGGCGGCCCTGACGCCGGCCACCGTGCCCGACTCGAGCAGGGCGATCGGCGCGGCCGCCGCCCGCTCGAACGAGGAGACGCCGCCGCTCGAGCGCATCGCGTAGAGCGGTCCCCCGACGCCCGCGGCGCGAAGCTCGTCGCGGAGGGACGCGAGGTAGCGCGAGACCACGGGCTTGACGAAGGCGGAGAGCACCACGGTGCTGCTCCGCTCGTACTCGCGCCACTCCCCGCTCACCTCGTGCGAGGCAACGATCTCGACACCCGGAAGAAGCTTGCCGAGGAGCTCGCCGGCCCGGCGCTCGTGCTCGGGGTTCGCCCACGGGTGGAGGAAGCAGACGGCCACGGCCTCGATCTCGTCCTCGCGGAGGCGCTGCGCGATCGGCTCGATCTCCTCCTCGACGAGCGGCACGAGCACCTCGCCCCGGTGGGACATCCGCTCGGTGACCTCGAAGCGGTGGCGACGGCGGACGAACGGCCGGGGCTTCGCGTACGACAGGTTGTAGAGATCCGGTCGGTTCGCGCGTCCGATCTCCAGCACGTCGCGGAAGCCGCGCGTCGTGACGAGCGCGGTGGCCGCGCCGCGCCGCTCGGTGACCGCGTTCACGACGACGGTCGTGCCGTGGACGAAGGCCGCGACGCCGGTGGGGTCGAGGCCGGATCGCTCGAGCGCGCGGAGCACCCCGGCCTCGAACCGCCCGGGGGTCGAGTCGGCTTTCGCGAGCACGAGCCGCCCCGTGCGCCGGTCGACCGCCGCGAGGTCCGTGAAGGTCCCGCCGATGTCGATCGCGAGCCGGACGGAGCCGATGGCGCTCATCTCGGACGACATGTGCGCACCTTACACACGGGCGGGCGCCCGGGCATGGTTGCGCGCGTTTCGTCGACAAGGCAAAGAAGCTGATCGGTACGGAGAGATGGAAGGGCGAAGTGTCCCCGGGTGGCACCACGCCGACCGATCCGAGCTCTCGCTCGTGATCAGAGCGCCGGCACACGCTCCCTCAGATCGCGGAGCAGGTCTCCGGCCTCGCGCAAGGAGTGGGCCTCTTCCTCGATGATGGCCGCGAACGCCTTCTTGCACTCCTCGGGGTCCGGTGCTCGGAGGCCGGGCTTCTCCGGGTCATCGAGCAGCAACGTGAGCAGGCGCTCCGCCGCATCCAGGCGACCCCACGGTAGTCGTTCTCGCGGCCCTTCCTGCTGAAGGAGGCCCCGAAGTGACCCCATGATGAGCCCATGAGCCCGTCCCGGGTCCCAACCTCACGAAGGAGCAACCTTCGCTCGAGGGGGCTGACCCGCATCACCTCGACCTCGTCGCGCTCATTCACGTCGCTCAGCGCGCCGACGGGGTAGACGAGGATGTCCCAGAACGGGAAGCCCAGGTAGCGGACCAGGAGATCGCGCCTCACGTCCTCCGACCACGGGGCACTCAGCTCGATCACGTCCTCGTCGAGCGATCGCTCGACGCCGGGGAGCCTCCCTCGGATCACCGACCCCACCCTGTCGCGGAGGGCGACGATCTTGCCCTGGTGCCGCGAGACGAACTCTTTCGGGGACTCCCCCGACTGCTTCGAGGCTTCGACCCCACCACCGGAAAAGAGGCCGTCGATGACCCCCCTGATCTCGGTGTCGTTCCGAAGCTCCCGCACGATCCCCCCCAGCTCGCGGATGCGTTCGTAGAGCCGGCCCTTCGCGCGGTCGAGTTCCTCCCGGCGGGGGAAGCCGCCCTCCCCGACGCGGGGGTACCACCAGTTGAACGCCGCGATGAGAAACCGGATCCTCCGCTCGTGGTAGGCGATGTCGAACC
>JBQTIP010000003.1:0-2259 GCA_052388025.1 Actinomycetota bacterium
AGGACTGGTCGCGCCGGGTCGAGGAGGTAGTGCAGTCCCTCGCCGCCGAGGGCGTGCCGATGCTCGAAGGGCCGATCATCGCCTGGGTGACCTTCTGGGTACCGAAGCCGCGCTCGGCACCGAAACGCCGGCGCACATGGCCCGACCGCAAGCCGGATCTGGACAAGCTCTGTCGGGCGATCATGGACCCGTGCTCCGGCGTGCTGATCCGCGACGATGCGCAGATCGTGGAGTACATCTGCCTCCGCAAGCTCTTTGCGGATGAGGACCTCTTCGAGCGCCGACCGCGCGCCGAGGTGAGGCTCTGGCGCGCCGAAGACTTGGAACCCAAACAGCGAGAGGGGGTGAAAAAAACGAACGAGCGCCCCGGCGGGATCGCGAGTGTCATGGTCGGCAAAGCGAACCCGTGACCCGTCGGGGTGGCTCCGAGCGTTACGCCTGAGGCAAGAGGAAGGACAGATCATGGATGTGGCAACGATCACGATGGATCAGGAGAAGGCGGCCGAGGCCTTCGAATCCTACCGGGAGGCCGTGAAGCTTCGGCACTCCGACGAGGACGAGGCGATCATGCGAGGTTACCGCGAGCTTGTGCACGGCCGAGCGGTCCTCAAACTCTCAGAGTCGATGCGGCTCGCAGGGGTGACGGCCGTGGAGCATGCGCTTTGGGTGAAGGGCGGACAGAGGTGGTTCACCGCTCAGATGCCTCGGCTCGCCATCGCCCGAGCGGATGCCCCGTGGGTCTACTGCGATGGGATCTTGCGCGACGGCTCAGCGCAGTTCAGGATGGACAAGTGGGTGTCCCGCCACACAACGCGGCGCTACATCGATCTCCCAGCTGGCACCTTCCCCGCGCCCCACACGGTCAACGACCGGAGGATCATGAGCGCGATGGTGCCAATCGTCCCGCCAGCTCTTCGACCGCGCGGTAGTCTCGTCAACTACCATCTGCTGTTCGAGGCCGAGTGGAAGGCCCAGCCGCCGAGGGACCCGCTTCTGCTCCGGCGTCTGGGCGGGGATCTGTGGGCCGTCGTGGCGACGTGGAACTTGACGGAGATCGAGCGGGCGGTGCTGGCGGGTCGGACCGGCCCGGCCTGAAAACGACCGAAGCCCCCCCGGACCCCGAAGGCCCGAGGGGGCGTGAAGCTCTTAACCTGTCTTCTGCTGGATCGCGACCTTGGCTGCGGCGATCGCGGCGGCTCCGGCGGCGATGGCAGCGGCCCGCAGCGTCGAGACGTTGACGTACCCGGTGCCCGCCGCGACTAGCACGGCGAGAAACGCCTCCGCCGCCGTGAACAGCGTCCGCTCCGCGATGTCCTTCCAGTTCATGGCTCCTCCTCCTTCTTTCGGTGCAGGAACCGCTCGAGCTCCTCCACGAGGTGCTGAGCCGCCCTGCGCGGGTTGGCGTCGGCGTGGAATGCCGCGCGTATGAGGTAGATACAGACGGCGCCAACGGCGACGACGAACAGCGCGTAAAACACGTCGGCGATCACTGCGGGACCTCTCGGAACTGCGGGGCGGCCTCCTCCGCCATGTGTCCGTCGAGCTTCGACTCGACTCGACTGGTTCTCTCGCGGATGTCGTCGATGACTTCACCGTGGGCGGCGAGGGTCCGCGTGTGAAGGTGCTGCACGGCGGCCACGGCCTCGATCGTCTGGGCTACGTCGTGGATCGTGTCTCCGGCCGTCTTGGCGTTGTGGGTGTCGAGCTGCCGGTCGATCGCGCGGCGAACGCGCCCCCCGCGTACAGTCGTAATCACCATCGCCGCCGCTGAGATGGCTGCGACGACAACCGCTGAGATGGCTGCAGTAAGCGCATCGCTCGCCGCGATCATGGCGTGGCCTCGGCCCCCAGGGTCGCTGCGGCGACACGCTTGCCGGCGCCGGCCGGGTTGGCGGGCTTCTTCGGATGCTCCTTCTGGCCCAGTCCTTCACGCAGGGCGTCCAGGAACGCCTTCGCGTCGTGAAGGATCTCCTTCTCCTCCGGGGTCATGTCCTCCTCCTCGTAGGCGGCTTGAACGGCCGCCATGTAGTCGTCCCACGGCCAGTGCGGTCCGGGGTCGGTGTGGGTGGATGTCCCGCCGAAGCGCGCGTCCTCGACGTGGCCGATGATGAACTCGCGAGACGGCGCGCGGCCGATGAACTGGCAGAAAGCCGCGGCGATCTTGGCCGAGGTGGCGAGCTGGCTGGGGAAGTGCGCCCACGGCGTCTTCGCGCTCTCCCCGGCGTGCTCAATCCCGACGGAGATGGAGTTGATGCCGGC
>JBQTIP010000004.1:0-10871 GCA_052388025.1 Actinomycetota bacterium
GCGGACTCGAGCGCCAGTGCCAGCGCGGACTCGACCGCCAGTGCCAGCGCGGACTCTTGCGACGACGAGGGGGACGAGGGAGCGGGCGCTGGGGCCGGCGACGCCGGAGGGGTTGCCTGAGCGCCCGGAACGTCCCGCCGCCGCCAGCTGATCCAGACCTCCCTCGGGCTCGGGACCTGGTCCTCCCAGGCCCCTCATCCGCTCTGCTGGGCGGCTTCCTCAAGCGACGAGGCTGGAAGCTTCTTGATGCTCGCGCCGTGCAGTGCGTCTACTGGCCCGGGCAGTCGTGCACGGTCCGCTACCGCGTCCGCGCCCGCACCACGAGCGGCGAGGAGCTGTGGCTCTCCCTCTGCGCTCTAAACCGGAACCGCCCCCGCTCGGTGCTGCCCCCGCCCCCGGACTTCGCCCGCCGATTCGGCATCGAGGAGCCCGTCGAGGATCTGGGCGACACGCTCGTATGGGCCTACCCCTACGACCCTGTGCTCATGGGCCTCCCAGACGCAGCGCACGGGCCGACCGTTCGGGCCGCGAGCGAGCTTCCCGCGCCTGCCGTCTTCTCCCCGTCCCTCTTGCGGTACCGACCGACCAGGCGAGCCGTGATCCGCTACGTCGTGCTCCGCGGCGGGGGCGTTCGCGAGACCCTGTTCGGAAAGGTTCTGAGGGAGCATGCGGTTCGTAGGACCTTCGATGCCTACCGCAGCTTCGCCCGAGCCGGGATCGCCCTGGCCCGTCCTGAGGCATTCGACGGGCTGCCCGGACTGGCCCTATTCCCCCCCGTGCCCGGGAGAAGCCTGCGCGACATACTCGTGGACGAGGCGCGCCTTCCATCCGCGCGGCGTCTCGTCCGAATGATCGAACGTCTTGCGGCCATCCACTGGAAGGGCGAGCCCAAGCCTCGGCATGCGGCCCGCACCGTGAGGTCCGCGGGGGGGCTCCTCGCCCACCTGCTCCCCGGCCGGCGGTCGGAGATCGAAGCGACCGCCGCCGCACTGGTGGAGCGGACGGCTCGGCTTTCCGCGCGACCGACCGTGCACGGCGATCTCTACGATGCGCAGATCTTCGTGGGCGAGCGGAATTCCATCGGACTCATCGACCTTGAGGGCGCGGGTCCCGGCGATCCCCTCCTCGACGCGGCGAACCTCCTCGCTCACCTAGCCGCGCTGAGCGCGTCGGTTCGGAGAGCCGGGAAACGACCCCTCGCCTACCGAGCCCTGCTGCGAGACGAGCTGCTCGAGCGCGCCGGGTGTGCGGAGGCGGACTTGGTGTGGCGGGAGGCGCTGTGTGCGTTCCTTCTTGCGACGGGGCCCTTCCGGGTTCAGTTGCCAGACTGGCCCCGCCGGGTGGAGGCGCGGGTGGACAGAGCGATGCGCCTGCTCGAACGAGCTCCCGTCGCGGCCTGACGCCGTTTCTGACGGCGCCTAGCGCCAGTCGATCGACACGATCTCCACCGGCTCCGCGACCCCTTTCAGGGTGACCTGACGGACCTCCGACGTCTCGAGGCCGGAGCCGGCCGCCTCGATCGTGGTCCGAGAGGCCAGGATCTCCCCACCCTGAGCCAGCCCACCGATCCGGGCGGCAGTGTGGACACCCTTGCCCGCGAACCCGTCCCCCGACCGCGTGGCCTCTGCGGCGTGGACGCCGATCCGTACCTGGGGCGCGAAGCCGTGCTCCTGCCGGTGCTCCGCCAGTCGCCGCTGGATGTCCGCCGCACAGGAGAGCGCGGCCTCCGCGGCGGGAAAGGCGACGAAGAACCCGTCGCCCGCGTGATCGATCTCCTCGCCAGCGTGTTGGCGGAAGCAGCTCCGGAGCGACTCGTCGTGCCACCTTCGGAGGCCCCCCCACGCCTGGTCCCCGATCGCCTCGAGGAGCGCCGTGGACCCGACGATGTCGGTGAACATAAACGTCTGGACGGTGCGCCGCTCCGCTCCGCGATCCCGCCAGCTCGCGAGCAGGTCGGCGCATCGGACGGCGTCGAGGGCCGCCCCGAGCCGCTCGAAGGCCAACCGCGCAGCCTCGAGCTCGAGTAGAGCGGCCGTCTCGTCCCCCTCCTGTCGGTACGCCGAGGCGAGGAGGGCCCGGGTCTGGGCCGCTTCATAGGGAAGGTCGACCGACTGCCAGATCTGCCACGCGCGGCGGAGGCTCCTCACGGCCGTCTCCGCCTCGCCCTCGGCCAGGGCCACCGCGCCGCGAGCGCTCGCCGCTGCGGCCTGGAGCGATTCGGTGCCGAAGGACGACGCGCTCGTCTCGAGCTCGTCGGCGGCCTTTCGGGCCGAGTCGAGGTCGCCCGCGGCCGTCCCGATCGCCGCCTGCGCGGCGAGGAGCGGGACTCGCACCAAGGGGTCCCACTCCTCTTCCAGGGCGCGAGGGATGGACGCGGCCGCCGCGGCGACGTCGCCCCGGCGGAGCAGGAGCAGCGAGCGGCCGGGCTCCGGCTGGAAGCCGAGCTCGTGGGCCTGTCGGAACGCCTCCTCGGCTTCGTCCAGGTCGCCCATGCGGAGCCTGATCTCCCCGATCTCGTAGAAGGCCCGCCCCGCCACCGTAAGGTTGAACTCCTTGAGCTCCTCCGTGGCCCGCCTCGCCTCCGACTCGGCCTCGGTCCAGGCGCCGCGAAGCCGCATCACCTCGGCCCGATAGACGCGGCACTGGCCGGGGAATCCCGAGATGGCCTGCCGCTCGCACCAGCGCTTCGCGGCTTCCGTCCACTCGCCCGCTCGGCGGAAGTCGCCCAGGTCGTGGCAGATGCCGATCATGTTGCAGTACACGACCCCGGTGGCCCGGGGGCCGAGCTCGCCGCCAACCGCGGCAGCGGTGGCCTCCTCCAGGAGCGCCATGCCCTCGTCGACCTTCCCCTGGAGCACGAGGGTCCAGCCCCGGACGTCCAGGGCGGTGGCCTGGAGGTCCCGGTCGCCGAAGCGCATCCCGATCTCGAGGGCCTTGGACGAGCGCTCGACGGCCTCGTCGAGTTGACCGCGGTCCAGCGCGCGGCTCGCGAGGATGCGCTCCACGTAGCCCTGTTCTACGCTGTCGGGCTCGTTCTCCAGCAGGCGCATCGCCCGCTTCAGCCACCCGGCGGCGAGCGAACCCGCCCGGCGCTCGTTGTTGTTCGCGACGAGCGCCATGGCGATCATGGCCGCCCTGCGCGTGTCCCCGGCCTCGACGTAGGCGGCGTACGCGCGCTCGTTGGCGTCGATGGCCTTCGCGTGTCCTCCCGTCCACCAGGCGGACTCGGCCAGGCTCGCCAGATCGTCTGACGGGAGGCCGCCCTCGGCGTCGAGGGCGAAGAGGAGGTCGTAGGCCTCCCGCCACGCGAACCGGCGAACCGCGTCGCGCGCGGCCTCCAGGCGGTCGTCGACCATTGGCGATCCGACCATGTGGAGACATTGTCCTACGGGGCCCGGCGGGGAGGGAAGAGCGACCTCAGCCGCCGCCCTTCGCGCCTAGCGCCAGTCGATCGACACGAGGACGACGGGCTCCGCGACCCCCTTCAGCATGACCTCTCGTGATCCGGACCCGGCGATCCGCTCGAGGTCGGCAAGCGTGTCTCGGCTCGCGAGGATCTCGCCTCCCTCGGCGAGCGCGCCGATGCGCGCCGCGACATGAACTCCTCTTCCCAGGTACCGATCGCCCGAACGGGTGGCCTCCGTGGCGTGCAGTCCGATGCGGATGCTGGGCGCGAAGCCGTGCTCGCGCCGATGATCGGCGAGCTTGCGCTGGATCTCCACGGCGCATTCGACGGCGGAGCCGGGGTCGGGGAAGGCGACGAAGAAGCCGTCCCCGGCGTCGTCTACCTCCTGCCCGCCGTGATCGCTGAAACAGTGGCGCAGGGCCTGGTCGTGCCAGCGTCGGAGGTCCTCCCAGGCCCGGTCCCCGATCGCCTCGAGCAGGGTCGTGGAGCCCACGACGTCGGTGAACATGAACGCCCGCACCGTCCGGTCGCCCGGTCCCCGTGAGGCGCGCTCAAGGAGCTCGCCCGCAGTGCGCGCGTCAGGGCCGGCGCCGAGTCGCTCGAACACCGCCCGCGCCGTCCGCGATTCGAGCGAGGCTGCCTCCCGGTCTCCTTCCGCGATGTGGGCCTCGGCGAGGGCGATGGTGGATCTCGCGGCCTCGTACGGGGCCGCGACCTCGCGCCACAGCTGGGATGCCCGGCGGAAACATCTGACGGCGCCGGCGGGATCTCCGTCGGCGAGCAGCGCGTGGCCGCGCGCCCACTCCGCGCCCGCGCGGATCGCGGGGGTCCCGAACTCGTCGGCGATGGACGCGAGCTCCTCCGCAGCGGCTCGAGCCGTCGCGGCGTCGCCCGTGGCTCGCGCGATCTCGGCCTGGGCGGGAAGCAGCCGGGACCTGGCCAGCCTGTCCCACGTCTCGTCTTCCAAGCTCCGACGGATGGACGCGGCCGCGGCCTCGGCTTTCCCCTGCGCGAGGAGCAACAGCGCGAGGCCCGGCTGGGGGTTCGCACCCAGCTCGTGTGCCTGGCGGAACGCTTCCTCGGCGGTGGCGAGGTCGCCCATGCGAAGACGGACCTCGCCGAGCTCGTGGAAGGCCGCCGCCGCGTACGCCTGGTTGAGTCGTACAGCTCGTCGCAGGCCAGGCGGACCTCTTGCTCGGCCTCGGCCCAGGTGCCGAGCAGCCGCATTACCTCTGCGCGGTGAACCCGGCAGACCCCAGGGAACCCGGTGATGGCCTCTCGCTCGCACCACCGCTTCGCGGCGTCCGACCACTGGCTCGCCCGCCGATAGTCCGCGAGGTCGCGGCACATGCTTACTACGTTGCAGAAGACGGCTCCGGTCGTGTACGGCCCCAACTCCCCGCCCACGGCTGAGGCACTCACCTCCTCCATGATCGTCCAGCCCTCCTCGACCTGACCGCGGTCCACGAGGACCATTCCCTTGCGCATGGCCGCCCAAGCGCTGAGGTCGCGGTCGTCGAAGCGGCTCGCGACCTCGATCGCGCGCTCGGCGTACGACATCGCCTGGTCGAGCTCCCCCCGGTTCCGGGCGAGCTCCCCGTGGGCGATCGCGAGGTACCCGTGCGAGGGCGATTCCGGCTCGCCCTCGAGCAGGCTATCGGCTCGACTCAGCCAGCCTGCCGCCATCGAGGCAGCGAGCTTGGCCGAGTACTCGCGGCGAAGCGTCAGGGCGCAGAACGCGGCGCTTCCCCGGTCGCCCCTCTCGACGTGGGCCGCGTAGGCGCGCTCTCTCGCCTCGATCGAGCCGCTCTGATGGCCCGTCCACCACGCGGCCTTGGCGAGCCTCTCGAGGTCCTCGGGCGAGAGCCCACGTTCGTCGTCGACCGAGGACAGGAGGTCGAAGGCGGCCGGCCAGTCCCGTCGCGCCAGGGCCTCCCTGGCCGCCTCCAGGCGCTCGTCGGGGGTGCTTTGGATGCTCACCGATGCTGATTGTGCATCCCCGGAGTGGCAAGAGGGAAGGGTAACCTCAGGAGCATGGACTTCGATCTCACCGAGGAGCAACGCGAGTTTCGCGACGCGGTCCGGCAGTTCGCCGAGGAGGTCATTGCGCCTCGCGCCGAGGAGATGGACCGCCTGGAGGAGCTCCCGCTCGATATCGTCGCCAAGATGGGCGAGCTCGGGCTGTTCGGCCTCCCGTTCCCGGAGCGATACGGGGGGCAGGACGCCGACTTCCTCACGTTCTGCCTGTGCGTGGAGGAGATCGCCCGTGTCGACTCATCCATGGCGATCACGCTGGAGGCGGCCGTCGGGCTCGGCGCGAACCCGATCTTCCGCTTCGGCACCGAGGAGCAGAAGGAGCGCTGGCTCCCGGCGATGTGCCTCGGGCAGGTACTCGGCTCGTTCGGCCTGACAGAGCCGGGCGGCGGCTCCGACGCGTCGTCGCTCCGGACGACCGCGCGCCTTGAGGCCGGGCAGTGGGTCATCAACGGCTCCAAGGCCTTCATCACGAACTCGGGGACGCTGCTCTCGAAGATCTGCACCGTCGCGGCCCTCACCGGCGACGACGAGATCTCCGCGATCCTCGTTCCCGCCCACACGGCCGGCTTCGAGGTGGGCCGCGCATACCGCAAGGTCGGCTGGCGCGCGAGCGACACGCACGAGCTCGCCTTCGCCGACTGCCGGGTGCCGCAGGGGAACCTGCTGGGCGAGCGGGGCAAGGGCTACGCGCAACTCATCGAGATCCTCGACGACGGCCGGATCGCGATCGCGGCGCTCGCGACGGGACTGGCGCGCGGCTGCCTCGAGGAGAGCGTCAAGTACGCGAGCGAGCGCGAGGCGTTCGGCCGGCCGATCGGCTCGTTCGAGGCCCTCCAGTTCAAGATCGCCGACATGAAGGTGGCGGTGGAGACCGCGAGGCTCGCCTATCTGCGGGCGGCCTGGCTGAAGGACCACGGCCGCCCGTACAAGGCCGAGGCCTCGATCGCCAAGCTGTTCGCGAGCGAGGCCGCGGTCGCCTGCGCGCGCGACGCCGTGCAGGTCCACGGCGGCTACGGCTACATCGAGGAGTTTCCCGTCGCGCGGTTCTACCGCGACTCGAAGGTCCTCGAGATCGGGGAGGGGACGAGCGAGATCCAACGGCTCCTCATCGCCCGCGACCTGGGACTCCCCGGCACGGAGCTCTGACCCGCTCCAGATTCCCGTGCCCGCGGCCGATGAAGGTGTTTGCATCGGCCGATCATCGGGGGCACCCTGCTTGGGCACGAAGGTTGACATCTCCGCTCAGGGTTCGGTAACTAGGGGCACGCCATGGCCATGAATCGAGCACGCTCGGGTGTTGTCGCGCGCCGCCTCGCCGGCGTCTGCTTGGCGCTCGTACTGCTTGCCGCGCTCGCCCCCGGCGCCGGCGCCGGCACGAAGTCGCGGCTCGACGCCGCCAAGGCCCGCTTCGAGGTCCTGAAGGACCAGATCGCCAGGCAGCAGGCGGAGCTCGATCGGCTCGAGGCGCAGTCCGCCGCCCTGGCGACGAAGGTGTCGGAAGCCCAGGGCAGGTTGCAGGTGATCACCCAGATCCTTCTGGACATCCGCCAGGACCTCGAGAAGGCCAGGGAGCGGTACCAGACGGTCCAGGGCCGGCTCGACCAACGCGCCCTCGAGACCTACATGAGCGGCCCCGGGAGCAGCCTCGAGTTCCTGCTCGGCGCGACCTCCCTGATCGACCTCTCCGACCGGCTCGAGTTCGTCGACGTGATGACCCAGACCGATTCGGACCTCGCCAACGAGGTTCAGAACCTGAAGAACGACCTCTCGGCCCAGCTTGCCAAGCAGGAGGAGCTACAGGCCGAGCAGGCCGAGGTCGTGAACCGCCTCCGGCAGCAGCAGGCCGAGCTCAATGCCCGGTTCGACCAGCAGCGAGACATCTACAACGACATCCTCGCGAAGCAGCGGGAGGCCGAGGAGCTCGTCGAGAAGCTGGGGCGGCAATACAAACGGGAGCTCGCGGCCGCGTTCGGCGGACCGATCGGCGACGGACCCATCAAGATCTGCCCTGTCGGCCAGCCGCACGCCGGGTCGGACTCCTTCGGAGCCCCGCGCGTCGGGCACCTACACGCCGGCAACGACATCTTCGCTCCATACGGGACGCCCATCTTTGCGACCTTCGACGGCGTTGCGACGAATTCTTCGAACGGCCTCGGAGGGAACGCGGTCGTCGTTCGCGGGAGCGAGGGATGGACGTACAACGCGCATATGTCCTCGTTCGGCAATCTCGGCTCGGTGCAGACGGGCGACGTGATCGGGTACGTGGGCACGAGCGGAAACGCCCAGGGCACGTCGCCGCACAACCACTTCGAGTGGCACCCCGACGTCATCCCGCCGAACTGGCCGGCCAGCCCGTACGGATACTCGGTCCTCGGCGACGCGATAAACCCGTACCCGCTGCTCGCCGCCGTCTGCTAGTCTGGCCCAGACTAGTGGGCGCCCGGGGGCCGTTGTTCCGCGGGGCCCGCGCCCAACCACCGCTCCGCGAACTCGGCCGGCCCTCCATGCGGTCCCAGTGCGCTAGGATGGCCTTCCGATGAGCATGCCGCTTCGGGGCCGCGCCTTTGCCATCGGGTGCCTCGCGTGGGCCGGCGTCGTAGCAAGCCACCTTCTCGCGTACGTGACCACGTATCCCACGGCCGCGCTGAGACAGGATCACCTGGCGGCGACGGGTCACGGCTCGTTCGACGCGCTCGGGTGGCTCGCGATCGTTGGCTCGGGGGCGTCGATCGGACTGGTTGGCTGGCAGGCCGCGCGGCGTGCGGGACCCGTCGCCGGGCGTCGGACCGCTCTTGCGCTGGTGAGCATTCAGCTCCCGGCGTTCGCGCTCCTGGAGCTAGCCGAGCGCGGCTTCTCGCTCGCCGACACGGCGGCTGATCCCGCCGTGCTCGTCGGCGTCGTGCTCCAGGCCGCGGTGGCGGCGTCGATCGCGTTCGCCCTTCGCGCGTTCGTCCGCGCCGTCCGGGCGGTGGCCGAACGGCTTCGCCAGCGTGTTGCCCCCCGACGGCCGACCCTCCGGCGTCCGCCGTCGGTCTTTCCCGCCCGCCGAGTCCGCCTGCATCTCGGGGCCCGTCGCCGGGCGCCTCCCCTCCTCGCTTCCTGAGGTGTTCGGGGCCGCCAGACCGCGGCCCCCGACCGAGAACGATCGAGAGCGAGGGATGTCCTGTGAATCGAAGCGTGCGGTGGATCGCGCTCGGTGGCACCCTGGTTGCCGCGATCGCCCTGTTCTTGCTGCTCCGCCCCGACGATGGAGCGCGCCGTGGAGGATCGGGCACACCGACCCTCGCCAGCCCGACCCCGGCCGGGAGCCCAGACGCCTCGTCCTCGCCGGGCGAGGGCGAGCCGGCTCACATCGAAGTCAGAGTCAGCGTCGAGGCGGGCGACGTGGAGGGGCCGGGGCGGGTGGAGGTGGATCGGGGGACGAGGGTCCTGATCGTGGTGCGGGCAGACGTCACCGACGAGGTGCACGTCCACGGCTACGACGTCTTCGCGGACGTCGCGCCGGGCGAGCCGGCGAGGATCGAGTTCCTCGCCGACGCTCCGGGGGTCTTCGAGGTCGAGCTCGAGGAGGCGGGGAGACTCCTCTTCGAGCTCGAGGTCGGGCCGTGACGCGTCGTGCGGCGCGCGGGGCCGCGGGCGCCGTCGGGATCGTCGTGGCGACGGCGAGTCCGGCCTTCGCCCACGGTCTCGGCGGGCGGGTCGACCTCCCGGTTCCCCGGTGGCTGTTCGTCTTCGGCGCTGCGACGGCGGTCATCGCCTCGTTCGCAGCCCTGGTAGCCCTCTGGCGGGAGCCGCGGCTGGAGCGGCCTCGGGTGAGAGCCCTTTCGCCGTTCCTCCAGACGGTCCTGCGGAGCCGAGCGATCGATTGGACCGTGCGACTGCTGGCCCTCGGGGTGTTCCTAGTCGTGGTCGGGGCCGGCGTGCAGGGACCGGGACCGGACGGCGGCAACCTCGCGCCCGTTGTCGTGTTCGTCTGGTTCTGGGTCGGCTTCGCGTTCGCGCACGCATTCCTCGGGAACCTCTGGGCGACCGTCTCGCCTTTCGACACGGTTGGGCGGCTCCTGCGGTTCGACGACGAGGTCCCGGTCCTCGAGTACCCGAAGGCGTGGGGCCGCTGGCCGGCGGCCTTCGGGCTCTTCGGCTTCGTGTGGCTCGAGCTCGTCGACCCGTTCCGCGGCTCGGTCACGGCGCTCGGGGTGGCGATCGTCGTGTACACGCTCGTGACGCTCGCCGGGATGGCCGTCTTCGGGCGACGGGCGTGGGTCGAGAACGGCGAGGCTTTCGCCGTGTACTTCGGGCTCCTCTCGCGGATCTCGCCGCTCGGCCGGGACGGGGAAGGCCGGGTCTTGGTCCGGCCGCCGCTCTCCGGGCTGGCCGGGCTGGAGCCGCGTCCGGGCCTGCTGGCGCTCGTGATGGTGGCGCTCGGCTCCACGACGTTCGACGGCTTCTCCCGCTCGTCGTTCTGGGTCTCGAGGGTGAGCGGCTTGTCCGAGGGCCCGCGTCTGCTCGCCTCGACGGCCGCGCTGATCGCGGCGATCGGCGTGGTCGCCCTCACGTACACACTCGCCATGGCCGTGGCGGCAGCCGTCGCGGGCACGGAACGACACCCGCTCGCCGTACGGTTCGTCCACAGCCTGGTGCCCATCGTCTTCGCGTACGTGGTCGCCCACTACTTCTCGTTCCTGCTGATCGAGGGCCAGCTCGGGCTGTCGCAGGCCTCCGACCCGTTCGGCCGGGGGTGGAACCTGTTCGGAACGGCGGGGTGGACGGTGAACCTCACCCTTGTCGGCGCCACGCTCGTCTGGTACGTACAGGTGGCTGCCATCGTCGCCGGCCATGTGGGGGGGGTGATGCTCGCGCACGACCGGGCGATCGCCGCCTTCGACCGGGCCATCGCCGTCCGCACGCAGTACGCCCTCCTCGCGGTGATGGTGCTCTTCACGGCAGGGGGGCTGCTGATCCTCTCGGGAGGGTAGGTGCCTCCTGTGATTGCCCACGGGACCGGGATCGACGACCTCCTGATCGCGGCGGTCGCCACGCTCGCGTTCGTCGGCACCGTCGCGCTCAGGCGCGGGGAGCGCCGTCGGCACTCGCCCCTTGCGGCCGGCCCTTGCGCGTACTGCGGGGAGTTCCTCCCGGCCGAGCTACGGCGCTGCTCGCATTGCGGCTTCCGGGCCAAGCGAGCTCCGGAGTCGGCCGGGCCCAGCCGCTAGGCTTGCTCGCGTATCCGCGAGCCAGGGACGGAGGAGCCAAATGGAACCGGAGGACGTGAGAAAGGTTGGGGTCGTGGGGTGCGGCATCATGGGCTCGGGGATCGTCGAAGTCGTGGCCCGCACCGGCGCCGAGGTCGTCTACATCGAGGCTACAGACGAGCTCGTTGCTCGCGGACGCGCCGCCATCGAGCGCTCGACGGCGAAGGCGGTCGAGC
>JBQTIP010000005.1:0-1999 GCA_052388025.1 Actinomycetota bacterium
CGAACAGGGCCGCCAGATCTTCGAGACCAAGTGCTCGATGTGTCACAAAATGGAGGAGACCTACGTGGGGCCGCCGCTCGGGGAGGTCCTCGAGAAGCGCACCCCCGCCTACATCCTGAACATGATCCTGAACCCTCAGGAGATGGTGGAGAAGCACCCGGTGGCCAAACAGCTCCTCGCCGAGCGCATGAGCTTCATGCCCAACCAGCAGCTCACCCTGGCGGATGCCCGGGCCGTCCTGGAATACCTGCGCACTCAATCGAAATGAAGCCCCATCAGTCACCCAAGGAGGAATGACTCCATGCCAGCGATATCTAGCGGACGGCGTGCGGTGGCACCGCTCGCTGCTCTTGTAGCCGGACTCGCCGCGTGCGCACCGAGCGGGAAACCGATTGGCTCGGCGGCCGATGCGGCGTCCAAGGTCTATGTGGCGCCGGGCCAGTACGACGAGCTGTACGCGTTCCTGTCGGGCGGCTTCTCCGGCAACGTGGTGGTGTACGGGCTGCCGTCGGGACGGCTGCTCCAGCAGATCCCGGTCTTCTCCCAGTATCCGGAGAAAGGATACGGCTACTCCGAGCAGACCAAGGCCCTCTTGAACACCAGCTACGGCTTCCTGCCCTGGGACGACGTGCACCATCCCCAGCTCTCGATGACCGGCGGGATGGCGGACGGCCGCTGGCTGTTCGTCAACGGGAACAATACCCCGCGGATCGCCCGGATCGACCTCACCACGTTCGAGACCGCGGAGATCATCGAGATCCCCAATACGGCGGGCGGGCACGGCTCGCCTTATCTGACCGAGAACAGCGAATACGTGGTGAGCGCGACCCGCTTCGCGATCCCGACCCCGCCGGCCGACGTCTCGATCAAGGACGGGGTGTTCGGGGGAATGCTCAGCTACATCAAGGTGGATCCCCAGAGCGGGCACATGCAGCTCGCGTTCCAGCTCCACGTGCCCGGCTACAACTACGACCTGTCGCGAGCGGGCCGGGGCGCCTCCCACGGCTGGTCGTTCTTCTCCACCTACAACACCGAACAGGCCCGCACTCTGCTCGAGGCCAACGTCTCACAGCGCGACAAGGACTACATCGCGGCGGTCAACTGGAAGCGGGCCGAGCAGTGCGTGGCCGAAGGCAAGGCGGAGGAGTGGAAGACGCCCTATGCCCACAACCTGGTGGGACCCGACGGGGTGGCGAAGAGCGAGCTGCTCCGGACCCAGAAGGTGCTCGACGCGCGAACCTGCCCGGACATGATGTACTATCTCCCGACCCCCAAGTCACCCCACGGGGCCGATCTCGATCCCACCGGCGAGTACATCGTGGGCGGCGGCAAGCTCGCCACCGTGATTCCGGTGCACTCGTTCTCGAAGATGCTCCAGGCGATCGAGGCGAAGGATTTCGACGGCGAGGTGGACGGGTTCCCCATCATCAAGTACGAAGCGACCATTGCCGGCGAGGTGGAGAACCCCGGGCTCGGCCCGCTCCACACCGAATTCGACGGCAAAGGCTACGCCTACACCTCGGTGTTCATCTCCTCCGAGATCGTGAAGTGGTCGCTCGAGACCTTCAAGGTCGTGGACCGGATCCCGACCTATTACTCGATCGGGCACCTGCTGATCCCCGGGGGCGACACCAAGCAGCCCTACGGGAAGTACCTGGTGGCGATGAACAAGATCACCAAGGACCGGTTCCTGCCGACCGGGCCCGAGATGGCGCAGTCCGCGCAGCTGATCGACATCAGCGGCGACAAGATGAGGATGCTGCTCGACTTCCCGACGTTCGGCGAGCCGCACTACGCCCAGGCGCTGCCGGCGGACCTGATCAAGGCGAGGAGCCTCAAGTACTTCAACCTCGCGGAGAACACCAACCCGTTCGTGGCGCGCTCGGAGCAGGAGACCGGCATCGCGCGGAGCGGCAAGCGGGTGGACATCCGCATGATAGCGATTCGCAGCCACTTCGCGCCCGACAACCTCGAAGGCGTGCGGTTGGGTGACACCGTC
>JBQTIP010000006.1:0-12844 GCA_052388025.1 Actinomycetota bacterium
TGCTCTCGGACGGGCTGCACGCCGCCAACTACCACGGCCAGGAGGACGTCACGGGGCGGACCGAGGCGACGCTCGAGGTGTCGACTACGAGCAGCTCGGGTGTGGTCTTCTCCCCAACCGTGCTCATCGGCTCGCCTGGGCAGACTATCCAGCTCACCCTCCGCAACCCGGACCGCCGGGGAACGGAGCGACAGCAGCACAACTTCAACATCGACGAGCTTGGGATCGTCAAGGTGGAGGTCCCCTACGGCGAGGAGGTCGCGATCACGGTTTCGTTTCCCGAGTCCGGCGGCCTGCGCTTCTACTGCGCCTACCACGTGAGGTTCGGGCAGCAGGGGGAGCTACTGGTGGCCTGACTAGTCTCCGCGATGTTGAGGCGCGGTGACCGGCTACTTCGCCGGGACGACCGACGCCAGCCGCCGACCGCGCGAGGAGTGAAATCGCACCACGCCGGGAACGAGGGCGAACAAGGTGTCGTCGCCGCCCTTGCCGACGCCCGCGCCCGCGTGGATCCGGGTCCCGCGCTGGCGCACGATGACGGAGCCGGCGGGAACTTCCTGCCCGCCGAAGGCCTTCACGCCGAGCCGTTTGGACCCGGAGTCCCGGCCGTTCCTCGAGGAACCTCCACCCTTCTTGTGCGCCATGGCTCGACTACGGTATCAAACGACCGGGCCTAGTCGGCCTCCGCCGGAGCGGCCTCGGCCTCCGCCGGAGCGGCCTCGACCTCCGCCTCGGCCGTGGCAGCCGCCGTCTTCTTCGTTGCGGGCTTCTTCGCGCCCAGGCTCACCTCGGAGATCTCGAGGAGCGTCATGAGCTGGCGATGCCCCTGGCGCTTCGCGGATCCGGTCTTCGGTTTGTACCGGAACACCCGGATCTTCTCGCCCTTCTGGTCACCGAGGGTCTTGGCGGTGACCACGGCCTTCTCGGCGTCCTTGCCGAAATGGGTCTTGCCCTCGTCGTCCACCACCAGGATCGGACGGAAGGTCACCGTCTCACCTTCGGTCGTCAAGTGTTCGACCTCGATCACGTCACCCGTCTTGACCTTCTGCTGCTTCCCGCCCGTCTTGATCACCGCGTACATGGCCCGTCCCCCGTCTCACACCTCGTAGGTCAACAGCACTCCCCGGCCCTCGCAGGTCGGGCAGGTCTCCGAGAACGACTCCAGGAGCCCGCCCGAGACGCGCTTCCGGGTCACCTCGAGCAGGCCCAGCGGGCTGATGTCGAAGACCTGCGACCGCGTCTTGTCCTGGGCCATCGCGTTTTTCAGCGTATCGATGACGTTCTTCTTGTTCTGCTCGAGGAGCATATCGATGAAGTCGATGATGATCATGCCGCCGATGTCCCGCAGCCGGAGCTGCCGGGCCACCTCCTGCGCAGCCTCGAGGTTCGTCTTCACGACGGTCTCCTCCAGGTTCGTCTTGCCGACGTGCTTGCCGGTGTTGACGTCGATGACGGTCATGGCCTCGGTGCGCTCGATGATCAGGTAGCCGCCGGATGGGAGCCACACCTTCCGGTCGAGGCCCTTATGGATCTGCTCGACGACGTGGAACTCCTCGAAAACCGGGAGCTTGCCCTCGTGCAGACGGACGTTCTCGACCAGATCCGGCGCCACGCCCCCGAGGTACTCGGTGACCTGCTGATAGACGCGGGGCGAGTCGGTGACAAGCTCCCGGAACTCTTCGTCGGTGAAGAGGTCCCGGACGGCTCTGACGGTGAGCTCGGGCTCCTCGTAGAGCACGTGCGGCGCCTTGGCCCGCTTCGCCCGCTTCTCGATGCCGTCCCACTCCTCGACGAGGCGGGCGACGTCGGCAGCGAGCGCCTCCTCGCCCGCCCCCTCAGCCGCGGTCCGGACGATGACCCCGTGGGCCTCGGGACGGATGTTCTTCATGACTGCCTTCAGGCGCCGGCGCTCGTCGTCGGGCAGCCTTCGGCTGATCCCGGACACGTCGGAGTTCGGCACGAGAACGAGGTACCTGCCCGGCATGCTGATCTGGGCGGTCAGGCGCGACCCCTTGCCGCCCATCGGGTCCTTCGTGACCTGCACGAGGACGGACTGCCCGCTCTTCAGCACGTGCTCGATACGGGGCGGCGGGCCATCCAGATCGTCGTTCGAGTAGTTGACCTCGCCCGCGTACAGAACGGCGTTGCGGCCCCGGCCTATGTCCACGAACGCGGCCTCCATGCCGGGGAGCACGTTCTGCACGCGCCCGAGGTAGACGTTGCCGACCAGCGAGCGCACCCCGGCGCGGGTCACGTAGTGCTGGACCAGCTCACGGTTCTCCAGCACCGCGATCTGGTCGCGCTCGCCGTGCTCGGTGATGACCATGACCTTGTCCCTGACTCGCCTGATGACCGGCGCGGGCTCACGGCGGCGCCGCCCCGAGGTCGTGCGCGCCCGCCGGAGCCGGGTCGAGCCGGTGGCGGCCCCATCCTTCTCGGCGGGCTTCGCACGGGTCCGCTTGGCCGGCACCTTGGCATCCGTGGCCTGCGCCTGCTTCACCTCGGCCACCTCGGCCTTCTCGGCCCTCTCGGCCTTCGCGGTCTTGGCGGCCCCGGTCGCTCGCCGGGTCCGGCTGCGCGTGCGCTTCGCCTCTGCGGGCGCCTGGGAGTCCGGCTCGGACGGAGCCGGCTCGCCGGCAGGCGTTGCGTCGCCCGGCTCGCCTGAGGCGGCCGGTTTCCTCGCCCGGCCGCGGCCGCCGCGACGCCTGCGACGACGCCCCGAGCTGGTCCTGGGCCCACCGGCGGCCGTTTCCTCGCCGGCAGCAGGGGCGTCGGCCGGTGCGGGTGCAGCTGCTTCCGGAGCGTCCGGCTCGGGTACGGCCGTGGCGGCTTTGACGGTCGCGGAACCGGAGCCGCGGCCGCCGCGACCCCGTCCGCCTCGGCGCCTGCGACTCCTGCGCGGGCCGCTTGCCGCCTCGCCTTCGTCCCCCGCGGGGGCGACTGCCACGTCGGCCTGGTCGGTCATCGATATCTCTCCCTTCCCGCTCGCCGAGGTGCCGGGCGCAAGTGCGCCGCGCCGGAAGGGGCGAAGTCATTTCGGGTCGACGTGGAACCGGCGATCAGCGAGCAGGGCCCGATCGGCCCGCGTCGGGGTCCGCCTGTTGTGATGCGCCGGAAGCTGCCCGACGGACGATGCCCGCCCGGGGCTCCCTCGCGCGCGTCGTCGCGCACCGATAACGCCCTTGTCCGGCGCCGGCCTCAACCTGCGGAGCCCGCGGCCTGCCGGGATCTCCCCGGGGCCTGCGGGGCCCTGGCCATGCGCCACTCGTACCTCGCCTGGGTGCCGCGGCTCTCGGCCACGGTCCGGCGAGCACACCTGTCCTGCGAGCATAGCAAGTTCACCGGCATCTCACGGGGAACCGGCCTAACACCGACCGCTCGGTTCGGTCGTGACTAGTCATTTGTGCCCAGTCGTGCTGTCGGTCTCGCTCGGGACAGGAACCGGAACTCTGCCGGATACATCGCCGGCGCTTTCGCGGCGACACTCTGGTGCATGAGCCACGCTTCCCCAACGCGGTCGGCTTGGGTCGCCCCACCCGACCGAGCCCCCGACCGGGTGAAGGTCATGGTGGTCGACGACAACGCGGGCTTCCGCGAGTCGCTCACGGCGCTGCTCGATACCGAGGAGCTCCTGGTGGTCGGCGAGGCGGGGTCCGGCATGGAGGCGCTCGAGATGGTTCTCGCGGTTGCCCCCGACGTGGTGCTCATGGACGTTCGCATGCCGGCCATGGACGGAATCGAGACGACCCGAAGGCTCAAGAAGCTCCGTCCCTCGGTGGGGGTGGTGGCACTCTCGGGCCACGAGGACCAGGAGATCGTCCGCGGGATGCTCGTGGCCGGCGCCTCGGGGTACGTCCTCAAGGACTCCGACGGAGACGAGATCATCCAGGCGGTGATGGAGGCGGCCCTGGGCGGCGCGATCCTGTCGCCGGCGATCACGCCCACGGTCATCGAGGAGCTGACGGAGGCGCTCGATCGGGAGCGGCGAAGGGCGCAGGAGCTAGAGGAGGCGCAGTCCGCCCTCGTGGAGCGGTCGGCCAGGCGCCAGGAGCTCGTCGCGAGGCTCAGCCACGAGCTCCGGACCCCCATGACCGTGATCCTCGGTATGGCCCAAACCCTTGCCAAGGGCATCGCGAAGCCGGACCAGCATGAGGAGATGCTGGCCCGCCTGGTGGGCCGCGCAGCCGACTTGGCTCGGCTGCTGGATCGATTCGAGCTCACGATCGACGCGGGGCTCACCGAGCAGATCGACCTCCTCGGGATGGCCCGTGACGTGGCGGCGGGACATCCGCGGGTGAGCGTGGTCGCGGAGCGCCGGCTGCCGGAGGCGAGCCTCAATCCGCTGGCGGCGCGGAGGGTCCTCGAGGAGCTGGTCGACAACGCCGAGCGCTTCTCGCCCGAGGGCAGCCCGGTCGACATCCGGATCGGCCTCGGCACATCCCGGCTCGAGGTCCGGGTCGTGGACCGCGGCCATGGGATCGACCACGCCGACCGGGAGCGGATCTTCGCCGCCCTGGAGCAGCTCGAGGAGCTGAACGTGCGGACCCATCAGGGCGCGGGGCTCGGACTGTCCATGTCGAGGACCGCGGCGCAGGCCATGGACGGCGACGTCGTCCTCGAGTCCTCCGGATCCGGCGGTTCCACGTTCCTGTGGACGGTGGCGCTCGACGGCTGAAGCCCGCCTCGTCCCTACTTGAAGCGGCGCATGTGCACGTTGAGCAGGAGGCCAACCGCCGCGCAGTTGGCGAGGAGCGAGCTTCCACCGTACGAGACGAACGGCAACGGGATCCCCGTGATCGGCATGATCCCGACCGTCATGCCGATGTTCACGAAGATCTGGATCGCGAACATCGATGCGATTCCCGCGGCGACGTAGGTACCGAACGGATCCTTGGACAAGAGGGCGATCCGGAACGCGCGCCAGATGAGCACCCCGAACAACAGCAGCAGGACCGACGAGCCCACGAACCCGAACTCCTCCCCCACCACCGTGAATATGAAGTCGGTGTGCTGCGCGGGGACGAAGTCGAGGTTCGTCTGCGTCCCGTTCTTGTACCCGAGCCCGGTGAGTCCGCCGGCGCCGATGGCGATCTCCGATTGCGTCTTGTTGTAGCCGGTTCGCTGCGGATCCGCCTCCGGGTCCAGGAACGAAGTCAGGCGCGAGATCTGATAGTCCTTCACGACGCCGAGCTGGAAGGCGCCGAAGATCAGAACGCCTGCGGTGAGGGCGAGAACTCCAAGGTAGCGGGGGCTGGCACCGGCCACGACCAGGATGCCCACCAGGATCGCGGCGAGGACCATCGTCGTCCCGACGTCCGGCTGGAAGAACACGAGCAACATGGGGAACGCCGCAAGCGCCGCCGCCCGGTAGGTCTCCTGGAGCGAGAGGTCCGGGACCCGCAGCTCCGAAAGGAACGCCGCGAGCATCACGATCATCGCGATCTTCACGTACTCCGAGGGCGCGAACTGGAAGCCGAAGAGCTCGAACCAGCGCTGGGCGCCGGCGGTCGTCGTCCCGAGCGGAGTTCTCACCAGCACCAGCAGGATCAGCATGCCGGCGTAGAGGAGCCCCGCGTAGACCTTCGCGAAGCGGTAGTCGAACGTCGCGGCGAGGAGCACCACGATAGTCCCCAGGGCGAGGGCCGTGAGCTGCTTCTTCAGGAAGGTCCCGGGGTCGAGCCGGAGCGACGCGAGCGATTGGTTAGTGGCCGAGTAGATCATGAAGAGGCCCACCACGGAGAGCGCCAGGGCCGTGATCAGCAGCAAGGGGTCCAGGTGCCTGATCGGCCGGCGCTCGGCCGGGAAGCTGCGTCCGGCGACGAGGTCCATCTAGTCCGTCTCCCCCCCGCTCACGAACCCGGTGTGGGGAAGGCCGAACAGCCCCTCGATGATGCTTCGGACGATCGGGGCTGCGGTGGTCGACCCGTGGCCTCCCTGCTCGACGAGCACGACCACCACGTATTGCGGATCCTCCACCGGCGCCATCGCCGCGAACCAGGAGTAGTCCTGGAAGGGCTCCACCTCGGCGGTCCCGGTCTTGCCCGCCACCGAGACCGCGGAGAACGGGAAGTTACGGAAGGCCCCCGCGGCCGTTCCCGAGACGGGCACTGTCGCGAGCGCCTGGCGGACGAACGCCAGCTGGGCGGCCGTGAACGGCAGCTCGCGGTTGCAGCGGGGCTCGATCTCGTCCACGACGGTCCCGTCGGGCCGCTGGACGCGAAGGCCGACGTGCGGCGCGCACCGGTAGCCGCCGTTGGCGATCGCCGAGAGGCCCACCGCGATCTGCAGGGGCGTGACGAGCGTGTCGCCCTGGCCGATCGTCATGTTGATGAAGTCGCCGGGGAACCATCTGCCCTCGGGGAAGGCCTTTGGGTTCGACTCGTGGGTCGTCGCTTTCCACGCGGCATCGGGGACACGGCCGGCGTGCTCGAAGGGCAGGTCGATGTTCGTCGGACCATCGAAGCCGAGTGCCCGCAGGTCGCGCTGGAGCGGCTCGGCGCGGTTGTTCTCGTCGCTGTGGAACCACTTGAGCCAGTACTCCCAGCCGAACCCGTAGAAGACCGAGTCGCACGAGATCGTGAGGGCCGACGTGAGCGAGATGTGCCCGCGGTTCGCCGTGTCCCAGTTGTGGAACACAGTCCCCGACTCGTCGCCCGGCGCCGTGTACTCGGCCGGGCAGTCGTAGTAGCCGCCCGGCGAGGCGATGCGGTTACGCATCGCCGAGAGGGCTATGAACGGCTTGTAGGTCGACCCCGGCGGGTACTGGCCCTGGATTGCCCGGTTGAAGAGAGGCTTGTTCGCCGGGGCGGCGTTCAGGCGGTTCAGCTCGCGCTGGCTGAGCTCCCCGAGGAACACGCGCGGGTCGAATGTGGGCGATGACACCAGCGCGAGGATCGCTCCGGTGTCGGGGTCCATCACGATCGCGGCCCCCGCGCTGGCCTCCAGGTTCCTCCCGGTGGCCTCGTCGGAGATCTCGCGGGCCTTCTCCATGCCCTCGGCCAGGCTCTCCTCGGCGAGCTGCTGGACGGTGGTATCCAGCGTGAGGACGAGGTCGTTCCCCGGCTGCGAGCTCTGTCGGCCGATCTCGGCGAGGTTCTTCCCGGCGGCGTTCACGAGGTACTTCACGAGGCCCTTGGTGCCCTGCAGCTCGTGCTCGTAGAAGGCCTCCACGCCGGACACGCCGACCCGGTCGTTGAGCTCGTAGTCGGAGAACGCCGGATCCTCGAGCTGCTCGGGAGAGATCGCCCCCAGATAGCCCAGCACGTGAGCGGCGAGGCTTCCCTCGGGGTAGGTGCGGACCGGCGTCCGAACGATCGCGACGCCGGGGAACTCGCGCTGGTGCTCGCCGATGTAGAAGGCGGCCCGCTTCGGCACGTCGATCGCGACCGGCACCGGCGAGAACACGAAGTAGTTGGGGTCCTCGAGCCGCGCCCCTAGGACCTTGGCGGGGACGCCCAGCAGCTCCGAGAGGCGGAAGAGCACCTCCTCCTCCCTGTCGCCCAGCTCCTCCCTGTTGATGGTGATCTCGATGCTCATCCGGTTCTCGACCAGGATGTTCCCGCTCGCATCGAGGATGCGGCCGCGCGGCGCCGGTAGGCTCACGACACGGACGGCGTTATCGGCCGCCTCGGCCGTGTACCGCTCGGTGGCAAGCACCTGAAGAAACCACAGCCGCGTGGTGAGAGCGGCGAGCATGAGTGCGACCAGGCCGGCCAGGACCTTGAGTCGGAGTCCCGTCCTGCCCTCGGTCACGGCCTCACCACCTCCCGACGCGATGGGAGCGAGACGACTCCGCGACGCGCCGGAGGACCGGGTAAAGGATCGGGGTAAGGATCGCGTTGTAGAGCGCCGAGAGCAGCGCCACTCGGAGGAGGTAGGTCGTGGTGACGTCGAGCTGCCCCAGCAGGAACGAAACGAACCCGTAGAAGAGCACCCCGGCGAAAGTCCCCCCGGCGGCGAGAACGACGGGCAGCACGGGCGAGGGGCTCACGATGTACTGGCGCAGCAGGCCGATCGCGTAGCCAACGAGGGTGAGCGTAAGCGCGCTGATCCCCTTCGGCTGGTTGAGCAGGAAGTCCTGGGCCAGCCCTCCGGAGAAGCCGGCCACGGCTCCCGACGACGGGCCGTCGAGGATCGCGAGCGCGATCGTGACGAGGAAGACCAGCTCGGGCCTCGCGCCCAGCAGGCGGACGTCGGCGAAGACCGTGCTCTGGAGCAGCAAGGCGGTGAGTATCAATGCGGTGAGCGAGAGCGCGCGACGCACGACGACCCAGGCTACCCGGAGCCATCGGAGAGGACCACCAAGACGAACTGGAGGGTCGAGAAGTCGACCGCAGGGCGGATCGTGACGAACTTCTCGAGCGCCGAGGCGTCCTCCAGCACGCGCGACACGGTCCCGATCACGATCCCGCGGGGGTACAGGCTCGTCGCCACGCCCGGGATCTCGAAGCCGGCGGTGACCACCGCTTCGTCGGCTTGCACCTCGGTGGACGGATCGACGAGCTCCATCCTGAGGTCCCCGCCTCCCTGCCCGGAGAGCAGCCCCGTCCTCGACGACTCGACCAGTCGCCCGGCGACGTTCGAATCGGGGTCGATGATGAGCTGCACCACCGCCGAGCCGGGCGTGACCGTGACCACGTGCCCCACCAGGCCGGCGGCGGCGACCACCGGCATGTCCACCCGGATCCCGCTGCCAGATCCCTTGTCGATCGTGATGGTCCACTCGAAGTTCGACACGCCGCTCGAGATGACGCTGGCGCCCGTCGTGGGTGCGTCGAGGCTCGATCGGATCTCGAGCAACCCCTGGAGCTCCTCCAGATCCGCCTCCTGCGAGGCTGCAAAGACCGCCTGAGACCTGAGGATCGCGTTCTCCTCCTTGACCCGCTTGTTCTCGGCCCGGAGCGAGGGCAGGTGGATGAGCGTCGAGAAGAAGCTCCCGATCGGGCGCGTGACCTTCGACACCGTCTCCTGCAGTGGGCTGATGACCGCCAGCGCGGCGCGGCTCAGCCCGGCGAGGGGCCCGGTGCTCCCCTGCCGGTAATCGACCGTGATGATCATGAGGGATACGGAGACGAGGGTCACAACCAAGAGGCGCGTGCTTCGCGTTCTGGTCTTCAGCGCCATCCCGGGGCTACCGCCGGGACGGGCTCACCAGGACCCGCTGGAGGACTTCGAACTCCTCGAGGCACTTCCCCGAGCCGATGGCCACCGAGGAAAGCGGGCTGTCGGCGATGTGCACCGGCATGCCGGTCTCGTGCCGGAGACGCTTGTCGAGGCCCCGCAGGAGCGCCCCGCCGCCGGTCAGCCACATGCCCCTGTGCATGATGTCGCCGGCGAGCTCCGGCGGGGTCCGGTCCAGCGTCCCCTTTATCGCGTCGATGATGGCCGTGACCGGCTCCTCGATCGCCTGGCGGATCTCGCCGTCGGTGATCTGGATCGTCTTCGGCAGGCCGGAGATCAGGTCGCGGCCCGGGATCTCGGCGATCAGCTCCTCCTGCATGGGGTACACCGAGGCGATGGCCAGCTTGATCGCCTCGGACGTCCGCTCGCCTAGCAGGAGGGAGTACTCCTTCTTCACGTGCTGGATGATGGCCTCGTCGAGCTCGTCCCCGCCGATCCGCAAGCTCGTGCTGGTAACGATTCCGCCGAGTGAGATCACCGCGACCTCGCTGGTGCCTCCGCCGATGTCAACGATCATGTTGCCGGCGGGTTCGTGGATGGGAAGCCCGGCGCCGATCGCGGCGGCCATCGGCTCCTCGATGATGTAGGCGCGGCGGGCGCCGGCCGCGATCGTGGCCTCCTCGACCGCGCGCTGCTCGACCCCGGTGATCCCCGACGGAACGCAGACCACTACGCGAGGCTTGGCGAGCAGGCGCCGCTTGTGCACGCGCTGGATGAAGTAACGGAGCATCTTCTCCGTGACGTCGAAGTCGGCGATCACGCCGTCCTTCAGCGGACGCACCGCCTGGATATGCGACGGGGTCCGGCCGATCATGCGCTTCGCCTCGTTTCCCACGGCGAGGATCGCGCCGGTAAGCGTGTTGATGGCCACGACCGACGGCTCGTTCAGGACGATCCCCGATCGCCGAACGTAGACGAGCGTGTTCGCGGTCCCCAGGTCGACCGCCATGTCCTGACCCAGGAATCCTAGAAATCCCTCATTGCCCGCGCGTCGGCGGGATGGAGATACGGGTAGTCCTCTTCGAACCCTCTCGGCCATGGGCTCGGGAGAGTTCTACAGGACCGGACCCTGTCTGGCAACCCGTGGTGAGATGCGAGCTACGGAAGGTTGCCCTTGATCCAGGCGTCCAGGGCGGCTCCGGACTCGAAGCTCGCGATCAGCGCGTAGCGCGGCTGCTCGCCGATGTGCCAGACCGCGTGCTGCAGCCGCTCGGAGTCCAGGACGAACTGCGCCCCTCGGGGAAGCGGAATGCGGCTCTCGGTCGACGGATCGTCCTTGTCCTCACGCAGGATCATGTAGCTGTCGGGATCGTCGGTGAGCTGGAGCCACGCCCGCACGACGTAGCCGTCACCGTCGGGGTTCAGACGGTTGTTGTCGTCCGGATGGAGGTTGCGGATCGCCTCCTCCTCGGTGTTCGGCTCGAGCTTGATCACTCGGACCCGGCCGTAGTTGGCTCCCGCGCTCTCGGTCCACTTCCGGAGGGTCGGGCTCTTCTCGACGTTGTCGGTCCAGACGCCGTCCTTGTCCGGCTTGCCGTGCTCCCAGAATCCGCGAGGGTCGTGCTTCCCGGTCGCGGATGCGAGGATCGCGAAGTTGGTATCACCGCCGCTCTTCCAGTCGAGGTACTCAAGAGACATCCATTCCTGGGGCTCGGGCGGGTCCTCGTGCTTCTTGAGGACGACGTATCCCTTCTCCTGCATGATGTCGAGCTTGCGGTGTGCCACGTTGGTTCTCCCTCCTGGTGAAATCGACCGGAAACTATACTCGGCGCCGGGATGCAGTCACGCGAAAGAGGCACGGCGAGGTGCGGGTAGCCGTCATCTTCCCCGGACAGGGATCACAGTATCCCGGGATGGCCGATCCCTGGCTCGACCACGTGGCGGGCCGCGAGATCCTCGATGAGGCGTCCGAGGCGTTGGGGCGCGACGTGGCGGCGATGTGTCGCGACGAGCGGGCGCTCGCGACAACCGAGTTGGTGCAGCCCGGACTGCTCGCCTGCGACGTCGCCGCCCTTCGAGTCCTGGAGGCCGAGGGCGTGGCCTTCGGAGCGGCGGCCGGCCACTCCCTCGGAGAGTTCGCGGCCCTGGTCGCGGCCGGTGTCCTGGAGCTCGCGCCGGCGCTGGAGATCGTGATCGAGCGTGGGCGCGCAATGCAGGCCGCCGCCGACGAGCGGCCGGGGACCATGACCGCGCTGCTCGGGATCTCGATCGCCGAGGCGACCGAGGTATGCGAGGCCTCCCGCGGGGACGACGTGCTGGCCGTGGCCAACGAGAACGCGCCGAAGCAGGTAGTGCTGTCGGGTTCGGTCGGAGCGATCGAGCGGGCCGAGGAGCAGGTGAGGGGCAGGGGCGCCAAGGCTATCCGGCTTCACGTGGCGGGGGCGTTTCACTCTCCGCTGATGCAGCCGGCGGTGGGTCGGATACGGGAGGCGCTCTCGAAGCTCACTTTTCGCGAGCCGAGGTTCCCCATCGTCGCCAACGTGAGCGGGGAGCTCGTCGAGGAGCCATCGACGCTCCGCGACCTGCTGGCCCGGCACGTCGTTTCGACCGTGCGCTGGGATCGTTCCGTCCGAACGCTGGCGGACGGCGGCTTCGGGGCGTTCGTGGAGGCCGGGCCCGGCGACGTGTTGACGAAGCTCGTCAGACGGACCGCCGAGGGCGCGTCGGCGGTGGCCGTCGGCTCTCCGCACGCGGCGGCCGAGCTCGCCGCCCGCCTGCGCCAAGGCGTCGCCGGGTGACCAAGCGCGGCAGCGCGCGCGCTCGGACGCTATCCTGCCCGGCATGAGGCGACACGCGTGATGGCCCGGCGCCACGCGACCATCGTCGGGACCGGCTCGGTGCTGCCCGAGCGCGTGGTGCCGAACACATACTTCGAGTCGATCCTCGACACGAGCGACGAGTGGATCCGCGAGCGCACCGGCATCCGCGAGCGCCGGTTCGCGGCGGAGGGCGAGACGACGTCGGATCTCGCCACCAAGGCCACGAAGGCCGCGCTGGCAGCCGCCGGGATCGCACCCGAACAGGTCGACATGATCATCTGCGCGACCCTCACTCCGGACAACCCCATCCCCGCGGCGGCCGTCCGCGTGCAGGCGAACCTCGGCGTCTCCTGCCCGGCCTCCGACGTGAACGCGGCCTGCGCCGGCTTCTCGTACGGGATGTCGACCGCAACCGCGTTCATCGAGTCCGGGGCCGCCGACACCGTGGTCGTGATCGGCGCCGAGATCCTCTCGCGGTTCATGGACTTCACGGACCGCACGACGTGCGTCCTGTTCGGGGACGGAGCCGGCGCGGCCGTGCTGAGACCGTCCGAAGCGCCGGGGGTCCTCGGCTCCGTCTTGGGCGCCGACGGGACCACGGCCGACATCCTGTACATCCCGGCCGGAGGATCGGCCATGCCGGCCTCCGCCGAGACCGTCGCGGCGCGCGATCACTCGATCCGCATGCCGGCCGGGCGAGAGGTCTTCAAGCGCGCCGTCGTCGAGATGGCGAGCGCCTGCCGTGAGCTGCTGGAGAAGTCGGGCCACTCGCCGGACGACGTGGACCTCCTCATCCCCCACCAGGCGAACTCCAGGATCATGATCGCCGTCGCCGAGCGGCTCGGCATCGACGCCGAGCGGTCGGTGATCGACGTGGAGACCGTCGGCAACACCTCGGCGGCGTC
>JBQTIP010000007.1:0-8862 GCA_052388025.1 Actinomycetota bacterium
GCCCTCTGGATGACCGACTCGTGCAGGTGGTGTCGGTGCCGAACCCCCGTGTGACGGTCCACGTAATGCGACGACGCGGGGAAGACCCACTGCCAGGCCCACCGGCGGTCGGCGCCGGGGTACTTGCGGGCGAGGGCGTCGGGCAGCGGGGCCCGGCCCAGACCGCTCGCCAGATCCTTCGCGTGCTTCAGGCGCACTCTCTCCAGGTGCGCCTGCAACGGCGCCTTCACCGCCGCCGGCAGCATGGTCACCCGATCCTTGCCGCCCTTGCCGTCGCGGACGCTGATCTCGCCCCGGTGGAGGTCGACGTCCTTGACCCGCAGGCGCAGGCATTCCAGCAGCCGGAGACCGGAGCCGTACAGCAGCGTGCACACCAGGCGCGGTGTCCCCTCCAGTTCGTTCAGCACCGCCCCGACCTCCTGTCGGGTCAGCACTACCGGCAGCCGTCGGGGCCGGCGGGCCCGCACTACCCCTTCGATCTGGCCCAGGGGGCGATGCAGAACCTTGTCGTAGCAAAACAGCAGGGCGGCCAGGGCCTGGTTCTGCGTCGAGGCGGCGACGCGTTCGCCCGTGGCCAGATGCGTCAGGAACTGGTTGACCTCCCGCTCACCCATCTCCATCGGCTGGCGCTCGCCGTGGAACAAGATGAAGCGCCTGATCCAGGCCACGTAGGCCTGCTCGGTGCTGGGGCTGTAGTGCCGGGCAACGATGGCCCGACGGACCTCGTCGAGAAGCCCAAGGGCCGGGGCTGTTCCTTGAGGGACCTTCGGTCGATCGTCTGGGACCGCCGCGCGACGAAGCGAGGCATCCACCTCAACGGCCTCCCCGGCAAGGAGGGCCAGCAGGTGGGCCAAGGCTCCGTCGGTGTGGGGAACCGTCCAGTACTTCCCGTCAGGATGCCAGCGGCGACCGAATACGGTCTTGATCTTCTCCACGCGCTCTGGCGTGTACGGCAGGAGCACGATGATCCGTCCCGTCTCCCCCGGCCTGATCTGGATCGGCCCCGCCGGCGCCGTGGGCACCAACGCACTCGCGAGCGACCCCCGCGTTTCTTCCATGTCCGCCCGCTCCTTCAACGGAGCACTCTTCTCCCGGCCTGAGGTCGGCTGAGGATCCCCCGGCTGCCGGTGGCTGGCCACCGGCCGGACGACGCAACCGTAGCAGCCCCCTGTGACATCCCCGGGGCACGATGGCGCGACACGGGCACAGAGGCCGGACTCCCGCGCGATGGGTCCGGTCGATTGAGCGATCGGCGTCCGAAGACGATGCTAGCCTCAGGCGACAGGCATGCACGGCGCATCGGGCGCCGGGCCGATCTGGGATGGGTATTTCGCCGAAGGCCGGACTCGGTCTCAAGACGGAGGCTGAGTAGCCGCCGGTCCCGCCTCAGACAGATAGACCGGCCGCTCCTGCACCGCGTAGAGGGCGGCCTGGGTCCGGCGGGCCAGATGGAGCTGGGCCAGGATGTTGCCTAGGCCGCGCCTATTCCTCGAACTCCTCGCCGTAGAGCTTCTCGCCCCGCTGCAGGCGGGTGGCGATGTCGAAGGTCTGGTTGGCCCGGCGCTGGGTCGGGAACTTCGACGCCAGGAAGCGAGCGACCCCGACGAGGACTTGATCCCCCTCCTGCCGGCCGCCGAAGGAGCGGAACTGCTGGAGGCCTGCCTCGTACGCCTGGAACTCGTGGAAGACGCCGTCCTCCCTGAGCATGACGTGTCCGAGGAGTCGTAGGAGATCCTCGCGGCGCCCATCCGCGACGAGGTCGGCGACGGCCTGGCCAGCCTCCTCCACGGAGCCCTGCTGATCGAAGATCGCCAGGAATTCGTCGTCGGACGGCGCCCGGCCGCTCGGCTTCGGAATGGGCCGGCCCGGGATGTTGAGGAATCGGTCGAGGTAGACGGCCATCGCTCCGTCGAAGATCCCGCGCCCGAGAAGCCGTGAGGGTGCCCGACGCATGGCCCGGTCGACCGCGCTGCAGTACGTGAAGGTGTTGTGAACGGTATCCCAATCGGGGATCTCGTTCGAGGTAGGAAAGTGTACGAAGCGTCGGGCCCCGGCATACGCGACCGTGGCGGAGAGCTCGACCAGGGGCACGCCCTTGCGAACGAGATCCCTCATCGCGCCGAGCGTGTCGGGCGCCTCGCCCACGAGGATCTGCTCCGCGAGTTCCGCGTGGCCGTCCCAGCCACCGAGCTGCTCTCCGCCCTCCTCGATGAGTCCGTCGAGGAGGGCGTAGGTTTCGAACAGGAGCGAGGCGACGTCGACGGGGTGGCGCCAGTGGGAGGTCTCCTCCATGCGCTCCCAGTCGGCCAGGGGATGGATGATCGAGGGGAGGATGTCCTCGGCGTAGCGCCAGCCGATGTGGTCGAGGAGCTCGAAGGCCTTGTTCGCGAAGTCGAGCACGTGCCCCTCGCCGCGGAAGAGGTGATCGGTGCAGGCGGCGAAGACAATGTCGGCGACGTCTTTCTCGGGGAGACCGGCCCGGATCGCCGTGCGGAGCGTACGCTCGGCGGCCTCCTCCGACCGCACCTCGATGAAGCGCCGGAACCACGTCAGGTACTCCTCTGGGGAGCCCTCCGCGACGGCGAGGGGACCCACGTCGAAGTTGGGCGGGTTCCCCTCGGTCTCGGCCTGCACACGCTCGAGCCCCCGGAACAGCGCCAGCCGTCGGTCTTCCGGCGCCAGTGCGGGGAGCACATTAGCCACGGTCGTGAGCACCGTGACCCCTGGGCTCCAGCCCTTCGCGCGATTCCGGATCCCGAACAGAGCTGCCTTCTCGAGGAGGTCGATCGTCCCGCCCAGCTCGTCCAGGCCGATTACGGCCTTCGCCATCACGAGCGGCAGCCCGTGCTCCAGCCCTTCATCGAGCTTTCGGAGCCAGCGCTGGAGTGGATCCGGCTCGATAGGGTGCGGATCGACCCAAACATAGCCGTCACGGACCTGAACGTTGAAGCGCGGAGCGTCGTCGGCGAAGAGGTCGAACGTGCATCCGCTCGCCAGGTCGAACTTGGCGTGGTGCCAGTGGCAGGTGAGGATCCCGTCCTTCGCGGTGCCCCGGTGGAGGGGGAACCCCATGTGTGGGCAGCGGTTGTCGAGTGCATAGACCTCACCCCGGTGATAGAAGACCGCGACGACGCGGCCCTCCGCCGCGAAGGTCCGTACACCATCTCGCTCCAGCTCGTCGAGCGAGCAGACCTTGACGCTCGGCTCGGTCTTCATTCGCCTTCCCCTTTCACTCCAGCTCCACCAGCCTCTGACGCACCGCATAGAGGGCGGCCTGGGTGCGGTCGGCAAGATGGAGCTTGGCGAGGATGTTGGACACGTGGGTTTTCACGGTCTTCTCGGATATGAAGAGCTCGGAGGCGATCTCCTTGTTCGAGAGCCCCTTCGCGAGGAGGCGGAGGACATCGAGCTCGCGCTCGGTCAGCACCTCGTCCGAAGACCGACGCTCCTGCTCAGAAAGCTCCGCCATGAGCTTCGCTGCGATCGCAGGGTGGAGGAGAGCCTCGCCCCGGGAGACCTTCCGGATCGCCTCGAGGAGCGCGTCGGGCTCAACGTCCTTGAGCAAGTACCCGGCGGCGCCTGCCTTGACGGCCGGGAAGACCTTGTCGTCGTCGGCGAAGCTCGTGAGCACGATCACCTTCGTCGACGGGCTGAGCGCCCGGATCCGGCGGATGGCCTCGATCCCATCGAGCTGGGGCATCACGAGGTCGACGAGCGCGACATCGGGCAGAAGGTCCCGGACGCGCTCGACGGCTTCCTCGCCGTCGGACGCCTCGCCAACCACGTCGATGTCATCCTGGAGCTCGAGGAAGGTGCGAAGGCCGCGACGGACGACCGGGTGGTCGTCGGCGATGAGGACGCCGATCCGCTCCATCAGGCACCCTCCCCGTCCCAGAGCACCTCGAAGACACGCCGAGGGCCGATGCCCTTCAGCGCACGCACCCCCCGGTCGGCAAAGCGGAATCCGGCTTCAGCGGCGAGCCCCTTTGTCGCCTCCGACACCAAGATCTGCCCACCCTCGGCGGCCGCGGCCACCCGCGCCGCCACGATCACCGTTTCGCCGAAGTAATTCTGGCCCTCGATGATCGGCTCCCCGGTGTTGAGGCCCATGCGCACCCGAAGGGGCACCGGTCCGAGCCCCTGCGCAAGGATCTCGCGCTGCATCTCGACTGAGCACGCGACCGCTCGGCGGGCGCTCGGGAAAGCGGCCATGAGTCCGTCGCCCGTGTGCCTGACCTCGGTACCGCCGTACTCGCGGAGGAGCTCGCGGAGGATACGGTCGTGCTCCCGCTGGATTTCGCGCGCACGGTCGTCGCCAAGCTCGGCGACAAGGCGCGTCGAGCCCTCGACGTCGGTGATCAAGATCGTGACCGTGCCTTGTGGCCCGCCCACGGGCGCCACCTGGTCCATGAGACGTCGGCCGACATCAGGGTGGAGGTACGGGTCGCCGCGGTTGACAGCGTGGATGGCCGCGACGAGATCCTCAGGGGCGACGTCCTTGACCAGGTAGCCCGACACCCCCGCCCCGAGCGCCGGAAAGATTCGATCGTCGTCCATGAAGCTCGTGAGGACCAAGACCTTGGTCATTGGATGCGCCGACCGGATGCGGCGTGCGGCCGCGACGCCGTCGAGGCCGGGCATGACAAGGTCCATGACGACCACATCGGGGCCCAGGGCGCTGGTCATCTCAACGGCCTCCTCGCCGCTCCCGGTCTCGCCGACCACGGCGATGCCGTCCTGCAGCTCGAGGAAGGTGCGCAGTCCTCGGCGAACGGCGGCCTGATCGTCGGCGATCAAGACGCGGATCTCATCGCCCATATGGCACCTCCACCGAGACCGTCGTGCCTCTCCCCGGTGCCGAGTCGATGGCGAGGACGCCGCCGAGCAGCTGCACCCGCTCCCGCATCGAGGTGAGGCCGAGCCGCGCGTGGCCGCCGGCAGCCAGCGGATCGAAGCCCTTTCCGTCGTCCTGGACCTCGAGGCTGACCCGATCCCCGTCCATCGAGAGACGGATCCACACCCGCTCGGCCCCCGAGTGCCTCAGGGCGTTGCTCATGGCTTCCTGGGAGATGCGGAAGACCTCTTTCTCCGCCTGTGACGCGAGTCGGCACTCGCCGGCGACGGTGAGCTCGATCTTGGCCGCGTAGACGCGGCGAAGTACGTCGACCTGCTTCCCCAGCGTGGAGACAAGCCCCTCCCGCTCGATCTCGGCCGGGCGGAGCTCGAAGATGAGGGAGCGCATCTCGCGCTGGGCGTCCTGGGCAAGCCGCTTGAGGTCGGCGACCTGCCCACGGGCCGCTTCGGGGTCTCGCTCGAGCAGCGTGGCGACGGACTCGGCGGTGAAGACGATGCTAAACAGCGTCTGGGATACGGCGTCGTGAAGCTCCCGCGCTAGGCGGTTGCGTTCCTCGATGACAGTGAGCTCCCGGCTCCGCTCGAAGAGGCGGGCATTGTCGACGGCCAGGATCGCGTGGGAAGCGAGTATCTGCACCTCCTCCTGGTCGGCCGCGGTGAAGGCGGGCGCGCCGGACCTCCCAAACAAGAACAAGGCTCCGAGTACCCCCTCGTCTGAGACGAGAGGCACGCCCATAAACGAGCCGAAGTCGAGGAGAGCCGCAGGCGTCCCATCGGCCCTTCGATCCTCGCTGACGTCGGGAATGCGGATGGGCAGACGTTCCTGGAGCGCGGCGCGGAAGAGGCCAGCGGTCGGTGGAAGCTGACCCATCTCCTGGACCATCTCGTCGCTCATCCCCGCGGTGATGAAGTGCTCGAGGGCGCCGTCCTCGCCCACGATCCCCAGGGCGGCGCAGCTCGCGTTGGCCAGGTGCCGCACCGCGTCGACGATCTGGCGCAGGGTGGCGTGGATCGACCGCTCGCGCCCCATCGTGAGCAGGGCCTCGCTCAAAGCGGCAACGGCCGGGTTGGCGAACCCGCAGCGCGGGCAACGGAACCCTGCCTCCATGTCGCCGACTATAGGCCGGAGCCCTGTGGCCGACATCGGTCCCAGGGAGGAGGCTGGTCTCGGTCTTTGGGAGGAGCAGGCTACAGCCAGCGGACAGGCTCCAGGGAAGCCTCGCCCCGAGCTGAATACCAGACCGTCGGCTCCGGTTGCGTCTCGATGGTCCGGCAGAAGCCGCAGTCCGTCACGCGAACAGGTACTCGGCGATCTGCACGGCGTTCAGGGCGGCGCCCTTTCGGAGGTTGTCCCCACACGAGAACAGCAGCAGCGTGTCCGGCCGCCCGGCCGCCTGGCGGATCCGTCCTACCAGCACGTCGTCGCGACCGGCGGCCTCGAGCGGGCTCGGATACACGTCGTTCGCCGGATCGTCCATCACGGTCACGCCGGGAGCGGCGGACAGCGCCTCGCGCGCCTCGCCCGGATCGATGTCGCGCGAGAACGCGGCCTGGATCGACACCGAGTGACCGACGGGGACCGGAACACGAACGGCGGTCGCCGAGACCTCGAGGTCGGGGATCCCCAGGATCTTGCGCGGCTCGGCCATCATCTTGGCCTCTTCTGTCGTGTAGCCGCCCTCACCGAAGTCGGCGATCTTCGCCACCACGTTGTAGGCGATGGTCTTCCCGAAGACCTCACCGGAGGGCATGGAGCTCCAGTCCGCGTGGCCCATCTCCTCCTCCGTGCCGTGGAGCTTGTCGATCTGCTCGGCCAGCTCCCGGATGCCCTTCTGGCCGGCGCCGGAGACCGATTGGTACGAGGACAGCACCAGCGACCGAAGGCACGCCGCCCGGTGCAGCGGCGCGACGGCCATCACCGCCGTGATCGTGGTGCAGTTCGGCACGGTCACGATCCGGGGCGACCCCTCGAGCGACTCGGGGTTGACCTCGGGGATCGCGAGCGGCACGCCGGGCTCCATCCGGAACGCCGAGGAGTTGTCCACACACACTGTGCCGCCAGCCGCCGCCTCGGGAATCAATTCCCGCGAGACCGTCGCTCCGGCCGAGAACAGCGCGAGGTCGGCACCTCGGAGAGCCTCGAGCGACAGCACGCCGACCGTGAGCGGCTCGCCGCGGAACACGACGCGCGTGCCCTCGGAGCGCGGCGAAGAGAGAAGGATCAGCTCATCGAGCGGGAACGCCCGTTCCTCGAGGATCCGGACCATCTCCCGACCGACGGCCCCGGTCGCGCCGACGATGGCTGCTCGCATGACGCACTCATCCTACCGACCGGGATCGGCCCGGCACGGGATCAGCTGAAGCGCCAGGACCTCAGCATCCGGTGGAACGACTCCGCGTTCGCGCTGAAGCTCTCGGCCGAGTCGTTCAGCGTGATCCGCCATCCGACCTCGCCGACCACGACCACGACCTCGCGAAGCTGGAAAGACTCCCCGGTCGCCGAGGTGAGCTCGATGTCCCACTGCTGCGCCTCGACCCCGCCCAGCCGCAGGTTGCTGACGGGGCCCGGCGTCAGTCCGGCCTGATCGTCCCTCTGGCGGACGAAGTCACCGAACTGCCGGAGCCCGGTGCCCTCGGCCAGGTCGACGGCTTCCACCAAGACTGTCGTCGACCGAAGGGGCAGTGAGAACTGGTCCACGGCGACATTGCCGACCATCGCGTTGCCGGCCGTCCACCCCTCGGGGACGGTAAGGCAGTAGCCGAACTTCTCCGACGTGAAGTTCGTACCGCGACAGGGATCCGGCTTGGCCGACCGCCAGACGACGAAGCTCGCCGCCAGGACGACCACGAAGCCCAACAGCACCCACGGACGCCATTTCGAGACGGGCTTGGGGGCCTTGATCTCGAGCGGCGGAGCCTCGCCCGCCGTTCGGCGCGAGGGTCCCAGGAGGCTCGGGCCGGGAGCGAGCGAGCGGCCGCAGCTGGTGCAGGTCTCCAGACCCTCCTCGTTGATGGTCCGGCAGTTCGGGCAGACGATCATTGCTCGCCTCGAGCGTTGGTGCTGTCCAGGCCGAAGCTCGCGTGGATGGCGCGAACGGCCCGCTCCGCGTCCCGGGCGCGAACGATGCACGAGACGCGGATCGAGGACGTGGAGATCATCTCGATGTTGATGCGCTCGGCGGCGAGCGCCTGGAACATGTCGGCGGCGACGCCGGGGTGGCTCTTCATCCCCGCGCCGATCAGCGAGACCTTCGCGATCTCATCGTCGGTCGAGTACCGGAACGCTCCCACCTCCTTCACTACGCGCTCCATGATCGACTGGAGCCGAGGAAGGTCGGCCCGGGGGATCGTGAACGAGAGGTCGGTCTTTCCCTCGTGCGAGACGTTCTGGACGATCATGTCGACGTTGATGGCCTCCTCGGCGACGGCCTTGAAGATGGTGGCCGCCACGCCGGGGTGGTCCGGGACCTCCTCCAGCGTGACCTTGGCCTCACCATCGTCCAGGGCCACCCCCGAGACGAGGGCCTGCTCCATCTCCGGGTCCTCCTCACGAACCCACGTGCCGGGCTCGTCGCTGAACGACGACCGTACGTGGATCGGCATGTTGTTCCTCCGAGCGTACTCCACGGAGCGAAGTTGAAGGACCCGCGCGCCGCTCGCCGCGAGCTCGAGCATCTCCTCGAACGAGATGCTGTCGAGCTTCCGCGCCGAGGGCTCGATGCGGGGGTCGGCCGTGAAGACACCGGTGACGTCGGTGTAGATCTCGCAGTGTTCGGCGCCAAGGGCGGCGGCGAGGGCGACCCCGGTCGTGTCAGAGCCGCCCCGCCCGAGGGTGGTCACATCGGCCTATGTCGAGACTCCCTGGAACCCGGCCACGATGTCGACGTTTCCCGCGGCGAGCGACTCGCGGATGCGACCTGGCCGGATGTCGACGATCTTGGCCTTCCCGTGCTGCGTGTCGGTGATGATCCCGGCCTGGGAGCCCGTGTAGGACGCGGCCCTGCACCC
>JBQTIP010000008.1:0-7883 GCA_052388025.1 Actinomycetota bacterium
TGGCGGCTCCGAGCGTCCCGGCGGCGGCCCTGAGGGCGTCGATCTCGATCTGTGTCCACTCTCGATCGGTCATGCAATCGTCGAAGCCGATCGACCCCCACCATTCCCCGGCCACCAAGATCGGGACGATGAGGATCGAGCGGATGTCCTGCTCCGCGAGCAGGGGTCGTTCCGATTCCGGGAAATCGCTGACGAGCCCGTGGACGATGTCGCCCCGGTCCAGGATGTCGGCCCAGCGGCCGAATCCCTCCGCCTCGAGGGGGATCCTCTGCAAGTCTGGGTTGTCGATCTGCGGCTGGATGCCTGGGGCGACCCACTCATGGAGCTGGCTCCAAGCCAAGGCCCCATCGTGGTCCGTGGTGTTCTCGAAGATGTAGACGCGGCTCACGGCCGTGGATTCGCCCAGTCGTCGCAGAACCTTGTCGATGCGCTCCTCCCAATGGGGCGTCTCGAGGAAGCGTTGCGCGGCGAAGGCGATCGCCTCCAGGATCGCGCCGCGTCGGACCGCCGCTTCCGACCTGGCTCGAGCCGTGTCCACCATCAGTCCCTTCCCGTGCGAGCGAGCGCGACCACGACTCGTCGTCGAGTCGCCTCTTAGCCATAATCGGCTCGGGCAAGGGGGGTTTGAGCCAGCCGGCCCGGGAGCGGTGGTGGCTCTACGATCCCGGGCCGTCGGGAAGGAGGCCGGGGAACCGCCATTCCTCGGGAAGCTCGTCTCCCGGCCAGCGCTGGCGCTGCTTCAAGGCGAGCTTCTCCATCAGCGCGACCGCGGCCGGGTCCTCGGAGCCCGGCCGCCACTCGACGATGCCGTCGCCAACGGCCCGGTTCCAGACGTCCTGGCCGCGGTCGGTCCGGATGATCGTGAGGGTCCACCCTTCGCTCTGGCCGAGGCCCCCGAAGGAGATGTCGCCGTGCTCGGCGGCGAAGTCGGGGCACCGCTTGCACCCGGGCCGCGTGAACTCTTGAGCGGCCTTGAGCGAGTACTGGATCTCCTCGCCGTCGTTCGTGTAGAAGAGAAGCTTCCCCTTGACGTTCACTCTGGCGATGTCGCCGAGCGCGAGGCCGAGTCGGTTCTGAGCGATCTCGACCATCAGCCCGTCGTAGGTGAAGGACTTCGAGCAGAGGAGTCCGAAGGTCCACGCGATCTTGCGACGCCACTTGTTCAAGCGGCGGGCCTCCAGCGCGCCAGTCACGCTCGCCTGGCAGGACATCCCGACGAGGGCGAGCTTCGAAAGGCCCATCTCGGCCGCCTTCGTGAGCGCCAGCGGGTTCGCCGAGTAGGTGTAGCGAGACCCGGCGGTGGCCAGGACCCCCTCCGCGTCCGTCACCACGGCGGGCTCGGCGTCCCACTCGCGCTCGTCCGACAGCTTGGAGGTGAGGGCGCCGTCGATCTCGCCGTTCGCCATGCCCCATATGAGCAGGGCGGACACCACCCCGCCATCCTGTCCCGAGGCGAGCACGCGGGGCTCCGTCGCGCGGGCGAGCACCACGTCCTTGTGGACGCCGATGACCTCGTCCGCCGTCCGGGTCTGCCCGAAGAGCAGCCGGTCGATCTCGGGCTCCCACTCACGGAACCTGGGGCAGGCCCGCGTGCAGATGTCGCACCCCTTGTCCCCGTGCAGGCAGGCGTCGGGGCCGTCTTCCTGGAGCTGGACCGGCTGGTCGTCCTCGTAGCCGAGCACGTGGAAGGGGCAGGCGACGATGCACGCGGTGCAGCCGGTGCAAAGACCCGTGAGCACGACCTCGTTGTAGAGGTCGCGCCACTGCGTCTTGTCGGCGGAGGAAGCCATGCGGTTGGCAGTATAGGGGGGCCGGCCGCCACCCGAGCGAGGCGCGAAGTTAGATGGAGAACGAGTCGCCGCAGGCGCACTCGTGCACGGCCTGCGGGTTGTACATCTTGAGGCCCCCACCGAGGAGGGAGTCGTTGAACTGGAGGGTCGACCCCTTCAGGATCGGCGCGCTCCTGGGATCGACGAGGACGCGGAGACCGGCGGCCTCGATGACGTGGTCGTCGGGCGCCGGCGCGTCCTCGAAGCCGAGCTCGTAGGAGAACCCGGAGCAGCCCCCGGCCACGACCCGCACCCGGAGGCAGGTCCCGGGGCGGCCCTCCTTCTCCGCGAGGGAGGCCGCCTTGCGGGCCGCCTTCTCCGTGACGGTGATGACGGTCGCGGTGTCGCTCTCCATGCTCACTCGATGATACCCGAGGGGAACGCTCAGCCCTCCGCGAGTTGCAGGAAGGCGCCCTTCACCGACTCGGAGAGCGTGGGGTAGGCGTGGATGGCTCCGGCAACCGCGGCCGCCGGCAGCCGCCCGGCCATCGCGGCGACGACCTCGTGGATCATGGCGCCGGCCTCCTCTCCGACGATATGGCCGCCGAGGAGCTCGCCGTCTTGAGCGTCCGCGACGAGCTTGACGAGGCCGTGCGTCCGGCCCTCGATATGGGCTCGCTCGTTGTCCTCGAAGCGAACGACCGCCGTGCGGACGTCGTGTCCTGCCTCCCGTGCCTGGCTCTCGGTGAGGCCCACGCTCGCGACCTCCGGGTCGCAGAAGGTGATCCTGGGGACCACCCGGTAGTCGCGGGCGCGGGGGTGGCCCAGCATGTCGGCCACGACCAGCTCCGCCTCGTAGGTGCCGACGTGTGTGAACAGCAGCTCCCCGGTGGCGTCCCCGGCCGCCCAGATATGCCCCGCCGTCGTCCGGAGCGTCTCGGTCAAGACGGGCTTGCCATCGTCGTCGAGGCTCACCCCGGCCGCGTCGAGGTCGTGCCCATCGAAGCAGGCCTTCCGGCCCGCGGCCACGAGTAGCTCCTCGGCGAGAACGGCCTCGCCCCCCTCGATATGCAGCCGCCACCCGGCCTCGTCGTGCTCCACGCGCTCGATCTTCTCGCCTGTGCGCAGGGCAATGCCCTCCTCCTCGAATGCCGGGACGAGCGAGGCGGCCGCTTCCTCGTCCTCGTTCGGCAGGATCTGAGGCAGCACCTCGAGGGCCGTCACGCGGGCGCCGAACCGCGCATAGATCTGGGCGAACTCGATCCCGATCGCGCCGGTCCCGATGACGGCGAGGGACCCCGGAACCTCCGACGGTTTCCAGATCGCTTCCTTGTTGGTCCAGAACGGCGAGCCCTCGAGCCCCGGGATCGGCGGCGTCAGGGACTCCGTCCCGGTGGCGAGCACGATCCGGCCGGCCTCGATCCTGGTGCCGTCGGCCATCTCGATCTCGTGTGGGCCCACCAGTCGGGCCTCGTCCATCAGGACCTTGATGCCCAGATCCTCGAACGGCTTCGCGCCCTCGCCGGACTGGGAATCGATGATGTCTCGCGCCCGCTGCCGGATCGCTCCGAAGTCGACCTCGACCTCCGAGACCCGAACGCCGAAGCGGCCAGCGCCCCGGGCGACGGCCGAGATCTTCGCGCTCCGGAGCATGACTTTCGTCGGTACGCAGCCGTAGTGGTTGCACTCGCCGCCGAGCTTGTCCCGCTCGGCGATGCCGACCTTGAGATCGCCGCGGCCGCCCAGCTGGAACGCGATCTCGGAGCCGGTGCCGCCCCCGCCGATCACGAAGACGTCGAACCGCTCCACGTTCATGTTCAACCTTCCTTCGTTGTTGTCGGAACCATTCCCGAACGCCCGGGGATCATGCGCCCAGGAACCGTACGAACAGCGCAGCGTAGATGCGGGCCGCGGCCACGAGCTCCTCGACCTCGATCGACTCGTTCGACGTGTGCGCCACGGCGAGGTCTCCGGGCCCGAGCAGCACGGCCGGCATCCCGGCGCCGTTCATGTAGAACCGGGCGTCGGTGATGCCCGTGAAGCCGATGTCGCGAGGCTCCGTGTCCCGATGGTCCCGGACGGCCTGGCGGGCAAGGGCGACGATCTGGGCCCCGGTCGGGGTCTCCGCGGCCTCCGTCCAATCGCCGATCTCGTAGTCGAGATCGAAGTTCGGGTGCTCCGACCGTAGCCTGGCGACCAGGCGGTCGAAGGGCGCGAGGATCTCTTCCCGCGACTCGCCGGGGATGGTCCGGCGATCGATCTCGATCTCGCAGCGGTCGGGCACCATGTTCCGGGCCCGCCCGCCCGTGATGGTTCCCACGTTCACGGTCGGGGAGCCGACCAGCGGATGGGAGCGGTCGGGCAGCACTTCTTGAAGTGCCAGGACGAACCTGGCCATCGACGAGATGGCGTTCACTCCGAGATGGGGCCGCGAGCCGTGAGCGGCCACCCCGTGGGAGACGGCCCGGAGCCAGGCTCCGCCGCGCTGTGCGAGCCCCAGGTCCAGCCCGCTGGGCTCGCCTACCACGCAGGCGTCCGCGTCGAGAAGGCCGCGTTCGAAGAGCACCTTCGTCCCGTAGATACCGGAGTGCTCCTCGTCGGCGACCAGGTGGAGCTCGAGCGTCCCGCCGAGCGCGATTCGGGAACGGCGGATCGCATCCACGGCTGCGAGCGCGGCGCCGATCGCGCCCTTCATGTCTGCCGAGCCCCGGCCCCAGAGGCGCCCCCCTTTCACGACGCCGTCAAAGGGGGGGTGCGGCCATCCCTCGGGGTCGCCGGCCGGGACGACGTCCAGGTGGCCGTTCCAGGCGAGTTTCGGACGCCCGGACCCGATCGCTGCCACCACGCTCGTTCGCCGAGGCTCCGGCTCCACCAGCTCGTACGCCACGCCGAGCGAGGAGAGGATCCCCGCGGCCACTTCCGCCGCCTCCGCCTCCGTCCCACCCGGGTTCTCGCTCGGGGCGGCCACAAGGCTCCGCGCGAACGCCAGGACCCGCTCGGGGTCGACGGCCTCCGCGGCGGCTCGAACGGCGCCCTCGTCTACCATGGCCGACAAATGTACCCGCAAGACCTCCGCGAGCGCCTCCGCGCGTCCCTCGGCCCAGGGCCGGACCCGAGCCCCGGGGAGGGCACGCGCCTGGCCGCGGTGCTCCTCCCCGTCATCGAGGGAACCGAGCCGTCGCTCGTGTTCACGCGGAGGACCGAGGACCTCCCGCGTCATCCAGGCGAGATCTCATTCCCCGGAGGCCTTCAGCACGCTGAGGATCCGGATCTCGAGGGCACGGCGCTCCGGGAGACGGAGGAGGAGCTCGGCATCAAGCCTCACTCGGTGGACATCGTCGGCGCGCTCGCCCCCGTGCACACGGTCGTGAGCAGCATCCTGATCGTCCCGTTCGTCGGCATATTCTCGAGCCGCCCCGCGTTCACCCCGAATGCGGGTGAGATCGCGGAGGTGCTCGAGTACCCGCTCACCCGTCTGGTCGAGGCCGAGGCCGAGGTGGAGTGGCCGCTCGGTGACCACGTTTACCGGGGGTTCGCCTACGAGATGGACGGCAACATGATTTGGGGCGCGACGGCGCGCATCCTGAGCGAGCTCATGGTCATCGTGCGGATGGAGACGTCATGACCGAGGCCGGGCTCGCGCCCTACTTGCCGAGCGACGCGGAGCTCCGGTCGATCCTCGGCGACGCACAAACGGTGGCCGTCGTGGGGCTCTCCTCGAAGCCCGGCCGCGACTCCTTGAGGATCGCGACGTACCTGCAGCGCAAGGGATACCGGATCATCCCGGTGAACCCCAACGAGACCGAGGTCCTCGGAGAGCCGGCATATCCCTCGCTGCTCGACGTGCCCGAGGACGTCCGGATCGACGTCGTCGACGTGTTCAGGAAGGCGGCCGACACGCCTCTGATCGCGGAGCAAGCGGTGACGACCGGGGCCAAGGTACTGTGGCTCCAGGACGGCATCGTGAACGAGGAAGCTCGTAGGATCGCGGAGGACGCGGGCCTCACGGTCATCATGGGCGTCTGCATCCGCGACACCAGCAGGCGACTGGGTGGGGAGGGGTGACCGTGCAGAAGTGGGAGTACTTCGTCGGACCGCTGCTCGAGCACAACCCGGGTGAGATCCTGAACACGTTCGGCGATGACGGATGGGAGCTGGTCGCCGTCCTTCAGATCACGAACCCCATGGGCGGTCAGTCGCTCGTGGCCTACCTCAAGCGGCCGAAGGACTGAACAGGGCCTAGGGTCTCCGTCTCCGGAGGCGAAGGGCCAGCATGGCGCCCAGCCCGACCGCGGCGACCACGCGAAGGCGATCCACAGGCCGGCAACGCCCGTCGGTGCCGGCGGACCCGGCGGTGGTGGAAGGGTCGGGGGCGGGCGCAGTGGTGGTCGTGGGGCTCTCCGGCTCGATCTCCCACGCGGAGGATCGACTCGGACGTCGCGACGTAGAGGTGGCCGTCGGGGCTCACCTGCAGGTCGGTGACGATCCCATCGAAAGTGGCGACGACCCCCGTCCCATGGGCCGACGTGACGTCCGGGGGCCTGAGGGTCGCCCGGTGCGGGTTCCCGCTCGCGTCGCCGAAGTAGATCGTGTTGCCCGGCCGGTCCGAGCGGGGCGGGAGCAGCGGGTCGACGGTGCCCGCGTAGAACGCACATCCGGTGGGCACTATCACCTGCGGGAGCACGAGGGCGGGATCGGTGAACCCCGCTTGGCCGCCCGGGCCCAGCTGGATCGGCCAGCCGTAGTTCCCACCGGCGCGGATGAGGTTCACCTCGTCGTTGCTGGCCGTTCTCGGTCTCCCATAGATCGCCGTTGGCAGGGTTGAAACAAAGTCCGAAAGAGTTGCGGAGGCCCAGCGCGAAGACGGGATTCTCGGGCCCGAACGGATTGTCGTCGGGGATCGACCCGTCGGGGTTCAGGCGGAGCACCTTGCCGCCGAGGTCGTTCACGTCCTGCGCCCGGTCGGGCTCGGGGCCTCGCCGGTCACCAGGTAGAGCTTCCCATCGGGGCCGAACGTCAGGTCGCCTCCGTTGTGGTAGCCGTTCACGGTCGGAAGCGCGTCGTGCAGGGTCTCCCGCTCCGTCTCGAAGTTCCCCTGCGCGCGTATGCGCACGAGCCGGTTCAGCCCGTCGGTGGAGTCCGAGTGGTAGACGCAAACCCAAGGTTCAGATGCAAACCGGGGATCGGGCGCGAGTCCGAGGAGCCCGGTCTCGTTGCTCACGAGCCCGACGGGGAGAGTGGCGAATGGTTCCGGGAGCAGCCGCCCGTCCTCGATGATGCGGATCCGCCCCGTGTCCTTCTCGTTGAAGAACAGCCGCCCGTCGGGGGCGAAGGCCATGTTCGTGGGGAACGCGAGGCCGGTGGCCACGGGGCGCACGAGAGGATCTGCGCCGCCGGGAACGGGCAGGAGGAGAAAGAGCAGCGCCGCAAGCGCGACGGGGAGGAGCCTGCGGGCCATCGAACGACAACCTCCCTAGCGCAGACTTATCCGAGCGCTCGGACGAGGTCCTCCACCAGGTCGTCCGGGTGCTCGATGCCGACCGAGAGGCGGATCAGCGTGGGCGGCACCTCCAGCGGTGAGCCGGCTACGCTCGCGTGCGTCATCGGCCCCGGGACCTCGATCAGCGATTCCACGCCGCCCAGCGACTCGGCGAGGAAGAACAGCCGCGTCTGCTCCGCGACCCGTGTCGCCTCCTCCGGCGTGGCGACCTCGAACGAGACCATGCCTCCGAAGTCCAGCATCTGCCGCGCCGCTACGTCGTGGCCCGGATGCTCGGGGAGCCCCGGGTAGTGCACCTTGGTGACCTTGGGGTGGCCCGCCAGGAACTCGGCGATCCGGCCCGCCCCCCGGCAGTGTGCCTCCATCCGGATCGCGAGGGTCTTCACGCCCCTCAGCGCGAGGTAGCAGTCCATGGGCCCGGGGACGGCGCCCACGGCGTTCTGCAGGAACGCCAGCTCGCCGGCCAGCTCGTCGTCGCTCGTGACGACCGCGCCTCCCACGAGGTCCGAGTGGCCGCCGAGGTACTTGGTGACGGAGTGCACGACGACGTCGGCGCCGAGCTCCAGCGGCCGCTGGAGATACGGCGTCGCGAACGTGTTGTCGACCACGCAGCG
>JBQTIP010000009.1:0-2122 GCA_052388025.1 Actinomycetota bacterium
CGTCCCACGATGGCGCTTATCGGCGAAGCGGGACCGGAGGCCGTCATCCCATTGAGCCGGGCCGGACGAGTCGGTGTCGGAGGGATGACGGTAAACGTCCACGTCGCAGGCTCCGTCATCACTGAGCGTGACCTGACGCGGACCATCCGCGACGAGCTGCTGCGGCTGCAACGTCGGAACGTCACCACGGGGATCATCTGATGGCGAGCGATCTATCGACCTATCTCGCCGACAAGCTCGTCCGGGCGCACTACCGCGGCGAGGCGTTCACCTTCCCCGGCACGATCCATCTCGCCGCGTACACGACGGCGCCCTCGAAGGCAGATGCCGGTGGTGTCGAGGTCTCAGGTGGGGCCTACGCGCGCCTCGCGGTCGTTTGTAACACGACGAATTTCACCGCGTTAGGCGGCGGGGCCGTGGAAAACACGAGTGCGCTGCAGTGGGCGACCGCTACTGCGGACTGGGGCGTGATCGTCGCGATCGGGATCCGCGACGCCGCGACCTTGGGCAACCTCCTGCAGGTAAAAGCCGTCGCGAAGGTCGTGTTGAACGGTGACCGACTAACGCTCCCGGCCGGGTTCTTGGACATCGCCTACCTGATCTGATGGGCGCGATCGCTGTAAGAGGAGAGCCGACCTCCGCCGCCTCCTCGCAGGCGACGCAAACCTCTCTCACGATCCCCAAGCCGACGGGCGTGGTCTCCGGCGACTACATGCTGGCGCAGATCGCGACCATGGCCCCCGCCGGACCGCCGGTGCCTTCTTTGGCCGGCTGGACTGCCGTGGCGAGCCCGCCGAGCGCCGTTCACCGTTCGCTGCGGGTCACGTTCCTTTACCGCCGCGCCGACGGAACAGAGGGGGCCACCTTCACGTTCGGCTTCACGGCCGCCCGGGCCGCGGGAGGGATCATCGCCCTCACCGATGTACACGGGTCCGCCGATGGGATCGATACCTCCTCGATCGAGATCGGGATGGTGGCGGGACAGGCGAAGGCCCTCGCCCCCACCATCACGCCGACCCGCGACGGGGTCATGCTGCTCTACTTCGCAGCCTCGCCCCTGATCCTCACCGCGGGGGGGCCCTTCGGCTGGAACCCGGCCTGGGAGAGCATCGCCCCTTATGTGGCCTCGGGCGAAGGGGCAAACGTCATCGTGGCGGCGACGTGCTCGTATCTGTTGCAGGAGACAGCCAAGGCGACTGGTTCCATCGGGGGGGCCGTCCAAGGCGTCTCGGCGGGCCAAGAGGTCAACGTCATCCGCCAACTGATCGCCGTTCGCCCGCTCGAGCGGCAGCTTGCGGTTTCCTTCGGCGCGGAGTCGAGCCTTGCCCCGGCGCCCGCCGTGACCGAGAACAACACGATGCCTACGGGGGGCAGGATCCCGCTCATGGTCTACGTGTCCTTCACCGATCCGGCCGCGCCCCCCGTGTGGCAACCGGTCGAAAGCTACGTCAGGGCTCTTAGCATCCACCGCGGCACCAGCCACGAACTCGACCGCGTCGAGGCAGGGACGGCGACGGTGACGTTGGAAAACCTCGACCGACGCTTCGATCCCGCCAATCCGGCGTCCCCGTATTACCCGTCGGTCCTGCCGCTTCGGCGATGCAAGATCGTCGCTGCCTACGGGGGGAACGCGTACGATCGCTTCTCGGGCTACGTCGAGGCCTGGCCGCAAGACTGGCCGGATCAGCTCGACGCCATCGTCGAGCTTGGGCTGGTGGACGGCTTCGCCCCGCTCGCGGCGCGCCAGATAACCGCGTCGTTCCCGCGCCAGTCATCCGGCGCCCGCGTGAACGCCGTGCTAGACGCCGCCGGGTGGCCGGCAAGCGAGCGGGTGGTCTCGACGGGAGAGGTCCTCGTCCCGGAGATGACGCTTGCGGCCACATCGGCGCTCAATCATCTCCAGATGGTCGCCGAGGCAGAGCTCGGGCGCCTGTACTCAGATGGCGCGGGAAGGATCGTGTTCAAGGGCCGCAACGACCTCGGCACCCCCGACCCCGACTACGCGAACAACACCTGGGGCGACGCCGCCGGGGAGAAGCCCTACCGCGGCATCACCGTCACCTTCGACGACGCGGATCTGTGGAACGAGGTCAAGACCTCCCGCGTGGGCGGGGCGGAGATC
>JBQTIP010000010.1:0-3256 GCA_052388025.1 Actinomycetota bacterium
CGTACCTGTCCTGGAGGTCGATCGCGTACACCAGGTCGCTGCCGTGGATCTTCGCCACGTATCTGCCGGCTCCGACGGCTCGTCGGGCAACGACGGGGCCCGGGACGGCGTGCCCCGCGATCACCGCCTCGGAGCCGTGCCATTCCACCGCCGCACTCAGCGCGGCGACGTTCCGGTCGAGATACGTCGCGAGCTCCGCGTCGGACAGGTCGACGAACCGCTCGACGCGCGCGAACCCCTCGTATTCGTCGATCACGAAGACCGGGAGGAGGTCGCCGATCAGCGGCCGGACCAGCACGACGCGGCCGGCGGCGGGCGCGACGCCGGTCGTCTTCAACGGTGAAACGCCGGTCCGATCCGCGGTCGCCCAGGCGTCGACGAACGGGAAGCGTTCCGGGTGCCGCTCCTGGCAGACGAGCAGCACGTCGTGACCCTCGCGACGGAGGACGTCGGCGACGCGCGCCGTGTTGACGTTGGAGCCGCTTCCGTCGAGCAGCCATCCGTGCCACAGGCAGATTCGCATCGCACTAGAGATACACGGTCGGGCAAGGTGGTCGCACTACAATCGTCCCCCCATGCCTGCCATCGAATCCGTCCTCGCACGCGAGATCCTCGACTCCCGTGGGAACCCCACCGTCGAGGTCGACGTGTGGCTCGAGGACGGTGCCCTAGGCAGGGCGGCCGTTCCGTCGGGTGCCTCGACCGGCGAGCACGAGGCGCTGGAGCTTCGCGACGGCGATCCGAAGCGCTTCGGCGGCAAGGGCGTGCTGAGGGCCGTCCAGAACGTGATCGGCGTGATCGGGCCCGCCCTGGCCGGGCTGGAGGCGCTGGATCAGCGGGGCGTCGACGGGGTGCTGCTGGACCTCGACGGCACCGCCGACAAGTCGGCGCTCGGCGCGAACGCGCTGCTCGGGGTCTCGCTCGCCACGGCGCACGCGGCCGCCGCGAGCCTCGGGCTCCCCCTCTACCGGTATCTCGGCGGGCCCGGCGCGCACGTGCTTCCACTCCCGCTCATGAACGTGATCAACGGGGGCGCGCACGCGGACAACGACCTCGAGTTCCAGGAGTTCATGTTGGCGCCGTTGGGGGCCGCGTCCTGGTCTGAGGCGCTTCGGTGGGGCGCCGAGGTCTTCCACGCGCTCCACGGCATCCTCAAGGACAAGGGGATGGCGACCGGCGTCGGCGACGAGGGCGGCTTCGCGCCCGATATCGGCACCGCCGGCGCGGCACTCGGGCTCCTAGTGGCCGCGATCGAGACCGTCGGGCTCGAGCCGGGCGACGAGATCGCGCTCGCGATGGACGCGGCCGCCTCCGAGCTCCACCGGGAGGGGCGATACCGGCTCGAAGGCACCGACCGCGATGCCGCGGCAATGATCGCGTTCTACTCAGGGCTCCTCGACGGCTTTCCGCTCGTCTCGATCGAGGACGGGCTTGCCGAGGACGACTGGGAGGGTTGGTCGGAGCTCACCCGCGCCCTCGGCACCCGCTGCCAGCTCGTCGGCGACGACCTCTTCGTGACGAACCCTGAGCGTCTGGGGCGCGGTCTGCGCGAGGCGATCGGCAACGCCATCCTCGTCAAACCCAACCAGATCGGGACGCTCACCGAGACGCTGGATGTGATCCAGATGGCCGGCCGGAGCTCGTATGGGGTGATCGTGAGCCATCGCTCCGGCGAGACCGAGGACACCACGATCGCCGACCTCGCGGTCGCGACCGACGCGGGTCAGATCAAGACCGGGGCCCCCTCCCGCGGCGAGCGAACGGCGAAGTACAACCGCCTGCTCCGCATCGAGGAGGAGCTCGGCGATGCCGCTCGCTACGCGGGCGCATCCGCGATCATGCGGAGCCGCGCGTGAGGGCCGGATCGCAAACTGTTCCGCGCGCCCGGGCGCGCCCGACGGCCCGCGGGGTCCTTCTGGCCGCGGTCGTGGCCGTGCTCGCGGTGTTCTCCGCCGTCCCCGTTCGCCAGTACCTCGACCAGCGCGGCGAGATCGCCGACCTCGGTCGGCAGATCCTGCTCCTCGAGGATGCCAACGCCGAGTTGGAACGATGGATCGCGCGGCTTCACGACCCCGCCGAGCTCGAGCGGCTGGCTCGCGAGTGCCTGGGGATGGTGAAGTCCGGCGAGGTCGCGTTCGTAGTCGTCCCGAAAGGCGGCGAGCCGCAGCCCCCACCCTGCTGACCGGATGTCGAGGGCCGCGGAGCGTATTGACGCCCGATTCCGGCCGATGGGATAGTGGCCGTCTCCCCGAGGGGCGGACGAAGGGTTCGCCCGACGGGATCGAAAGGGGCTGAGATCGCAGACATCGAGGTCGGGGCGGTCGTCGAGGGCACCGTCCAGCGCATCACCCCTTACGGGGCGTTCCTCCAGCTGGAGGGCGGCAAGGTCGGGCTCGTGCACATCTCCGAGATCGACCGGAACTACGTGAAGGACGTCCGCGAGCATCTCCACGAGAGCGACGTCGTCCAGGCCAAGGTCCTCTCGATCAAGGAGGACGGCAAGATCGATCTCTCGATCAAGGCCCTGCAGGACCCCCAGCCGCGGCTGACGCGGCGCCGGGGCTCTGACCCCGGCTTTGAGCAGATGCTCAAGAAGTTCATGCGTTCGAGCGAGGAGCGCCAGGTCGACTACAAGCGCTCCCTCGAGCACAAGCGCAAGTAGCGCTTGGGCGAGCTCAGGGCAAGCGATCTCGAGGCCGTCGGCAAGCAGCTCGGGCGCGAGCCCACGACCCCCTTCTCGGTGGCGGCTCGGTGCACGGGCGGGCACCCGCTCGTAATCCGCAATGACCCCTTCGACGCGAACGGCGACCCGTTCCCGACGCTCTTCTGGCTGACCTGCCCGGCGGCCGTGAGGGCCGTCGCGCGGCTCGAGTCCGACGGCGCCATCGCTCGGCTCAACCGGCGGGCGGAGACCGACGCCGGATTCGCCGCCGCCCTCGAGGCCGCCCACCACGAGTACGCGGAGGAGCGGGCTCGCTTCCATCCCGATGCGCGCGACCAGGGCGGCGTGGGCGGAACGCGGACCGGAGTGAAGTGTCTCCACGCGCACTACGCAAACCACCTGGCGGGCGGCGCCGACCCAGTGGGGGCGTGGGTCGCGGAGCGGGTCGAGCCCGTGCATCGGGAGGAAAAAGCGGGGCGCGTCGCTGCCGTCGACCTCGGGACGAACTCCATCCGGCTCATCGTGGCCGAGCCGGCGAGTGAGGAAGGAGCGCTGGGGGAGATCGCCCGGGACATGGTGATCACCCGGATCGGG
>JBQTIP010000011.1:0-12880 GCA_052388025.1 Actinomycetota bacterium
GAGGGCCGAGATCACCCGGAGGTCCGTCGCTACCGGCGTCTGAAGCGCAAGCAACTGCAACGGGCGCTGTTCGACCGACAGGTACTTCTCGTCGATCTCGTCGTCGCCGGCGATCACCTCGTCGGCCTCGGCGGCGTTCCGGGTGGCAAGGGCATCGACCGCCTTGCCCACTGCCCGCTCGGCGTGCTCTCCCATGGCCAGGATGTCCAGCTCGAGGCCCTCGAGCTCCTCGTGGAAGTGCAGGCGGGACATCAGCCGAACCTCCCGGTGACGTAGTCCTCCGTCCGCTTGTCCGACGGCTTGGTGAAGATGACCTCGGTGCGGTCGTACTCAACGACGATCCCGGTTCGCTGGCCGTTGTCCGAGACCTCTACAGTGAAGAAGGCGGTCCGGTCGCTCACCCGCGCCGCCTGCTGCATGTTGTGCGTGACGATGACGATAGTGTAATCGGCGACCAGCTCCTGCATGAGGTCTTCGATCCGCTGCGTGGAGATCGGGTCGAGCGAGGAGCAAGGCTCGTCCATCAGGATGGCGTCGGGCTGCACGGCGATGGCCCGGGCGATGCACAGGCGCTGCTGCTGCCCACCGGAAAGGGACATCGCGGAGGTCTTCAGCTTTCCCTTGACCTCCTCCCACAGCGCCGCCCTGCGCAGCGTCCGCTCGACCAACTCGTCCATGTTGCCCTTGTACCCCGCGATCTTGGGGCCGAACGCGATGTTCTCGTAGATGGACTTCGGGAACGGGTTTGGCTTCTGGAACACCATGCCGACCCGGCGGCGGACCTCAACTGGGTCCACATCGCGGTGGTAGAGATCGACTCCGTGGTACAGGATCGTCCCCTCGACCCGAGCCCCGTCCACGAGGTCGTTCATCCGATTGAAGCACCTGAGGATGGTGGTCTTGCCGCACCCCGACGGGCCGATCAGCGCCGTGATCTCGTTCCTGGCGATCGGCAACGTGACGCTGCGAACGGCCCGGAAGTCGCCGTAGAACACGGAGAGATCGCGAACGTCGAACACGATCTCCCGTGTCTCCGCTATTTCCTCCTCCCTGGACGCCCTGACTGTGAGCCGCCCGGCTGCCGCCGTGTGGGCTTCGCTCTCGACGCTCACGTCCACGGTCTCACCACTTTCGCTCATAGCGGTTCCTCAACAGGATGGCCGCCGTGTTGACAACTAGCAAGATGGCCATGAGCACGATGATGGCTGCGTACGTGGATGAGCCGAACGCGCGTTGCGAACGACGCGCCCACGTGAAGATGATGGTCGGCAAGGCCGTGTAGGGTCCCTGAAGCGTCTCCTGGATGCCGCCGCTGGGAGACGCGAAGAACCCCGTGACCGACCCGATCAGGATGAGGGGCGCCGTCTCCCCGAGAGCGCGCGCAAGCGTGAGGATCGAGCCGGTGAGGATCCCCGGGGCCGCGTAAGGCAGCACGTGGCTCCGAATCACCTCCCAGCGGGTGGCGCCGACGCCGAATCCGGCCTCCCGGATGCTGTTCGGGACCGCACGGATCGCTTCCGCTGACGTGATCCCCACGATCGGGAGCGCGAGGAGCGCCATGGTCAACCCCCCGCTCATGACGCTCCGGCCACCGGTAAGTCCGCCGAACAGCTGCACGAAGATCGCGAGGCCAAGCAGTCCGTAGACGATCGACGGCACTCCGGCGAGGTTCCGGATGTTCGCGGTGATGAACCGGGTCACTCGGTTGTCCTTCGCGTACTCCTCCAGGTAGACCGCCGCACCAATGCCGATCGGAAAAGCCAGGACGATGACGAAGAGCATGAGCAGGAGCGAGCCGATGAGCCCCTGGTGCACGCCCGCCCGCTCCGGGAGCGACGAGAGATTCGAGGTCAGGAAGTCCGTTCCCCGTTCCTGTAGGACCCCGAGGCCCTGCTGAAGGATGAACACGATCAGGACGACCAGTAGGGCCAGCGCGATGAGAAGCGTGCAGAGCAGCAGGAACTGGAACAAGATCTCCCGGCCTCGCAGGCGGCCTCCCCTCAGGGCCTGGAGGACCGCTTCCGCGGTCGGCGAGACGGGCTCGACGGTAGCAGGGTCGGGGATCAGTACCGCCTCCTAACGCGACGCACGAAGCGCTCGCTCACGATGTTCAGCCCGAGCGTCAGGAAGAAGAGCAGCGTCCCTACGAAGAAGAGGCTCGGGTAGGCGGCCTCCGCACCCCTCACCTGATCGGAGCCGGTCGCGAGGGAGGCCATCGCACCCGTCATCGTCTGTCCCGGCCCGAAGATGTCCAAGGTGAAGAGCGAGCCCCCGGTCGCGCCGGCAGCGATGGCGACCACGAGGGTCTCGCCGATCGCTCTGGAGATCCCAAGGATCAGCGCCGCGACGATCCCCGAGACCGCCGCGGGAACCACGACCCGCAGGCTCGTGGCTCGCTTGCGCGCAGCCAGCCCGTAGGAAGCCTCCCTGAGGGACTCGGGCACCGCGTGCAGCGCGTCCTCGGCGACGGAGGCCACGATGGGGACGATCAGGATCCCGACCCCGATGCCCGCCGCGGCCAGATTGAAGCTGGGTGCCGTGAGGACTAACGACTTCACGATGTTGGGGCTGATCCAGGTGAGCGCGAAGTACGCCATCACGACGCTGGGCACGCCGGCCAGCACCTCGAGGATCGGCTTGAGGATCCTCCGGGCGCGGCGGCTCGCGTACTCGGACAGGTAGATGGCGGCACCCAGCGCGAGCGGCGTGGCCACCGCCATCGCGATCACCGAGACCAGGAGCGTCCCGACAAGGATCGTCTTGACATCGAAGAGCCCTCGCCTGGGGAACCATCCCTCGCTCCAGAGGGTCGAGAGGTCGGCCTTGCGCAGGAAGTCGATCGTGCCGTCCCCTAGCGAGAGAAGGATGGCGACGTTGATGACGACGGAGAGACCCGCCGCTGACAGGAAGAGGGCGCGGATCGCCGCCTCCTTGCGACGACGCGAGCGGCTGCCGCGCAGGTTGGAGAGCGCGATGGGCTCGCGCCCCGTCGTCCCGATCGTTACCGTCGATTCAGCCACACGCGCTCACCAGGCTCACATTGCGGCTCGCGCAAGGGGCCGAGGTATCGCGATTCTAAAGGTTGCTCTTCGTGTCTTCCCAGGCCGCCCGCGTGGTCTCTTGGTCACCCGCCGGGATCGGCACGTACCCGACCTCCGAGACCGCGAGATCTAGCCCATCCGGGGTCATGTAGTAGTCGACGAACGCGACCAGCGCGGGGTTCTCTGCCGCACTCCCCAGGCTGGGGTAGATGAAGAGCGGCCGCGAAAGCGGGTAGGAGCCGTCGGCGATCGTTTCCGGCGACGGCGCGACGCATCCGCTCCCACCGTCGATAGCGATGGCCTTCACGACGTCCTGGTTCTGCTCGTAGAAGGCGTACCCGACCCACCCGAGGGAGGCCGGCGCCCCCGCGATGCCCTCGATGATCACGTTGTCGTTCCCCGAGGACACGTAGTCGGGCCGCGTCGTGACATCTTCCAGACCCAGCACGTCATCGCCGATCGGCTCAAGGCCGAGCTCCACGAATGAGTCGAACGTGCCCGACTCCTCACCCGGTGCGGTGATGTCGAGGGGCGCGTCGGGGTACTGGTCGGTGTACTTCGAGCCCAGCTCCTTCGCGAGTGGGATCGCATCCTGCCAGTTCTCGATGCCCTCGGCCTCCGGCCCGATGAGCGCCCAAAGATCTGCATAGCCAAGGCACGTGACCGAGGCGTTCTCCGGAGAAGTGAGGACCGCCATCCCGTCGATTCCGATGTAGAGCTCCACGTACTCCACACCGGCCGACTCGCACGCCGACACCTCCTCCTCCTTGATCGCACGCGAGGCGTCTTGGACGTCGGTCTCGCCGTTGCAGAAGAGCTCGAAGCCGTCGCTCGTTCCGGGTCCTTCGACGGCGATGTTGACATCGGGGTTCTGCTCTGCAAACAGCTCCGCGACGAGCGCCGACACCGGCTCCACCGTCGACGATCCCGAGACGAAGATGTCGCCCGTGAGTGTCTCGCCACCGTTGCCACCACCGGCACCGTTGTTGTTGTCGCTGCCGCAGGCGGCACCCAGGAGCATCAACGCGACCACGGCGGCCACGATCCCGTAGAGCTTCCCTCTCTCTCTCATCATTCCTCCTTGCTGGGTGGCCCGAACAGGCAGACGGGAGAACGGTTCGGAGAGGGGGCGCCGGACCGTTCTCCCATCGACCACAGCTATCGACTGCGGATGCCTTCATCGCGGCCGATGCTATGGAGGGCCGGTGACGGGACCCTGACCCCAAGGTGAACGCGCGGTGAACCGGCGAGGAAGAGTGAGCGCGGGATGGCCGAACTCTGCTCAACTCGCCCCGCCCGCACGCCTCGTTCCCGACGCCGGAACACCGACGTCGCGGAGGAACTGCCCGCGAAGGGACTCGAGGAGCGACTGGGCCCGGCGGCCGCCGTTCCTCACCTGAACCCGGGATGAACGGCCGCCGGACCCTTCTACACTTGGTGCGATGAGCGCACGACAATGAGACCTCCTCGCACGCTCGCCGGCCGGCTCGTCCTTTGGCAGCTGACGGTGATCCTCTCCGTGCTGCTCGGCATCGGGCTCGTGCTGGATCGTGTGTTCGAGCGGGAGTTCGTGGACGGCCGGAACACCGTTCGCGTCGCCTTCGCCATCGGGCTGCTCGTCGCGGCCGCTGCGACGACGGCCGGCGTCCTGCTCGTCGTCCGCGGGGTATCGCGGCCGCTTCGCCGGGCCACAGAGTCGCTGGCCCGCCACGACGAGGGCAACCACGCGGTTAGGGTCGAGCCGGAGGGAGGGCCTGACGAGCTCGCGGTGCTCGCCTCCACCGTGAACCGCATGGCCGAGCGGCTCGAGGAACAGATCCGCTCCGCCCGAGGGGAGCAGCGGACGCGCGACCTCATCCTCTCTTCCATGGAGGAGGGGATCCTGCTCGCGGCACCGGACGGCCGCGTGCGGTTCGCCAATCCCGCCATCGAAGGTCACCTGGGCGGCCGGCCGGGCACGCTCGCGACCCTCACCCCGCTCGGGCTGCGCGAGGCCGCGCGCCGGGCAACTCAAGGGCGAATCCCGGTCCAGATCGACGTCGAGACGGGCACGCCCGCGCGCTCGCTGCGCGGGGCCGCGTTGCCGGTGGGAAACGACGGATCGGTTCTGCTGGTCCTCCGCGACGTGACGGAGGCCAAACGCCTGGACGCGGTCCGAAGGGACTTCGTGGCGAACGCCTCCCATGAGTTGAAGACGCCCGCCGCGTCCATCCAAGCAGCGGCCGAGACGATCCGAACCGCCGTGACCGACGACCCCGGGGTGATCCCGCGGTTCGCCGAGCAACTCGAGAAAGAGGCGCTCCGGCTATCCCGCATCGTCTCGGACCTCCTCGACCTCTCGAGGCTGGAGTCCGGGAGCGATCTCACGGAGATCGTCTCGCTCGACGAGCTGCTCCGAGAGGAGGTGGGTAGGCTCGAGGAGATCGCGGCAGACGCCGGGGTCTCGCTCAACGTGCGCACCGACGGGATCCAGCGGGTGCGGGGCTCCGCCCGCGACCTCTCGCTGCTGGTGAGGAACCTCCTCGACAACGCCATCCGCTACACGAGACCGGGTGGCAAGGTCGACGTGTCCCTCGCGTCCGAGGACGCCCGGGCGGTCCTCAGAGTCGCTGACACCGGCGTCGGGATCCCGTCCCGCGACCTCCCGAGGATCTTCGAGCGCTTCTACCGCGTCGATCGGGCCCGTTCCCGGGAGACGGGCGGAACGGGCCTGGGCCTCTCGATCGTTCGCCACATCGTGGAGAACCACGGGGGCACGGTGAACGTCTCGAGCGCGCTCGGCCGAGGGACGACTCTCGAGGTGCGGCTGCCCGGAGCGTGAGTCGGCGCGGCGGCGCTATCCTGCACCGCGATGGCACTCCTGCTTCTCGTCCGCCACGGGCTAACAGACTCCACGGGCAAGCGCCTCTCCGGCTGGACGCCGGGGGTGCATCTCTCCGACCGGGGACGGGAGCAGGCGGAGCGCCTGGCCGAGCGGCTGGCGGGCGTGCCCATCCGCGCCATCTATTCGAGCCCGCTCGAGCGCTGCACCGAGACCGCCGAGCCGCTCGCCGCGGCGAGGAGCATGGAGGTCCAGGTTCACGATGACCTCGGTGAGGTGCGCTACGGCGCATGGACCGGGCGGCCCCTGGCCCAGCTCGCCCGAACCAAGCTCTGGCGGATGGTTCAGCAGGTGCCATCGCGCGCGCGGTTCCCCGGCGGTGAGAGCCTCCTCGAGGTCCAGGACAGGGCCGTGCGGGCGACCGACCGCATACTCGCCTCGCACCCCAAGGGGACCGCGGCCGTGTTCTCCCATGGGGACGTGATCCGGCTATTGCTCGCGCACTTCACCGGCGTGCATCCCGACCTGTTCCAGCGGCTGATCGTCGACCCCGTCTCCGTCTCCGTCGTCTCGGCGGGAGACGGCATTCCCCGGATCATCAAGATGAACGACACCGGCGGACTCGCCGACCTCGTGCCCCGGAAGACGGCCCGCGCCCGGGCCGGAGGATAGACCCCCATGGAGCTCGATCCAGTCGAACGGATCACGGCCGAGGCGATCGGCGAGCCGGGCCACCGAATCTTCTACCTCCAGGCCCGCAGGGGTCCGGAGCTCGTCACGGTGCTGGTCGAGAAGGAACAGGTCCGGCTGCTCGCCGCCTCGATCCTCGAGATCCTCGCTCGAGTGGGCAAGGAGACCGACGAGGGGCCCGGCGATGAGGAGATGGAGCTGGAAGAGCCGGTGGAGCCCATATGGCGGGCGGGCCGCCTATCGATCGGCTACGAGGAGGAGCGGGACATGATCCTCCTGGATCTCGAGGAGCTCGTCCCCGAGGCCGACGAGGAGGAGGCGCCCGAGGCCGGCAAGGTCCGCCTCTGGGCGACCCGCGAGCAGATGCTGGCGCTCTCACGGCACAGCGCCGTGGTCTCGGCCCGCGGACGGCCCGCCTGCCAATTCTGCGGCAACCCGATCGACCCGGAGGGCCACTGGTGCCCGGCGATGAACGGGCACCGGGGATCCGCCGCGCCGTGACGGGACCGGATGACGAGGTGCTCCGGGTCCTCACGGACGGCGACCTCGAGATCCTCGGGCTGCTCCCCCGCGCCTCCAACTACACGTTCCTCGCGAAGGTGAGCGGGGTCGGTCCCGAGACGCTTGCCGTTTACAAGCCTCGGGCAGGCGAGGCGCCGCTCTGGGACTTCCCCGACGGAACGCTCTGCCGGCGGGAGGTCGCGGCCTACCTGGTGGCCCGCGCGCTCGGATGGCCGTCGGTACCCCCGACCGTCCTTCGCAGGGGACCCGAGGGGCCCGGCTCGGTCCAGCTCTTCGTCGACTTCGATCCGCGCCAGCACTACTTCACGCTCATGCAAGGGCGGGCCGACGAGTTCCGGCGCGTAGCCCTGTTCGACGCGGTCGTGAACAACGCAGATCGCAAGTCGGGCCACTGCCTCCTCGCCGCCGACGGGCGCGTGTTCGTGGTCGACCACGGAGTGTGCTTCAGCACGGCGCCCAAGCTGCGGACGGTCATCTGGGACTTCGCCGGGGAGGCCATCCCTCGGCCGCTCACCGATGATCTCCGGCGCCTGGCCGAGGAGCTTCGGACCGGGCCGCTGCGCGACGAGCTCTCTGAGCTGCTCGAAGTAACGGAGGTGGACGCCGCCGCCCGCCGGAGCGCCGCCCTGATCGAGGCCGGCCGCTTCCCGGAGCCGGGGCCCGACCGGCCATACCCGTGGCCCGCGGTGTGAACGGCATCTCACGCGGGGCCGCCCGGGAGCGTTCTCATGGGGTGATGGGGTTGCCGCCGTTCGCGACGTTCCTAGAGGAGCACCGGGTGCCCGTGTACCGGTTCCTCCTGGCAACGGTCGGGCGCGGGGATGCGGACGATTGCTTCCAGGAGACGTTCCTGGCGGCGCTCCGGGCCTACCCTGCGCTGCGCGACGCCTCCAACCTGCGCGGCTGGATCCTCACGATCGCCACTCGCAAGGCCATCGACCACGCGCGGAGAACGCGGCGCGGCCCCGTGCCGCTCGCGGAACTTCCGGAGCGCGCCGGCCGGGAGGAGGCCGATCCAGAACCGGGGCTTTGGCGGGCGGTCCGGAGGCTTCCGTCCCTGCAGCGAACCGCGGTGGTGCATCGCTACGTGCTGGACCTTCCTTACGCGGAGGTCGCTCGCGCGCTGGGGTGCTCGGAGGAGGCGGCGCGGGCAAGCGCCTACCAGGGGCGGCGCGCGCTGCGTCGCTTGCTGGCCGAGACTCCGCCGGTAGTCGTCTCTCGGGCAGAAGGGAGCGTGGGATGAACGAGCTCGAACCGATCCGCGCCGCGGAGGTGGATGCCGCCGCCCGCCGAGCCGCCGAGGAGCTCGCCGGCCGCGCCGCCGAGGAATCCCTCGTCGACGTCGCCTACGCGTCGGTGCCGTCGCCGCTCGGCGATCTTCTTGTGGCCTCCACCTCGCGCGGCCTGGTCCGTGTCGCCTACGACAACGAGGATCGGGATCGCGTCCTGGAGGAGCTCGCCGGCGACGTCTCCCCGCGGGTCCTCGAGGCGCCCGAGTTGCTGGAGGAGGCCCGGCGGGAGCTGGACGAGTACTTCGACGGCGGCCGCCGCGGCTTCGACCTCGATGTGGACCTCTCGCTCGTGCGCGGGTTCACGCTCAAGGTGCTGGAGGCCACGGCTCGGATCCCGTTCGGGAGCGTGTCCTCCTACCGCGACGTCGCCGCGATGGCCGGCAGCCCGCGCGCGGCCCGCGCGGCCGGGAACGCCCTTCACGACAACCCCGTGCCGATCGTCGTGCCGTGCCACCGCGTGCTGCACTCGAACGGCGGCCTCGGCGGCTACGGCGGACGTCTCGACCGGAAGGAGTTCCTTCTCAGGCTCGAGGGGGCGCTGTAGCTCCGCCGGCCGGGTAGTCTCGGATCGTGCGGCCCTCCACCCAGAGGCTGGCGGCGACCCTCGCGGCCGCGACCTTCCTCGCGGCGTGCGGGCCCTCGGATGCTCCGAGCGACGGGCCGAGCCCGGGCGGCCCGTCGGGGAGCCTCGGAGTCGTGACCGTGGAGGCCGCGCGCGCCGCAGTACGAGGCCTCTGCGAGATGCAGAGCGAGCTCTCCTCCGACCTCGAGGGCGCGAACGCAGCCTTCTTCAACGAATCCCACGAGGAGCTCCACGTCATCGCTGCGGCGACCGAGGTCGTCGACCGCGCCGTCGCCGGGCGGCTCCTGGTGGCGAAGGAGCAGGTGGAGTCCGACCTCGCGCGGTCCCACCTCCCAGATTCCTTCGTCCCGGACATGGCGGAGCTGATCGGGGCGACCCTCGCGGCGCTGGAGGCGATCGGCGTCGACGTGCCCTCTTGCCCCGCGTGAGGCCGGCGAGACGAAACCGGCTGCGCGCGGGATGATGGAACCGTGAGCCGTCCCCCCCTCCTCCGGATCGTGACGGGCCTCGCCGCGCTCGGGCTCGCGGCGTCGGCTTGCACGGCGTCCGATGCCGGCCCGGCGCTGGACGGTGGACCGAGCACGCCCGCGCTGATCGCCGTGGAGGTGGCGAGCGCCGATCTCTACGCGGGGGCGCCGCAGCGGTTCCTCGCCGGCCTGCTGGCCCCCGAAGGTCGCCTCGTCAGCTTCGGCACGATCGAGATGCGGTTCGCCTACACGGGGACCGTCGAAGAACCGACGGAGCCGCAGCCCGGACCCGAGGCGACAGCCGCGTTCATCCCCACGCCCGGCACGCCGGACGGCGGCGCCGCGGGTCCGAGCCTGACCCTCCCGTCGGAGGGCCGTGGCGTCTATCAGGCGGAGGGCGTGACGTTCGACCGGGCCGGGATCTGGCAGGTGACGGTCTCCGCGGACCTCGCGACCGGCGACGGCGGCCCGCAGACGGCGACTGCGAGCTTCTTCGTCGCCGGGGAGCCCGCGCTCCCCGCCCCGGGGCAGCCGGCGCTCCGGACGGAGAACCTGACCGTCGACTCGAAGGATGCTCCGGAGGGCGCGATCGACTCGCGGGCGCTGGCGAGCGGGCGTATCCCCGATTCCGAGCTTCACCGGTGGACCATCGCGGACGCGATCGCCGAGGGGCGTCCCGCGTTGGTGGTCTTCGCGACCCCGACGTTCTGCATCAGCCGGTTCTGCGGCCCTGTTACCGACGCGGTGGCCGGGCTCGCGGCGCGATTCGGCGATCGCGCGGTGTTCATCCACATCGAGATCTGGCGGGATCACGACAACTTCGTGATCAACCGCGCGGCGGCCGACTGGCTCTTACGCGACGGGGACCTCGTCGAGCCGTGGCTCTTCCTCATCGGTGCGGACGGCAACGTCGCGGACCGGTGGGGCGTCCTCTTCGACCCGGACGAGGTGGCGAAGGAGCTCCGGCAACTGCCCGTCATGTCCTAGCCGCTGCCCCCACGGGCGCTACAGTGACGCCATGGGCGGCCAGCGCCACGGCCACGATCGCACGGTTGCGTCCGGCGATGCCCTGCCGGCTAGCGCTCAGGGGATCCGCGTCGTGGTGGTCTCGCTCGTCGGGCTCGCGGCAACGGCGGGGCTCCAGGTAGCCATCGTCGCGGTGAGCGGGTCCGTTGCGCTCCTCGCCGACACGATCCACAACTTCACCGACGCCCTCACCGCGATCCCCCTCTGGGTCGCCTTCCGGCTGGGGCGACGCCCTCCCAACCGCAGGTACCCGTACGGCTATCACCGGGCGGAGGACCTCGCCGGCATCTTCATCGTGCTCGCGATCGCGGTCTCAGCGGGGCTGGCCAGCTGGGAGGCCGTCCGGCGCTTGATGGATCCCCAGGATCTGCGCAACGTGGGATGGGTGATCGCCGCGGGCGTCGCGGGCTTCGCCGGGAACGAGCTGGTCGCCATGTACCGCATCCGCGTCGGGAGGCGGATCGGCTCGGCCGCCCTCGTGGCCGATGGCCACCACGCGCGGACGGACGGCCTCACTTCGCTCGGCGTCGTGGTCGGCGCAACCGGCGTGCAGCTCGGGTTCGAGCGTGCCGACCCGATCGTCGGCCTCGCCATCACGGTGGCCATCCTGTTCGTGTTGAGAGATGCGGCCCGAACGGTTTTCCGCCGGATCCTCGACGGGACCGACGAGTCGACGATCGGGCTGCTGGAAGCAGTCGCGGCCGAGGTCCCTGGAGTCGAGCACGTCACGGCCGCTCGCGCCCGCTGGGCCGGCCACGGCTTGAATGCGGAGCTGGATATCGATGTCGACCCCAGCCTCTCAGTCGGGCAGGGCCATGCAATCGCCGAGGAAGTCCGGCACGCGCTCTTGCACGACGTCTCGCGCCTCCGCACGGTGACGGTGCACATCGACCCGCATTTGCACGAAGACGACCCGCACGGTTCCACCGCGCACCACCGAGGCGGCTGAGGAGGCCGTCCGACGGACGAGCAGGAGGCCCGCCGACGGTTCGTGGGTGCCAGTGTAGCCCGGCTGGCGACCGTACGGCCCGACGGGGCGCCGCATATCGTCCCGATCGTCTTCGCCATGGAAGACGGGCGCATCTTCACCGTCGTAGACGAGAAGCCGAAGCGAACGAGAGACCTCCAGCGGCTGACCAACATCCAGACGGAGTCGCGTGTCTCGGTGCTGGTCGATCACTACGGCGAGGACTGGGGCGAGCTCTGGTGGGTCCGGGCCGATGGTCCGGCGCGCATCGCGCGCGACGGCCCCGAGCTCGGCCGAGCGGTCGAGCTGATAGAGCGCAAGTACCCGCAGGAGCGCGATAGCCCGCCCGCCGGTCCGGCGATCGTCATCGACGTCGAGCGCTGGCGGTTCTGGCCGTCGGACTGAGGCGGCTCCGGCCATATCCCCGGTCACCCCGTACCATTGCTGAATGCAGGAGGACCAGCCCGGCCCTTCCATCCCCACCGTCGAGGTCTGCTACCGGCACCCGGAGGAGCAGACCCGGGTCCACTGCACGCGCTGTGGGCGCCCCATCTGCCCCGCCTGCATGATCCCGGCGCCCGTCGGCCACCAGTGTCCCGAGTGCGTGAAGGAGGCCCGCAAGGAGTTCCGCGAGGGCCCGGGGAAGCGAGCGCGGAGCCTGGGCAGGATGTCGGCCACGAAGGTCCTGATGATCGCGATCCTCGCTCTGTTCGTCGTCGAGGTCGTGACCGGTGGCCCTAGGGCGCTCTTGGAAGGCCCGTCGCCTCAGCGCCTGATCGACCTGGGCGGGCTGTTCCCGCCGGCCATCGCCGACGGGCAGTACTGGCGGCTGCTCAGCTCGATGTTCCTCCACATCGGGCTGATCCACATCGCGTTCAACGCGTACGCGCTCTGGCTCTTCGGCCGCCTCGTCGAGGAGAACCTCGGGGGGACGCGATTCCTCGTCATCTACTTCGTCTCGGGCTTCCTGGCCGGCGCCGCGTCCTACGCGTTCGGCCCGGCCATCGCGGTCGGCGTCGGCGCCTCCGGAGCGATCTTCGGGGTCTTCGGCGCGTTCCTCGCGTACAACTACCGCCGGCGGCACCTGGCCATGGCCGCGGCCAACCTCAGGTGGGCCTTCACCCTCATCCTCATGAATGCGCTGCTGGCCTTCACCTTCCGGGCGATCGACTGGCGAGCCCACCTCGGGGGCCTTGCGGCGGGCGCGATCGGCGGCTACCTGGCCGAGGGAGTCGGCCCGAGGAGCATGCGCCAAGCCGTGCAGTGGGTGGGGTTCATCGCGCTGATCGCTGCGGGCGCCGCGCTGGTCGTCTGGCGAACCTCTGAGCTGCGGTCCGCCTTCGCCCCGTTCTTCGTCTGAAGCGCACCCACCTAGTGCGCGTTCCGGGACCGTCAGCCGGGACGGAACGGGGGGAGGCCGTCGCCATCCTCCGAGACGATCGCCCCGCTCGAGTTGACGAGCCCGGCAAGC
>JBQTIP010000012.1:0-4346 GCA_052388025.1 Actinomycetota bacterium
CGAGGTCGTCTCCGTCGATGAATACCGTTACCGAGCCGTTCGGCTTCATGTTGAAGGAATCCGTCGAGACGTTCTTCCACCCGCCGTTCTTGTACTGCTCCCAGATGAACGTCAGGGGATCGCCCCCATGATTCGGGTCGACCTCCCCCCTGAACACCACGTTCTTGCCGACGCGATAGAGCTTGTACTTCCCCTGTGTGTCGTAGAACTTCTTGAGCTCGCCGGTCGCGGTCGCCGGCGCCGGGCCCGCCTGGCACTCGGGGAAGGAGAAGGCGGCGATCCGTGTGTGCCAGCCACGGGCGCTGCTGGCCGGGTAGTACTCCTGCGTGTACCAGAATGTGCAGTCGTCCGTCGGATCGACACTCATCATCGAGTAATCGCCCCAACGACCCGCAGGGTCCGTCTGCGACCCGGCTCCCGCGATAACGGTGGCCTCGCCCTGGCCGAGCGTGCCGAGGGGGTCTGTGGTCAGCCGACCCGCCCATCCGATCGACGGGAACGTCGCCGCGCTCGACTCGCTGAAGCCGAGCGCAATGTTCCCCGTCATGTCCATCGCGATGGATCCCATCCAGCGATTGTCGGCATCGGGAGTGTGCGTTCCTTCCTGGAAGACGGACCAGGCTCCACCGGAATTGCGCAGCTCGAACCACCGGATGCCCGCGTGGTCAGCGCCTACATCCACGGTGGCGTTGGCGACGATGGCCTGGTACGACGGCAGGTTCCGGTACGCCAGCCGGTACATCAGCGTGCCGCCGATCGCGTCGAGCCCCTCCCCGGTCCCCGGTTGCGGGATGCAGTCGGTCGAGAAGTTGCACAGATTGCCATCGAACGGCGTGATCGGCAGGTCTGGCTGCGGTGTGAAGCTGGAGTTGGCGGGGGTGGCAAAGTCTGCGTGGAAATCCCACCCGTTGATCACGTTCGACCCCGTTATGTCAAGCTCCATGAACGGATTGGGCGCACCCGACGGCGGCGGAGTGAGTCCGTCGAGGTCCGCAGGGAGCAGCGAGAAGTGGGTGGTTCCGACGGTCGCGAACAGCCCGTTGGCGGGGGCGCCGGTCAGCATGGCCGAACGCTGGAACGCGAATACGGCCACGCCGGTGAAGTCCAGGCTTCCGGCAGCGAAGAGGTTCGCGCTCATGTAGTAGGCATCGGGCCAGACGCCGAACTTGGGGTAGTCGTTCAGCGCGTTGAACGGCATCACGAACTCGTATCGATGGTAAGCGCCCGTGGGGTCCGATCCCTGCGAGACCGCGATGCACTGGGAGAAAGGCCCGTTCGGGAGGTTGGGCAGGGCGAACTGGCTGATGAGCCAGCGGTCGGCGAGGGGGTCGTATAGCACGATCGGGTCGCCATCATTGGTCGTCTGGCACGCACCGCCGAAGCCGACGAAGAGGGCGTTGGTCAGGAAGGGCCCGAGGAGCAAGGCCCCCGTCTTGCTATAGACCGCGGCCTGGACGTTCACCGTCTGGACGTAGTGGTTCGGCCCGACGTCACCGTTCGTGTCGGGCGGGATGATGGTCCCGACGGACTGGATGCCCTCGAAGCTCAACGATGGTCCCGGCATGTGGCTGGGCCCGGCCGCGAGGCCGCGGAGCGCGCCGTCGGGTCCTCCGTCGGGGCCGCGAAGCTCCTTCGGAAGGACAGGTCGAGGGAGACCAGCCGGGCGCGAAGCGGCGAGCGCAGCGTCCGAGACCATGGATCGGAGCGGGCGAGAAGTATCGTGGCGTGCCGCGGAGATCACGCGAACTTTCGGCCCCGAGGTCCCGCCGGCGTTCGGGGACCCTCCCCCCGAAGCCGCCGCCGGGAGCGAGCCCGCGATCAGCGCGACCGTGAGGGCTAAGAGCGCCAAGGAGGAGCTGCTGCGGGACTGGAGTCGCGACGAGGCCGAGTTCCGGCTGCGGTTCGAGCGTGCCATGGACCCCCCCTTGAGTTCGTGCCTGGCGGTGAACCTAATCCAAATCGGGTACTGGGGTGGGATCTTGACCGGGAAACCGTGGGTCGGAGCCTGCCCGGGGCCGCGCGCTCAGTACGAACCCCGTCCCGAGAGCACCGCCGCCGGCGTCTTCGCCAGGATGAACAGGTCGTAGGCGATCGACCAGTTCTCGATGTAGAAGACATCGAGGCGAACGTAGTCGTCGAAGGAGAGCTGGCTTCGCCCGCTCACCTGCCACAGCCCGGTGATGCCGGGGCGGACCTCCAGCCGGTCGAAGTGCCACTCCTCGTAGAGCTCGACCTCTTCGGGCAGCGAGGGTCGCGGGCCCACCAGGCTCATCTCGCCCTTCAGCACGTTCCAGAGCTGAGGCACCTCGTCCAGGCTCCATCTCCGGAGCCAGCGCCCTACTCGGTGGACTCGTGGGTCGTCCTGCATCTTGAACAGACGCCCGTCCCCATTGTTTCGCTCACGAAGCTCGTTTCGCATCCGGTCGGCGCCGACCACCATCGTCCGGAACTTCAGCATGCGGAATTGGGTGCCCCGGCGGCCGATCCGCTCCTGCCGGTAGAACACCGGACCCCTGGACGTGAGCTTGATGCCGAGCGCGATCGCGGCGAATGCCGGCAGGCTGATCAGCAGTCCGACCGAGGACCCCATCACGTCGAGCGTGCGCTTGATGGCGGCCTGCGAGCCGGAGAGCTGCACGGGCCTGAGCGAAAGGGTCATGACGCCGCCGAGCGGCTGCGGCGAGACGCGCGTCGAAAGCGTCTCCGGGAGGTTCGCGGACACCCGGACCTCCACGCCCTCGAGTCGGATCGCCTTCGCCACCCGGCGCATCTGCTCGGCGGAGAGGGCGCTCGAGGCGACCACGACGCACTCCGCGTCGGTCTCGCGGATCGCCTGCCTCAAACCCTCGACCTCGCCCACGACGGGCAGCCCGTCGACCTGCGGGACGCCGTTCCCGGTGGACACGAACCCCACGGCCGCGAATCCGAACCGGCGCGGCCGCATCGCGGCGGCTAGGTGCGCCGCCTCGTCGTTGGTCCCGACGATCAGCGTCCGGAACGTCAGCCGGCCGCGCGCCTTCATGCGGCTCATGGCAAGGTGCCACAGCCGGCGGCTCGAAAGGATCAGCACGAGCGAGAGGGCCCACGTCAGGCCGGTCCAGAAACGCGAGAAGAACGTCTTCGACCAGAACGACCCGGCGACGACCACCATGATGCCCACGGTGATAGCCGATACCAGCCGGCTGAACTCCTCCGCCGGAGTGAAGCGATACATGCTGTAGAGGTGGAACACGCCGAAGAGGCCGATCCAAAGCGGGGGGGCGATGACCATGACAAGCAAGAAGTCGAGCCCGGGGCGCTGGAAGCCGAAGGCGACGCCGTAGGCGAGCACGAACGCGGCCAGGATGCAGAGGCTGTCGGTGGCCACGACCCAGTACGCGAGGCGCCGGAACTGCTGGCGCGCATCGCCGGCGGGCCGCGCTTCCTCTCCGGGGGCGGCCGTGACGACGCTTGCGGGCTGCACCTTCACGGCCGGCGTGGAAGCCAGATCACTCACGCACGGGCACCTATCTCTCTGTCCGTTGCAGCCTAGCCAAGCGGCTCGATCGTGTCGACCGCATAGGCCCTAGCACTTACGGAGGATCTCGAATCACCCGGGAGGCGGGGCGAGCCCGCCTATTCACGGACCCCGTGCTTGCCAGCGATGCTGCGGAAGAACGCGTCATGCTCGCGAGCCACCAGATCCCACGTGTACGCCTCCCTGATCCGCTCGCGGGCTCCCTCCCCGAGGGCGCGTACCTCGTCGGGATGGGCGTCCGCCCAGCGGATGCGCTCGGCGAGCGACCCTGCCGTCTTCTCCCAAGGCAGGCCCGATCCCTCGAGGACCTCACGGTTGAACGCGGTGTCGAGCGCGAGCGCGCAGTTCCCGCAACCCATCGCCTTCAGTAGCGAGGGGTTCGTGCCCCCGACCTCGTGGCCGTGGATGTAGCCGTAACAGCCGAGGTGCAGCCGCTCTACCAGCGTCGGGCCGTAGACCGGGCCCAGGAAGCGGACCCGCCCGCCCTCCGCGAGGCGTTGCAGGTGTGCCCAGTACGGCGTCCGGTAGTTCATGCCGCCGGCGATCACGAGCTCCCGGTTCGATCCGGAGGCGAGGAACTCGCGGACGATCGCATCGATGTTGTTCTCCGGCTCGATCCGGCATGCGACCAGGTAGTAGGCCCCCGCCTCCACCCCCCACGGCTGGAGGGCTCCTTGGGGAAGCTCCGTCAGGATGTGGGCACCGTTCGAGATGAACGTGGAATCGCGCCCGTACGTCTCCAGGTAGTACGAGCGCATGGCCTGGGCGTCCGCAACCAGCTCGTCGGAGGCCATCCGGGCGGCCGCCCACTCGGCGAACCGGAGATACG
>JBQTIP010000013.1:0-2111 GCA_052388025.1 Actinomycetota bacterium
GTCCTGGGCGTGGTCCCCTACTTCCGCGACATCCTCGTGGCCGCTGAGGACTCCGTGAGCCTGGAGGAGGGCGGGGGACACGTGGGTGGGGACTACCGGCTGGACGTGGCCGTCGTCCGTCTTCCGCGGATCTCGAACTTCGATGACTTCGAGCCGCTGGCGGCGGAACCCGGCGTCCGCGTCCGCTTTATCCGCGGCCCGAATGAGCTGAACGGCGCTGACCTTGTGATCCTGCCCGGAACCAAGAGCACGGTGGCGGACCTGGGATTCCTGCGCAGGACCGGGCTGGCGGAGCTCATCCGGGACCGGGCGGCGTCCGGTACGCCCATCATCGGGGTCTGCGGCGGCTACCAAATGCTCGGAAGGGAGATCCGAGACCCCGAAGGAGTGGAGTCGGCGACCTCTTGCGTTCCCGGGTTGGACCTTCTCCCGGCCGTGACCACCTTTGTCCCCCGAAAGACGACCCACCGGGTGCGGGCGACGGTCGCGAGCCAGGCAGCCTTCCTCTTCTCCGAGGCCTACGGGAGGCCGCTCAAGGCCTACGAGATCCACATGGGTCAGAGCCGGGCCGAGGGCGCAGCCTATCCGTTCGTTGTGACCGAACGCCAGGGGCAGGCGGTCCTCGATCCAGACGGCGCGGCCAACGCCGCGGGGAACGTGGTGGGCACATACCTCCACGGGCTCTTCCATAACAGCGAGCTGCGGGCCGCCCTCCTCCGAAACCTTGCGGCGCGGAAGGGAGTCACCCCCGATCCCCGATGGGGGACTCTGCCGTCCGCTGCCGCCAACTACGACCGCCTAGCGGACATGGTCCGGGCCAACGTGGATATACCGCGGATCATGGCCCTAGTCGGCCTGGAAGCCCGTCTGGTGCCGCGGACCGGCAGCCACAGGTCCAGCCCACATGAGCCCCTTGCCAAGGCCTGAGATCGCACGCCTCGTGCCCGCCGAGCACGGCGGGCGCTTCGGTCTGCAGGCATCGGCGCAGGTGCTCCTGGATTTCAGCACGACGGTCCACGCGTACGGGCCGCCGCCCCGGGTGCGAGAAGCCGTCCGAGCGTGCAACGTAGAGGAGTACCCGGACCCTCATGCCACAGCGTTCTGCGCGGCCGTCGCGAACCGGCTCAGCCTTCCGCAGGGCCTCGTGATGGCCGGCAGCGGCTCCCTGGAACTACTGCGGCTTATTCCCCTCACCTACGTTCAGCAGCGTGATCCGGTCGTGATCGTCGGCCCAACCTTCGGGGAGTACCGGGTGGCGGCTGGGATCATGGGAGGGACGGTCTACGAGGTAAGGGCGCATGGGTTGGGCTCCGCGCGCCCGGATGCAGAGTCTATCCTCGATGCCGTGCGGCGGCTGCGACCTCGCGTGACCTTTCTCTGCAATCCAAATAACCCAACCGGAACCTACTGGGACGTGGTAGAGGTCCGGGCCCTTCTCCGGGCGTGTGGCCACGGACTCCTGGTGGTAGATGAAGCGTTCCGGGCGTTTGTCGAAGTGCCGTGGGATCCCCTCCCTCTCCTCGAAGAGGGCCCGATCCTCCTCGTCCGGTCCATGACCAAGGATCACGCAATGGCCGGCCTTCGCATCGGCTACGCGATTGGGGCTCCTTCCATCCTGGAGCCGTTGCGCCGAGTCCGGACCCCGTGGGGGATCAGCGCGCCTGCCCAGACAGCAGGCCTCGCGGCCCTGCAGGATCCAAGCTATCTCCCGCGCGTGATGGCCGCAGTCCGGGGGGATGCCCGGGAGATGGCATCGGCCCTGCGGGCAGCCGGGTACGAACCCGTGCTGGGGGCCGCGCACTTCTTCCTCCTCCCGGTGGAGGACGGGCAGAAGACGGCCGAGAGACTTCGGGCCCAGGGGTTCCTGGTCCGCCTCTGCGCCTCATTTGGCCTCCCTCAGTACGTCCGCATCGGTCCTCGGCGTCCCGCGGAGAACGAGGCCTTCGTCCGGGCAGCCGCGGGGCTCCGGACCCCGGCTCTAGCGCCATGAAGGGTCCCAGATGGCAAGTATCCTCGGCGACGGTCCGGATGCCCGGAACGTGTGGCGAGCTTGTCCAGGGCGTGATCGATGGGGTTCCATTCCACGTGACGTGTCCGGTGGACCTGTTCGC
>JBQTIP010000014.1:0-3835 GCA_052388025.1 Actinomycetota bacterium
ACCACTGAGCGATCTGAGCGCGCGCTCCTCACGCTTCTCGGCAACCTCGGTCCCTGGCGTGAGCGAATCTACCTGGCTGGTGGGCTCGCGCCTCGTTACATCGTCGGAGCGCTTCCGGAGGGTGCCCGAGCCCGCGTGGGCACGGCCGATGTCGACGTTGTTATCGACCTTGCGCTGGGCGATCCTCCCGGTACGGCGGGGCCCAGCGCGCCTTCGCCCGCTCGAGGAAAGGCGGCTCCTGGCTGGGCCCCGACCCCCTTACGATCTCCTCGAACCCCGGCATGAACCTCGTCTTTCGGTGATGCTCCGCCCGCACCTCGCTCACGACCTGCTGCCAGTCGACGGCGATCCCGGCCTTCTCGTAACATCGCCTGGCTCGCTCGAGGTTCCGGAGAGCGGCGTCATAGTGCTTGCTCTTCTTCTCCTTGAGGATGCGCATGCCCTGGGCACGCCAGAGCCGCGCCGCCGCGCCGGCGTGGGTCTTCTCGAGCTTCTTCGCCGCCCCTTCCGTCGCATAGTGACTCACGGCCTCGAGCACGTCGTCGGTGCTGCGGTGTACGAGCTCCGCGAGGCGCTCCATCTCCTTCGTGTGGAGCAGCAACTCGATGAGCGAGTGGAGATCGGTGCCCATCGCCGCTTCGATGGCCTTCTCGTGCCAGGCGAGGCGTTCCGTCTTCGGCACGAACTTCATGAGGTCGTCGTAGGAGTACCTGCTGGGGTGCTCGCGATACTCGGCCCAGGCTGCCTCGAGGGCCTCGTCCTCACGCCCCAGCTTCTTGAGCAGGTGGGGCTTGAGCTCGGCGAGGCTGTGTCCGGCCCATGACCCGTGCGGGGTCTTCGTCTCGAGCTCGATCCCGCGCTCGACCCAGGACAGCGCTTGATCCGGCTTGCGGTGCGCGACCAGCATCGCTGCGACGGCATGGCAGTCGTGCGCCGTGAGGCCGGTTTCCTCCGCCAGCGCGACGTAGGCTTCGACGTCCCTCTGCACGAAGAAGAGCGTGCGCAACGCGTCAGCCCAGCGTCGGCTGAGGTAGCTCTGCTTGCTCTGGAGGCGCTCATCGGGCACCTGCGCTGTCTGCTTGGCCGCCTCGAAACGCGCTCGGACTTGGTTCGTGAGCGCCGCGAGCCCGGCCTTGTCGAGCACCTTCGCCGCGTCCTTCTCGAGCGTGTAGCAGAAGCCGAAAGGATCATCATCCATCCACGCGAGCAGGCGGGTCGCTGTTTCGTCGGGAGCCGCGTCCGCCGCCTGGCGGGCCTTGATCCAGCCGCAGAACAGGCCGGTGACGAACATGCCGAAGCTGCCGCTCGAGTCGTCGATCTCGTTGGCCTTCTCGTAACAGCCCGCCAGGAAGGCTTCGTAAAGGGCGACCGCCCGAGCGGGCGCGGTCTGGATGAGCTTCGCCACCTCGTTCTCGACCTCCTCGATGTCGCCGACGAAGGAAAAGCAGGCGCGGTCGGACACGAAGCGGCCGGGCTCGAGGGCGGCCTCGATCTCCCGCTCGAGGGGATCGGCCGCCTGGCGAGCCTTCCGGCTCATCGACGCCCCCGGACGGCTCTCGTGCCGGTCTTCGTTCCAGGCTTCGACTCCTCCTCGGCGCGCACCGCCCGGAAGCCCGAGTCGTCGCCGAGGTGGAAGTAGATGTGTCCACGCAGCGAGCCGTCACCCGCCAGCGCCGCCCAGCCACGGCCGCTGGCCCGATCGCCGTCGTCGTCGCCGTCCCAGGTGAACTCGACGCACGGGCGCCCGTCGCGCTGGCCGTGACGGTAGTCCATCCACCCCTCGACGGCGATGAAACGGAAGTGGCCGGTCCGGTCCTTCCCGAACTGGATGAAGCCGGGACCCAGGAGGTCGATGGCCTCGAGGTCCCAGAGGTCCATCTCCACGATCCGCCACGTGCCCGTCAGGCTCATCGCTCGTTCCTCCTGGGCTCGCGGACCTCGACGCGCGGCTCGAGGTGTGTCTCGTCGTCCGGCACGAAGATGACGCGCATCCCCCACCCGGCGTGGGTCCTCAGGAGGCGGCCGAACTCCTCCCAGGAGAGATCATGCTCATCGATGTGGACGATGGGCTCGCTGCCGGGCCCGCCGTCGCCGATCACGCAGCGAAGCACGGCGCCCCGCGGGGTCCACTGGCGGCCCTGGTCGAAGTAGTCGATCTGCGGCTCGCCCGGCGGAATCTCGATGGCGACATGCTCGTATCCGTCGCGCAGCCGCTCCATCGCGTCGATCACCGCGTTGAACCGGTCGAGGATCTCCTGGTCGGTCATGCGCTGGACCTCCGGTCCCAGCTTCAGGTGCGTTGTCCAGACGCCGGGTTGGGCGTACTCGATGACGGCAGCGTCGCCCTGCCGGCTGATCCGGACTTGGTCGAGCGAGGCTCTATATGGGCGCTTCAGACGCATCGGGTCTCCCCTCGCGATACGGTCGTCGCCGACGGTCGCCGAAGTCCTCCATGTCCCGGCAGCCCCCGACGGATCGGCCCCGGAGACCTGGAGACACCGGGTTCCCAGTCCGGCCCCGACCTGCGACGGCCGCGTGATCGAGTCCTTCTCCCTGCGAGGCAGATCGCTCTTCGCCCCGTCGGGCCGACATCCGTGTGGTCCCCCGCCTCTGCTCGGATAGACGCGCCACCCCGCCACGGATCTCCCTTGTGAGCAGCGCCAGTACGACCTCGCCCGTCTCCGGGTACGAGATAGGGCGTGCTCGAGGGAAGCATCCTCGAGAGCCATAGCCAGCTCGTCGACGTCCACCTCGAGCCTGCCAGCCGTCGGCCGGAACTCCTCACTCATTGACGCCAAGCCTACCCTGGCCGGCTCCCCGACCCGCGGGGCAACGAACGGCCGGTGCAGGTCGCACCACTGACCTTCCCGTGGCACGCGCGGAGCATCCTCCCTCGTGACACCTGGGGGCGGTTCATGACGAATTCCAGGACGCTCGATGGTGGATGATCTCTACTCCGGGAACAGCATGGGCTGCGCGTCGTGTGGCTCCCGACGACCTCGCTTCTCGTTCGCCGGCCGTCGATCCTCCCGCGGGACGGAAGCGAGGCTTGTGCGCGGGGGGCGAGGGGTCCAGGCGCGCACCTTCTTGTCCGGATCGGCGGCAGCCCGATCCCTGGCGGCTTCGGGATCGTGCACGGCGAGGAGGTCGAGGGCGAGAAGCCTCACCGAACCGCGTGCCCAGCCAAGCCCGAGATCGATCGCTTGCCTGGCGACGTCTTCATCGGGTGCCTCGATGGCATCAAGCATGCCGGACACGACCGCGCTTCCGTCCAGCGTCTCGAGCTCGCGCGCGCGAGCCCGCATCGCGCCGAATGCAACGGCCGGATCATCTTCGCCGGCACCCGGTACCGCGTGGCTCGGTTCCTTGCCGGCCAGCACGTCTTCGTCCGGATCGACGGCGACGTCGTTCGCATCTTCCACGGCGATGCCCTCATCAGGGCTCACCCTCGGCGCCACCCCGTGGAGAAAGAGGAGGTGATCTGGAGCCACCACCGACGGTAACGACGGAGCAGTCCAAACCCAGGGAGGTGTCGCAGATCTACCGGAGCTGTTCCGTCGCGCATCAGGTGGGCCTAGACAGAGTTGTGCCCGTGTGCGGAAGCAGATCCGACCAGCGCTCGCCGTACTTACGTCACCCGGCCCCATTCATGAGAGCTGACCCAGACGCTCTGACCTGCGGTGTTCGGGTTCTTACAGTGTTCCCTTCGCCTCCGCGAAGGTGCGACCATACGCACCCCCGGCGCGATGAAGTACGGTTGGATTGACGCCCGGGACTCCACGACGATCCGCTGGCCACGGCGACCAGGCGCTGATGACTCTCCCGTCACGTGGCG
>JBQTIP010000015.1:0-2183 GCA_052388025.1 Actinomycetota bacterium
ACGTGCCCCTCTCGGCTCTCTCCACCTTCGCCAGGCGGAAGAAGAACCGAAGGGGCACGTCACTTCAAGGATTCCGGGTCAGCTCTGCACCGATTCTCGAGAGGAGCCAGAACTGATTAGCGCAACCTTCGACCTCAGACGGAATGAAGGCTCGTCGAGCCCGACGAAGACCCTAGCCGGAAACCGTGAGCCTAGAGGACCTCGACGCCGATCCGAGTGCAGACCCCCGCGTTACAGACTGTGATGTCCTCGGCGCACGCGGTAATTCCGACGAGGCAGTCCATCTCTGCCCTCATGTCGAGGTGGTCTCCTGGCTTCGACAGCGGTGGTTCGAACTCCAAGCGGCCACCCTCGCGGATCTTGAGGTTCGTAAAGGGGTTGAAGGGATCGGGGATGTCGTCCTTCGCGATCCCGAATGGCTCGAGGGCGATCGCAAGGTTCTCCAAGCACCCGTTCCTAGGCCCGACCTTGAAATAGTTCTCATACAGGGAGCGGTTGCACGCGGCGAGCAGCGTGTCGTGGATGCCCACCGTATCGCCCACGATCGCAAACATGGCGTTGTCGCGGTTTGAATAGAGCGTGTGCCCGGTCGTCACATGGATCGTCCAGTTGTTCAGGCGCGTCTTCGCCTGCGAGAACCGCTCCGTCCGATCGGCCTCGTTGAAGCACACGAAATCCGACACCTGCTGACCGTCGAGGTCGATCAGACGAACGATCTGGCCCTCTTTCACGGTGAGCGCGTGCCCGGACTTCGGGGGGATCTCGATCAGGTTGGCCATCGGTTGCTCCTTATTCGAGTCGATGGGAGCCGGCAATGCCCGCCCGGACGCTAGGCGGGACTCGCCACCTCCACGGGTCCGAGCGCGTCGGCCACCACCTCAGCCGCGCGGAAGATGTCTTCCTCATGAAACCGCCGCCCGACGAGTTGTACGCCGTTCGGGAGTGCGATGCTGGGCAGGCTCGTGAGGTTCACCCACATCACGTTGCGCATGTGATCGAACAGGTCGCGCGTGTCCTCCTCCGACAGCCACTGATCGAAGTCCAGGGGCGGCGTCGACATCCCATTGATCGGTGCAAGCACGATCGGGTGCTCCTGCATCCAGAGCGCGGTCTCCCGGGCTACTGCGCGTCGTTCGATGAACGAGGCGATGTACCGACTCACTTCGGGCCCGAGCTGGAAGATGCCGAACATCGTCTCGATGTGCTGGCGGTTGCTGTCGGCGATCATCCCGGCCCACTCGGGCATGGCCGACTGCAGCAGCTCCGTGCCCAGGAGCTCGGCCCAGATCTCCGGCGCGCGGTCAGCCCGGGGGATGCCCGCCAGGACCACCTCGTACCCAGCGTCGGAAAGGACCTTCGCTGTCCAGGTCACCTTCGACTCGACCTCGGGCTCGACGAGGGCGCCGGTCTCCCGGATCATGCACGCGACGCGGACGGGCTGGTACCCGCCGTGCTCGATGGGGACGTCGACCGTCGCCGGATCCCCTGGTTCCGCCCCTACGAGGACGTCGAAGAACTGTCGCAGGTCCTGCACGGACCGGGCCATCGGCCCGACCGACGACATAAGGTCCACGGTGGGAGGTCCATCGAAAGGCTCGAGCGTCGGAACATCGGGGACCCGGCCAGCCGACGGACGCAGGCCGAAGATCTCGCAAAAGCTCGACGGCACCCGGATCGAGCCACCGTAATCTACGCCGAGGCCGCCCGCCGCCATCCCGGCCGCCACCGCTGCGGCGTCACCTCCCGTCGATCCTCCGGCCGAGAGCTCGAGGTTCCGGGGATTTCGGGTGGCCCCGTAGAGATCGTTCACCGTGTTCCACCGAATCTGGAAGTCGGGCTGGTTGCACTTGCCGATCACGATTGCACCCGCCGCGCGCAGGCGCTGCACCGCGAGGGCATCACCCGGCGAAACCCGATCTGCCATCGAGCGGATGCCCTCTGTATGGAGCATCCCTTCAACGTCGAAGTGGTCCTTGATCGTGATCGGCACCCCGTCCAGCGGAGGCTGCGGACGCTCGGCGGCCTGGCTATCTGCGGCATCGGCTTCCGCAAGGGCCCTCTCGCCGCGGAGCTCCACGACAGCATTGACGGGCCCGTTCACCGCCCCAATCCGATCGAGGTGGCCCTGGATGAGCTCACGCCGGCTGTACTCGCCCTTCTGCAGTCCGGCGACCATCTCGCTC
>JBQTIP010000016.1:0-3419 GCA_052388025.1 Actinomycetota bacterium
CGGCGCGCCGCTCGTCGAGAGCCCGCGCGTGGACAAGGTCGGGTTCACCGGTTCGCGCGACGTCGGCAATGTGATCGTGCGAACGGGCGCCGATACGCTGAAGCGAGTCACGCTGGAGCTTGGCGGCAAGTCCCCGAACATCGTCTTCGCGGACGCCGAGTTCGAGGCCGCCGTCGAGGGCAGCTGCAACGGCATCTTCTGGAACCAGGGCGAGATCTGCTCGGCCGGCAGCCGCGTGTTCGTCGAGCGCTCGATCTATGACGACGCGCTGGAGGCGATGGTCGACCACGCGAAGCAGGTGAGGCTCGGCGACGGACTCGACCCCGAGACGACGATGGGCCCGCTCGTGAGCAGGGAGCAGCAGGAGCGCGTGGAGGGCTACATCGAGGTCGGCCGGAAGGAGGCGAAGCTCGCCGTGCAGGGCGAGCGGCCGGGCGACGGCGGCCTGGCCAACGGGTACTTCGTCCCGCCGACGATCTTCTACGACGCCACGAACGACATGACGATCGCCCGCGAGGAGATCTTCGGCCCCGTGATGACGGTGCTCCCGTTCACCGACGTCGACGAGGTGATCCGGCTCTCGAACGACAACGACTACGGTCTCGCGGCGGCCGTATGGACCAGGGACATCAAGAAGGCCATCAACACGGCGAAGGCGCTCCGGGCGGGGATCGTCTGGATCAACGACACGCAGCCCGCGCCCTCCGAGGCGCCGTGGGGCGGCTACAAGCAGTCGGGGATCGGCCGCGAGCTCGGCGCGCACGGCATCGAGGACTACCTCGAGACCAAGCACATCTACGTGAACCTCGCCGAGAGGTAGAGGTATCCTCCGAGCGTGGCTGGGGGAGAGGTACAACTCGTCGACCTGGTCAAGCGGTTCGGGGACGTGACGGCGGTCTCCGGGATCACGCTCGACATGCCCTCCGGCGAGTTCTTCTCGCTCCTCGGCCCGTCCGGCTGCGGCAAGACTACGACGCTCCGGCTGATCGCCGGGTTCGAGCGGCCCGATGAGGGCCAGATCCTCCTCGACGGCGTGGACATGGCGCAGACGCCGCCCCACAAGCGGAACGTCAACACCGTGTTCCAGAACTACGCCCTGTTCCCGCACCTGTCGGTCGCGGACAACGTGGGGTTCGGGCTCCGCTACAAGAGCGTCACGAAGGAGGAGGCCCGGAAGAAGGTCGCCGACGCCCTGGCCTTGGTGCGGCTCGAGGGCATGGAGCACCGCCGTCCATCGCAGCTCTCCGGCGGGCAGCAGCAGCGGGTCGCGCTCGCTCGAGCGCTGATCCTGAACCCGGCGGTCCTGCTCCTCGACGAGCCGCTCGGGGCGCTCGACGCGAAGCTCCGCAAGGCCCTCCAGATCGAGCTGAAGGCCCTCCAGCAGGAGGTCGGCATCACGTTCATCTACGTGACGCACGACCAGGAGGAGGCCCTCACGATGTCGGACCGCATCGCCGTGATGTCGAACGGCCGGATCGAGCAGGTCGGCGGGCCGAGCGAGATCTACGAGGAACCCGAGACCACCTACGTCGCCGATTTCCTCGGCGTGTCCAATCTCATGGACGGGAGCGCCTCCAGTCCCGCGGGCGACGGCCGCTGCCGCGTTCAACTCGGCGAGTTCGAGCTGGTGGCCGCGAGGGGGGAGACGGACGCGCGCGGCGACGTGCGGCTCGTGATCCGGCCCGAGCGGGTGAAGCTGGAGGCCCACGGCACGGCCGGCGAGAACCGCGTGCCGGGCATGGTCGAGCGGGTCGTCTACGTGGGGTCCACGATGCAGGTGATCGTCCACCTGGCGCCGGGCCCGACCCTCCAGGCCTGGGTGCAGAACGAGGGCGGGGGTCTCCCGTTCGGGCAGGGCGCGCCGGTCTCGGTTCACCTGCCCGCGGACGCCCTTCGCGTGCTCGTGGAGACCGGCTCGTTCACCGGTGCAACGGTGGGCGACGGCGGGGCGTAGCCCCGGTCGGGTCAGACCCCCGCGAAGTCGGCCACGCCGCCCGTTCGCTGTCCGCGCGTCAGCACTCGGTACAGCACGTAGCCGATCGTGATCGCGAGGAGCGTCGAGACGAGCATGAACGTCGCGGCCGCGTTGACGGCCGGCGTTGGCGAGGCGCGCGCGGCCGTGTAGATCTTCACGGAGAGCGGCTGGCAGTCGGCGGCGCCGCACAGGTAGCGAACGATGACGAAGTCGTCGATGGAGTCGGCGAAGACCAGCGCGAAGCTCGCGAAGATCGCCGGATAGAGGAGCGGGAGCAGCACGCGGCGGATGGCCTGGGTCGGCCTCGCCCCGAGGTCCATGGCCGCTTCCTCGTACTCCTTGCCGACCGAGAGCAGGCGCGCCCGCACGACGATCACCGGGTACGAGAGCTGGTACGTGGCGAGCCCGATGACCTGAGCGGTCGTGCCGAGCTTCAGGAAGTCCTTCAGCAGGAAGGTCACCACGAGGAACAGCGAGACCCCGAGGATGATCTCCGGGATCACGAACGAGAACAGTATCCCGAAGTTGGCCACTCTCGCCGGGCGCCCGCGCCAGCGATCGAGCCCGATCGCGAACAAGGTCCCGAGCGGCACGGCGATCGCCATCGTCAGTAGGGAGAGCTTGACGCTCTGGAAGACGGCGGCGCGCAGGTCGGGGTCCCGCCAAAGCGAGTCGGTCGGGTCCTCCCACCACCAGCGAAGCGAGAACCCCTGCCAGGTGCTCCGAGAGCGGCCGGCGTTGAACGAGAAGATCACCGCGATGATCACGGGCAGGATCGACCAGGCGAGGTATCCGCAGGTCACGCCAGTGAGGAAGACCGGCCTTCGCCAGGGGTTCCGGAACCAGCGCCCGAACCCGCGCACGGCCTGTGGCACCTCGACGGAGGGGGCTTTCGGGCGGGCGATCGTGGTCTCGCTCATCTCGCCTCGGCCGCGCGCTTCGTCGAGCGGAGGTAGTAGAGCATCGGGATCATCAGGAACGCGATCAGGAGCAGAACGAGCACCCCGGCTCGGGGTCCCTGTCCGGACTGGACGATCGCGGTGTCGATCAGGTTCCCGTACATGCGCGTCCTCGGTCCGCCCATGAGGTCGTTCGTGAAGTAGTCCCCGAACATCGGGAGCGACACGATCACCATCCCCGCGAGGATCGCCTGCTTCGACATGGGAAGCGTCACGCGCACGAACGTCCGGAGCGGGCTCGCCCCGAGGTCGCGTCCGGCCTCCAAGTGGCTCTGGTCGATCCGGTCGAGCTGCCCGTAGAGCGGCAGGATCATGAACGGGATGTAGCCGTACACGAGGCGCATGCGCTCGAGGCGTTACCAGCGGGCGGGACCGTGCTGGATGTCGGCGTCGGCGGGGGCGCCGCGTCGCTTCCGCTCGCCGACCTGGCGTCGCTCATCGTCGGGGTGGACCAGTCCGAGGGGATGCTCGACGAGTTCCGGGGT
>JBQTIP010000017.1:0-20928 GCA_052388025.1 Actinomycetota bacterium
CGCACGCTGAACGAGCTCGCTCGGGTCGAGCGACTGGAGGGCCGGATCGATCCCGCCAAGGAGCTGCTCGAGCGGTCGATCGCGCTGATGGGAGACAGCGACACGCCGATCTTGGCGTGGGCGCACCGCGAGCTCGGACTCCTCCTCTTCGAGCAGAGCCCGATGGGAGCGGAGAAGAACTTCAGAATCGCGATCGAGCTGTACGAGCGCTCCGAGCAGACCGTCGACATCGCGGTGACCTACCGCGCGTTGGGCGACCTATTGCGCGCGCAAGGCGACGAGCAGTCCGGATTCGAAGCGTACAGGACCGGCATCCTCGCGTTAGAGCCGCACCTGTAGGAGGCGGTCCGGACCGCTCCAACCCCGGCTACGCCTGGGGCTTCGTGAGCCCCAGCTCCGCCTCCACCTCGAACGGCACGATGGCATCGACCGTCGCGCCGTGGTTCAGGAACCACTGCTTCACCGTGCCCGGAGCCTGAGCCTGGAAGATGCCGAAGACCCGGCTCCCGGTCACGCTGGCCAGCATGTGGTAGCCGGGGTCTCCGAAGTCCCGCTGCGCTTCCTTCGAGAGCTCCTCCAACCGCTCCTTGCTCAATCCCTCAGTGAACGAGCAATCGGCCAGATACCGCACGATCCCCACCTCCTGTCACCGTCCGATGGGTTCCTCGGCGACGGGGCTGATCTCGGCCGTGCAGTGGACCCACCCGGGGTCCAGGAAGTTCTGCACGGCGTCGAGCCCGTCGGCCTCCAACAAGTAGTAGATGGTGTGCCGCGCGTAGTCGCCCAGCACTCGCTCGAGCTTCACTCCCGACGCGCCGGCGTCGTAGAGGGTCGTGGACCCTCCGCGGTCCTTGGGGCAGTGGTCGGGGGTGTGGGTTTGTTTCACCAGGAAGAGCATCGCCGCTCCCTTTAGCATCATCGTGGCCCGTCACGAAGGGCGTCTCCGGGATCAAGCGGCGGTCCACGGGCGAGACGGTCGGGATGCTTGCGGCCAGGGGCCGCCACCAGCGGTCCGGACCAGAAGAATGACCATGGTTCCCTCCCCCACGCCATCCCTCCCGTGGCCAGCATGCCTTCCACGGCCGATCCCTGCCGCTCCTGCGCCCATTGGGGCCCCACGGCGAAGCCCCCGGTAGGGCCGTTGGTCCCGGATAACTCGGGACCCCGGGCCACCCGGCTGTGGGGCGACCCGCATCTGGCTCCTACCGCGCAAAGGCGGCGCTCTACCTGGCTGAGCTACACCCCCTGAACGGGCGCTGGAGCAGCAAAGGTCCTTCCCAATTCGCTCGCTGGCGACCCGGCGTCTCCCCCCTGTGAACGCTACTATCGGCTGACCTGAGGGATGGTCACGGAATGACCGGAGAGTCACCACGAGAAGCGCTGCGGGCCCGGCAGAGACTCTTCCGGGAGCAGGAGATCCGGACGGTACTGGACACCCATTCCTCGGGCGGGGAGCGGAGCTGGGAAGCCCTCACGTTCGGGCCGGAGCAGCGCTTCTTATGCGTCGACTTGCTCGGCTCGTTTCTGGCCTCGGAACGCGGAAGCAATGGCCCTCAAATCGCGGAGGTTCTGCGGCGGGCGCTGCGCGACGTGGGAGCGACGATCACTACCGAGCGGGGGAGCAGCAGGTCCGACTGGACCACCACTCCGTATCTCTCGCCCCGTTGCTCGTGACCGCGACCTCTTGGCGACCGGAACTCATAGACGTCACCTCGGCGCACGAAGGCTCTCCATCAGCGCGGCAACCTCGAGCATCTCTCGTCGATCCACCTCATCGGCCTCGAGCGTCTTCACCTCCGCCGCAAGCGATTCGCGCCGTCTCAACCGTTCCGCCGCATCCACGACAGCCTTCCGTATGGCCTGGGATCGGCTGAGCCCCGTGGCCTCGAGGTGGGAAAGAGCCCGGAGGGCCTCGTCATCGAGCCGTACGGAGATCGCTCTGGCCATTGCCCAATTTTGTCGCAGGTATCACGATCTGTGATACGCGCGGTCAACCTGTGGAGGTGAGGGGATTTGAACCCCTGGCCTCTGCCGTGCGAAGGCAGCGCTCTACCGGGCTGAGCTACACCCCCCGGAAACCCGAAGCGTAGCAAAGCCCCTCGACGGCGACGTGTACGCTCGTTGCCGATGACCGAGGGTCCCGGGCGCCGATTCGGCGGGCAGAGCATGGTCGCGCCGCTCCGCCGGGTGCTCGTCCGCCGGCCGCGTCCCGCGGACCTCGCGGCATGGGAGGCCTTCGGGTGGCGGTCCGCCCCCGACCCCGTAGAGATCGTCGTGGAGCACGAAACGTTCTGCGCCGCGCTCGAGCAGGCCGGGGCAGAGGTCATCCTCGCCGAGGGAAACGTCGAGGGCGACCCCGACGCGATCTACACCTACGATCCGGCACTCGTCGCCGACGCGGGCGCGATCCTCCTGCGGTCCGGGAAGGAAGCGCGCCGCGCGGAGTCCGTGACGATCGAGCACGACCTAATCCGCGCAGGCGTGCCGGTCGCGGCTCGCCTCGAGGAGCCGGCCTGCGCCGACGGCGGCGATCTCTGCTGGTTCGACGAGAGCACGCTCCTCGCCGGGCGCGGCTACCGGACCAACGACGCCGGGATCGAGACGATCCGCCGGGCGCTCCCCGACGTCGAGGTCCTCTCGTTCGACCTACCACACCACCGGGGCCCGGGCGAGGTCCTGCACCTGATGAGCTTCCTCAGCCCGGTCGATCACGACCTCGCCGTCGTGTTCCCGCCGCTCATGCCGGTGCGGCTGGTGGAGCTGCTCCGCGAGCGTGAGATCGCGTTCGTCGAGGTGCCAGAGGAGGAACTCGAGACGATGGGGCCCAACGTCCTCGCGCTCGCACCGAGGGTGGTACTCGCGCTCGACGGCAACCCGCGGACCAGGGCAGCCCTCGAGCGCGCCGGCGTCGAGGTCTGCGCTTACAAGGGAAACGAGCTCTCCCGGAGGGGAGACGGCGGTCCGACCTGCCTGACCCGCCCCATCCTGCGGGGCTGAGGCTCTACGCGGAAGGCGGCGCGGGCTGCGCGGCCGAGCCCCCCAGCGCCGCCACAGCGGCGCGCCCCTCGTCGAGCCAGAACCGGTGGACGTTCAGCCGGATGACCTTCCCGTCCGGGCGGTGGTACTTGAGCTTGCCCCACACGGTCGCCGACAGGTCCACGTCCGAGACCGAAGCTCCTGAACGAGGATCGGCCCAGGCGAGCCCCTGGGGGCGCCCGGTCATCATCGACGCCTTCATGAACACGACGCGGCGGTCGGTGACCGCCACGTAGTACCAGCGGACGCCGAAGATCAGCATCCCGACGAGCCCCAAGAGCCCGGTGGAGAGCCAGGGGCTCGGGCCCGACACCACGTAGACGCTGGCCGCCGGCTGCTCACCCGGCTCCAGCACCGAGGGAAGCGCCTCGGCGAACTGCTGCTTCACGGTTTCCTTGCGAATTGCCACGGCTACTCCTTTCCCAGGATGTCCTTGGCGTGACGGTCGAGCGCGTCGCGCAGGTTCCGTTGCACGAGGGCGATCGAGAGGTCGCCGCGGGTCTTCTCGAGGAGGCTCCGCGCGACATCGGTCGAGCGCCGGAGATTGTTCGTCATCGCGTCCGGGTAGTCCATGGAGACGAGCACGTAGTACATGTCCTCCATCTCCACGAGCATCCGCTCGCCGCGATCGACCTCCCCCCTTCGGAGCAGGTCGAGGATGTGGCGGCGGACCTCACCGATCGCCTCGGCCATGCCGTTCAGGTACGGCGCATCCTGCACGCCGAGCTCGTCGGGAGAGGGAAGCGCGCCGCCGGTCACGACGGCCTCGGTGATGCGGGCCTCCGCGTACTCCTTCTCCGCGTCCTGAAGGTAGCCCGCGTAGCGGAGGTCCGCGTGATCGGCGGTGGCCTCGAGCCCTTCATCGATCGCGCCCCGGGCCTCGGCCATCAGGCGATGCGCCTCGTCCATCTCCAGTCGATGGATCGCCCGGATCGCGTTGGCGCAGCACCGGATCGCGCGACGGGCGGCGGGGAGGACACGTTCCCTAGATGCGTTCTTCGCGTCGAGACGGCGCCTGACCTGGGCGGCGAGCTCGTCGAGACCCACGCGAGCGGCCGGGCTACGCGCCGGCGACGCCGACCTCGCGGGCCCGCCGGACGACGATGTTCGCGCGATCGCCGTCGACCAGCGAGCCGAGGCCGTTGAAGGTCGGTCGCGCGTGCCGTCCCTCCGAGACGTAGCGCTCGGCGGCCGCAGGGCGCTCGTGCCCGACCGGGCGAAGACGCGGGCGCGGCCGCGGGACGGCCGCGGCCTGTTGCTGCCGGCGCGCCCGGACCCGTGGACTCTGCTGCTGGAGCGAGACGAGCAGCCAGACGTACAGCGCCAGCAAGCCGAAGAGGATCCCGCTCGCGACCCACATCACGCGGAGCGGCGGCACGAGGCCGATCAGGAAGGTGAGGCCGATGCTTTCGAGGAAGAAGACGAAGACGCGGCGGCGGCGTTCACACGCTCGCGCGTGAGCCCGCGCCCTCGGTCCGATGAACCGCGCCCCCTTCCGGGGAACCACGATCCAGCGACCCTGTCCCGATGCCTCTGTCTCCGCCAGCAACTCCATCTTTCGTTCGAAATCCGCCACGCTCGCCTGGGGCGAGCCTTTCCGACCCTTCGATGGGATCAGGAAGGCGGCCCATATCATGCCCAAGGCCGTCAACAAGAGCCAACTCACGTCCCCGCCCCCTGTCTGCCGGAAACCCGGTTCCGCCACAACATATGGGCTGGGTGGGCAGCCTAACACCCAAGATATGGGCAAACAAATACCACGAATGGAATTCGTAGGACCTATTCACAAGTAGTCATTTCGGAGTAGCCCCCGGCCCCGAAGGCGCGGGCCTACCCGGCCCGGTAGTCGCCGCTCTTGCCGCCGCGCTTCTCCAGCAGCCGGAGCCCGGAGATGACGGCCGTGCGGTCGTAGGCCTTGGCCGTGTCGTAAAGACACAGGGCCGCCACGGCCGCCGCGGTGAGCGCCTCCATCTCCACGCCGGTACGATCCCTAGCCCGGACGGTCGTTTGCACGCGGACGGTACCCGCCGCCTCGTCGGGCTCCACGAGGACCTCGGCACCCGTCACGGCGATCGGGTGGCAGAACGGGAGGAGGTCGGGGGTGCGCTTCACCCCCATCACGCCGGCGACTCGGGCCGCCTCCAGGGGGTTGCCCTTGGGCGTTCCGGCTACGAGCTGCGCGCAGGCCTCGGGCGTCATCGAGATCACGCACTCGGCTACCGCTTCGCGGTCGGATACCTCCTTGCCGCCGACCTCCACGATGCGCGCAGCGCCGTCGCCGGGCACGGAGGCTCAGTCCTCCATCGATCGGAAGAGCATGACCCGCACATCGCTCCCGGCCGGGGCGATCTCGGTCCCGGGGGGGATGATGGCCAGGCCGTTCGCCCGCGCCACCGTAGCGATGAGGTTCGAGCCGCGGCCGCCGGTCGGCGTCGCGGTCCACCCATCCCCGGTGCTTCGCACCGCCACCCGCGCGAACTGGGTCTTCTCCTTGGGGCCGGAGACGTCGGCCTCGAGCCTCGCCGTGATCTCGGGGCGGAAGAGCTCCCGGCGACCCATCAGCTTCATCAGGGCCGGGCGGATGAGCACCTCGAACGAGACGAACACGCTCACCGGGTTGCCCGGCAGCCCGAAGTAGGGCTTCCCTTCGATGTGGCCGAAGCCCTGCGGCATCCCCGGCTGCATCGCGACCTTGAAGAAGTCGAGCTCGCCCCGGCGGAAGAACGCGGCCTTGACGACGTCGCGCTCTCCGACCGACACCCCGCCGGAGGAGATGAACGCGTCGGCCTGGACCAGGTGGTTCAGCACCGTCTCCTTCAGCGTCTCGACCTCGTCGTGGACGATCCCGGCCGGGACCGGAACCGCGCCGGCCTCCCGGAGCGCGCCGTAGATCGTGTAGCCGTTGGAGTCGCGGACCTGCCCGTACTCCGGCTGCTGCGACGGCGGGATCAGCTCGTCACCGGTCGAGAGCACGACGACGCGGGGCCTGGGGTGCACCAAGGCGTGAGGGAACCCGGCGGTGGCCAGGAGTCCGAGCTCCGGCGCGCCGAGGCGCCGCCCGGCCGCAACCAGAACGTGGCCCGACCGCACGTCCTCGCCGCTCGGGCGGATGTGCCTGCCCTCCGGCGTTCCCTCCAAGACCTCGACGCCCTCGCCGTCCACGACGCAGCTCTCGATCGGCACCACCGTGTCCGCTCCGGCGGGGATCGGCGCCCCGGTCGCGATCCGAACCGCCTCCCCGCCGCCGACGGTCGCGTCGGGCCGGCGGCCGATCAGCGCCCTGCCGACGATCCGCAGCCGCACCGGTTCGTCGGGCCTGGCAGGGGCGACGTCGCCCGAACGCACGGCGAACCCGTCCATCGCCGAGGAAGCGAAGTCGGGGATATCGTTCGCCGCCACGATGTCCTCGGCCAGAACGCACCCGTACGCCTCCTGAAGCGGGAGCTGTAGCGGGGCCAGCGGCTGGATCTTCGAGAGCACCCGTTCCCGGGCCTCGTCGACAGAGAGCAGCCCCTCCGCGCTGTCGTGGTCGTGGACGTGCGGCGTGGAGGTCGCCATGCGGTCAGTCTACTTGGGCGCGTCCAATCGTCGGCTACAGCAGCTTCTTGCGCTTGACGAGGTCAACGAGGTACGCGCGCAGCTCCTCGCCCACGTCCTCCTGGTCGATCGCGAGCTCGATCGTCGCCTTCAGGTAGTCGGCCTTGTTCCCCACGTCGAACCGGCCGTCCTCGAAGACGTACGCGTACACGGCCTGCTCGCGGGCGAGGAGGTTGATCGCGTCGGTGAGCTGTACCTCTCCGCCCACGCCGGGCTGGGTCTCGCGCAGGGCGTCGAAGATCTCCGGCGTGAGGATGTAGCGGCCGATCGCCGCGAGGTTCGAGGGCGCCTCGTCGGCGGACGGCTTCTCGATCACCGACACGACGCGGGCGAGGTTGTCCTCGACGAACTCCGGCTCGATCGAGCCGTAGAGGCTGATCTCTTCGCGGGAGACCTCCAACGCCGCGATCACGCTCCGGCCGTACCGCTCGTGAACCTTGAGCATGTCCACGAGCAGCGTGCTGCTCTCGGCCATCAGGTCGTCACCGAGGAGCACCGCGAACGGCTCGCCGCCTACGTGCGGCTCGGCCACCGCGACCGCGTGTCCCAGCCCGAGCGGATCGCGCTGGCGGATGTAGTGGATCGTCGCCATCTCCGTGATCTCGCGGACCTCCTTCAGCTCCTCGAACTTTCCCTTGCTCTCGAGGTAGTACTCGAGCTCGAAGGAGCGGTCGAAGTGGTTCTCGATCGATCGCTTGCCGCGGCCGGTGATGATCAGGATGTCGGCGAGGCCCGCGCGCACCGCTTCCTCGACGACGTACTGGATGGCCGGCTTGTCGACCACCGGCAGCATCTCCTTCGGCTGCGCCTTGGTGGCGGGGAGGAAACGGGTGCCGAGACCGGCTGCGGGGATGACCGCCTTCTTCACCTTCATCGCGCGCCCCTTGAGGGAGGGAACGGCAGTCTACCCTTCGAGGGCCGGCTGCTCTAGTCGGCGAAGCAGGCGGTGCGCGAACTGCCCTCGGCTACACTTCCTTCGACATGCCGACGTACGAGTACGCGTGCACGGAGTGCGGGCAGCACATCGAGGTGTTCCAGCGGCTCGCCGAAGAGTCGCTGTCCATCTGCGGGGCCTGCGGCGGGCGCCTGCGCAAGGTGTTCCACCCCGCCGGGATCCTGTTCAAGGGCTCCGGGTTCTATTCGACGGACAGCCGGGCGAAGAAGTCAAAGGCGGGTGCGTCGGAGTCATCGAGCTCCGAGTCTAAGTCCGAATCGAAGGGCGCCGAGTCCAAGAGCGAAGGGATCAAGGACGGGGCGGCGAAGGAGAAGTCGGCCTGAGCACCGCGGAGATCGGCATCATCGGCGGGTCGGGGTTCTACTCGTTCCTCGAAGGAACCAGGGAGATCGAGGTCGACACGCCGTTCGGCAAGCCCTCTTCGTCGCTCGTCCTCGGTGAGGTTGAGGGTCGACGAGTGGCGTTCCTGCCGCGCCACGGGACCAAGCACGAGCACCCGCCCCACAGGATCCCCTACCGAGCCAACCTGTGGGCATTGAAGGAGCTCGGTGTGACCCGGGTCCTGGGGCCGGCCGCAGTCGGCTCGCTCCAGCCCCACGTCGAGCCGGGGCACTTCGTCGTATGCGACCAGATCGTGGACCGCACGCGAAGCCGGCCGCACACGTTCTACGACGGGCCCGTCACCACGCACATCTCGTTCGCGGACCCCTACTGCCCCACGGTCCGGGACGTGACCATCGCCAAGGGCCGGGAGCTCGGCATCACGATCCACGAGCGCGGCACGGTCGTGGTGATCGAAGGACCGCGCTTCTCCACCCGCTCCGAGTCGGCGTGGTTCTCGGCCCAGGGCTGGGAGGTCATAAGCATGACGCAGTACCCCGAGGCGGTGTTGGCACGAGAGCTCGAGCTCTGCTTCGCCACCATCTCGCTCGTGACCGACTACGACGTGGGCGTGGGCGACGTCCCGCCGGTCACGCACGAGGAGGTGATCCGAGTGTTCACCGAGAACAACGCCAAGCTTCGGGACCTGTTGTTCGGCGTCATCCCGGCGCTCCCGGAGAAGCGGGATTGCGTCTGCGCAACGGCGCTCACCGGCGCCCGCTTCGAGGTCTGAGCCCTCCCGTCCAGGGATCATCCGCCACCCCGCCTATCATGCCGTCATGGGAGACGTGGTTCTGGTTTCGATCGAGCTTCGCTTCAAGACGACTGGGGATCCCGAGCAGCTTGGGGAGCGCGTGCGTGAGGCGGTTCGCATGATCGTGGGCGGCGACGCCCTCGAGGACTTCCGGCTGCGGACGCTTCCGCTCGCGCCGGACAAACCCCGCTCGGTGTGACGAAGCTCACAGCGAAGCGCGCGGGCACCGGCTAGGGTCGACGCGCCTCCTCCGCAGGTTGTGGAGGAGCGTGCCCGTGCGTCGGAAGTGGTCCCGCGTCTCGAAGCTGCTGTTGGCGCTGGGCGTGGTGAGCGGACTGACCGCGTTCGCGCTGGTTCGCGGATACGCTGCCAGGCTGGAGGCGCTCCGCCCCGTGGCCGGCTCGCCGATCTCCATCGTGGTGGCGGCCTCCGACCTCGAACGCGGAACACAGCTCACGTCCTCCATGGTTCGCGTCGAGACCGTGCCGTCGGCGTTCGCGCCGCCGGGAGCGCTGCGAGAGATCGAGCAGGCGGAGGGACGAACGCTTGTCTCGGATGTGGTCCGCGACGAGCCCATCACCGCTACCCGCCTGGGGTCGGCCGACTCCGGACCGGTCGCCGCGCTCGTCCCTCCCGGACTCCGCGCCTTCGCGGTCCAGGCAACGGTGCCGGCGGGGTCGGTTCGGCCAGGCGACCTCGTCGACGTCCTCGCGACCTTCGGGGGTCCCCGCCCGTACACCGAGACCGTCGCGACCGCGCTGGAGGTGTTGATGGTGCTGGGCGCCGCCGAGGCCGGCGGCGGCGGAGCGACGCTTGTCGGGGCGACGGGGTCGGGGGGCGGATCCTCCCTCGTCCTGCTAGTGCTAGTCAGCCCCGACCAGGCGGAGCGGCTTGCCTACGCGAAGGCGTTCGCCGACCTCTCGGTCGCGATCGTGGGGGGAGAGGAGGTGGTCGGCGGGTAGCATGGGCCGCGTTGCCCGCGGAAGGAGCGGCCGAGACTGAGCATCCTGCAGGCGATCGTGCTCGGGATCACCCAGGGCGTGACGGAGTTCGCGCCGATCTCCAGCTCCGGGCACCTCATCCTGGTGCCGTGGCTGTTCGACTGGCCGATCCTGAACGATCCCGCACTGAACAAGACCTTCGACGTCGCGCTCCACATGGGGACGTTGCTCGGGGCGCTCGTGTACTTCCGTCGTGACGTGTGGCGCTACCTGGCGGCGTGGGTCCGTTCGATCCGGGGCCGCTCGATCGCCACGCTGGACGAGCGTCTCGCGTGGGCCCTCGTCGTCGGCACGATCCCCGGCGCGGTTGTGGGCGCGACCCTCGAGGACGTGATCGAGGACAAGCTCGGGCAGCCGTGGCTCATCGCGGTGATGCTCGCCGTCTTCGGGATCGTCCTCTACGTCGTGGACAAGCGGGCGAGGAGCTGGCGCACGATGGAGGACCTCTCGGTCGGAGGCGGCCTTGTCCTGGGCATCGCGCAGGCGACGGCGCTCCAGCCGGGCATCTCGCGCTCGGGCGTGACGATAACGGTCGCGCGAGCGATCGGCCTCGACCGAGAGTCGGCCGCCCGGTTCTCCTTCCTTCTCTCGCTTCCGATAATCGCGGGGGCCGGCGTGTTCAAGGGGCTGGACGTGCTGGCGGACGATATCGCGCCGGGCCTCGGCGCCCCGTTCCTCTGGGGGACGGTGGCCTCGGCCGCGAGCGGCTTCGCGGTGATCGCCTTCCTGCTCGCCTACCTGCGGCGCAGGGACTTCGGCGCGTTCCTCGCCTACCGGCTCGCGGCTTCCGCGCTAGTCCTCGGCCTCATCTCCGCCGGCGTCAGGCCCGCGTCCTAGCCGCTCAGCCGGCGGGGACTTCCACCGGCGCCACGGCGAAGCCCACGCTGAACCGCTTGCACCAGACCACGGCGCTTCGGTACCGGGAGAGGTCCACCCCCGCGGGGATCGCGTAGTTCTGGTTCCCGATGTTGCCCTTCAGGGCTCCGAGCTCCACGTAGTCGTCGTCGAAGGCGCTCCCGTCGGACGAAGACGGCGCGGCCGAGAGGTAGACCTTCAGGTCAGGACCGTTCGAGACGTTGAGGTCCTCGAAGCGCAGGACCAGCGAGCCGTCGGGCAGCTCGAGGATCAGCGCGCGCCCGGAGGCGCCGTGCTCGAGGCTCCGGAACTCGCCCTCGGCGAGCACGACCGGCTCCGCCGAGGCCTCGGGAGTCGCGTCGGTGGCCGCCGACGTCCCCCCGCCCTCGGCGACGGGCGTCCCGGACGCGACCGGCTCCGTGGGGAGCGCCTCGTCGACTGCGCGGTCGATGAACAGGTACTGCGGGCCGAACCAGTAGATGCCGAACGCGATCGCGCCCACGGCAGCGACGCCCAGGAGGCCGGCCCGGCCCGGGTGCCGCGCGATCATCGATCGGATCTTCTTCATCGTTCTCCTTGGGTGCGTCCACCGTACCTGCACGGACGTTACGGAACCCTTTCGAACTCGTATCGACCCGCTAAACGCGCGCGAAGGATCGGCGAGGCGGACCCCGGTAATGAATCGGAAACATCGACGGTTCACAATGGGTGCGATGGCGGAAGCGCGCGTGCTCGTCGTCGACGACGAGCCCATGGTTCGAGAGGTTCTGGCCCGGTACCTGGCCAAGGAAGGCTTCGCCGTGGACACGGCTGAAGATGGGGAGGCCGCCCTCGTCGCCTTCGAGCAGGGAAAGCCCGACCTCGTGCTGCTCGATCTGATGCTTCCCCGGATCGAGGGCATCGAGGTGTTCCGCCGGATGCGCGCGAGCAGGTCGACCGCGGTCATCATGCTCACCGCGAAAGGTGAGGAGACCGATCGCGTCGTCGGGCTCGAGCTGGGGGCCGACGACTACGTCACGAAGCCGTTCTCTCCCCGAGAGGTGATCGCGCGGGTTCGAGCGGTCCTCCGGCGCACGGGGACGAATGGCTCCGCGCCGCCGATGGGCGGGCTTCTCGCGTACGGAGACCTCGAGATCGACGGCGGGCGCCGCGAGGTCCGGCGCGCCGGACTGCCTGTGAAGCTCACCCGCAAGGAGTTCGACCTGCTCTCCTATCTGGCCTCGCGACCGGGGATCACCCTCACCCGATCCCAGCTCCTCGAGGAGGTTTGGGACTTCGCGTGGGACGGCGACACCGCGACCGTCACCGTTCACATCCGGCGTCTTCGCGAGAAGATCGAGCACGACCCCTCGGACCCGCAACGGCTCGTGACGGTCTGGGGCGTCGGCTATCGGTTCGAGCCATGAAGGGTTGGCGCGCGCTCGCGCTCGTCGCCCTCGTGGCCGGGGCGGGCGCGATCGGCACGCTTGCGGCGGGCGCCGCCACCGGGATGGGCCGGGCCGATCTCGCTCACCTCGCCGCCTATCTCGTCCCGGCCGTCGGCGTGACGGTGCTCTCCATGGCGGTCGCCCGGCCGCTGTTGGCCCGGGCCTCGCTGCGGCTCCGCTTCGTTGCCATCGCGACCGTCGCCGCGGTCGCCGGCCTCGCGAACCTGTTCGTGCTGGCGCAGCTGATGTTCGTCGACGACCACGACGCCACGCTGGTCGGCGTTCTCCTGCTCTATGCGATCGGCGCCGGGGCCGGAGCGGCACTGGTCCTTGCTCGCGCATCGTCTGAGGCCGTGGACAGGCTGGCGCAGACGGCTCGAGCGCTCGGCGGGGGCGACCTCGACGCTCGGGTCGGCGGCATCGACGCGGGCGCGGAGCTGGACACGCTCGCCCGAACGCTCGACGAGATGGCCGCGCGGCTCCAGGAGGCCCAGGCCCGCGAGCGGGAGATCGAAGCCGTGCGCCGGGACCTCATCACGACCGTGTCGCACGACCTCCGGACGCCGCTCGCCGGCCTTCGCGCGATGGTGGAGGCGATCGACGAGGGGGTTGTGGAGGACCTCCCGAGCCTCAGGCGGTACGCGATCGAGATGCGCCGCTCCGTGAACGCGCTCGTCACGCTCGTGGACGACCTGTTCGAGCTCGCGCAGCTCGACTCGGGCGCCATCGAGCAAGAGACCCGACGGGCGCGCCTCGACGACGTCGTGCGCTCGGCCGTCGCGGCGGTGGAGCCACTGGCGGAGGCGAAGGGCCTGACGCTGCAAGCGAACCTGAATGGCATCGAGGACGCCGAGTGCTCCCCCCGACTCGTTCGCGTACTCCAGAACCTGTTGCAGAACGCCGTGCGGCACACGCCGGCCGAGGGCGCCGTCCGCGTCGATGCGCACCGCGTGCCAGCCGGCCTCGAGCTGGCCGTTGAGGATACCGGCGAGGGCATCGCGCCCGAGGACCTCGAGCGGGTGTTCGACCCGTTCTGGCGGGCCGACCCGGCGAGGTCAGGCGGCGGGGCCGGCCTCGGCCTCGCCCTCGCCAAGCGCATAGTGGAGGCGCTCGGCGGCCGGATCGAAGCGGAGAGCCGTCCGGCGAGCGGCTCCCGCTTCGCGGTGCTCGTGCCGGAGCCGGCCGCCCGAGCGAAGTAGCCGAGGACAGATTCACGTCCGCCCGAACGTTGAGACTTCGTTCATCGCGTCGAAAGGGTTTGGCAAGGCCGCCACTCTAGGGTCGTCCACCGACGGTGGAGGTCACCGTCCCGGGTTCCCCAAGAGGAGGTGGCCCATGAAACAAGGCAAGCGCGCGGTGTGGTCGGTCGTGATCGTGGCCGCGCTGCTGGCGCTCGGCCTCGCGGCACCGGCCGGCGCCGCCCATCCGCGAACCTACGAGGTGACGATCACCGATCTCACCTCGGCGCAGCCGTTCACACCGCCGGTGGTCGTGACTCACAGCCGGGCGCTGTCGCTGTTCGAGGTCGGTAGGCCGGCGAGCTTCGAAGTCCAGGAGATCGCCGAGAACGGGAACAACGCGCCGCTTCTCGCCCTGCTGGCAGGGAAGCCCGGCGTGTTCGACGCCGTGCAGGCGGGCGCGGGGCCGATCGTCCCCGCCGGGACGCCCGGCTCGGCGATGTTCCCGGACTCGGTCGTCTTCACGGTCACGGCGGGCGGGAACGCGAGGTTCCTGTCGTTCGTGGCCATGCTCATCTGCACGAACGACGGGTTCAGCGGCGCGAACCGCGTGCGCCTTCCCAGAGGGGTCGGCGACAGCGTGAGCCTTCAGACGGCCGGCTACGACGCCGGGACCGAGATCAACACCGAGGACTTCGCGGACATCGTCCCACCGTGCCAGAGCCTGATCGGAGTTTCGTCGGGCGAGGCCGGCACGGGGACGACCAACCCCGCGCTCGCGGAAGGCGGCAAGGTGCTCCACCACCCTGGGATCCAGGGCGGCTCGGACCTGCTCCCCGGGGTCCACGGATGGACCGACCCTGTCTTGGAGATCGTGATCGAGCGAGTGAGCTAGGAGTGTCGGGCGGGCGGCCGGGCGACGAGCCCCGGCCGGCCGCTCGGGCGCCATCCTTAACCTCCTCTTGAGTGTCCCTCTGCCCTCACATAACGCCGCCGCTGCCAGGGTACGGGGGACACGAGAGGAGGTTGCAATGGCAACCATCATCACCAACTGGAGGCGGCTTTCTGCGGCGCTGGTCGTCGTCGCCGCCACAGCTATCGGAAGCCTGACCGGATCGCTGGTGGCACAGGCGTCCACCACCTGTCAGGGCGAACAGGCCACGATCACGGGCACTTCGGGCGAGGACGTCCTGAACGGGACCGCCGGTCGCGGCGTCATCGCGGGGCTGGGCGGCGAGGACCACATCAACGGGCTCGGTGGAAACGACCTGATCTGCGGCGGCGGGGGACGTGACGAGATCAACGGCGGCGCCGGCAACGATACGTTCGTCGGGAACGCCGGCGACGACGAAGCCCACGGTGGGCAGGGTCAGGATGTCCTGCGCGGCAACGCTGGGAACGACCACCTCGAGGGCGACGGCGGAAACGACACGTTGAACGGCGGGCCGGGCACGGACGATCTGGACGGCGGCCCCGGCACGGACGACTGCATCGCCGGCGAGACCACGAGCAACTGCCCGTAGCATGGGGTCCGGGCGCGAGGATCCTCAATCGGGCTCGGGGATAGTGCCGAGATTCAACACTACCCAGGGCCGGAAGCCCTCCCGCTCGTAGAAGCGCATCGCACCCTCGTTCCCCACGATCACTCCGATAACCATCTCCCGGACGCCGAGCGCGCGGAGCTCCTGATAGACGCGCTGCATCATCCGCTTCCCGAGGCCGACGTTCCGGTAGCCCGGCTCGACCGAGAGCGTCTTCAACTCCGCGAAGCGTTCCCCGGTCACGTTCGTGTCGTCGCCGGGGGCGTGCGGGCTCACCAGGGCGTAGGCCACGGGACGCTCCCCGTCCTCGGCGATCAGGGCGAACGCGGCCGGGTCGCGAAGCCATTCCGCGTAGTTGGCCCGACGCCGTCTCCAGGCGTCGTCGCCATCCCGCCACGGCGCCCCCGGGATCTCCGGGCCGACCGCCCGATGATGCTTGTGCAGCGCACGCCACAGAGCCTCGAGGTCGTCGATCCGCTCGGGGCCCGCCCGGACGATCCTGACGTCTCCCATCTCAGACCCCCGCGATCGTCATCTCGCCTATGAGGATCGTCGGGACGCCGACGGATGTGAAGAAGCGGAGGTCGTTTCCCACGGCCGCGACCGCCGTGAGCATCTCGGGCACCGTGCTCGCGATCGTCATCTCGCGCAGCGGCTCCCCTATCTCGCCTCCGGTGATCCGGAGCCCCGTCGCGCCGACCGAGAACTGGCCGCTGATCGGGTTCGCGCCGGAGTGCACCCCGCTCACCTCCTGGATCAGCACCCCGCCCTCCGCCTGCGACAAGATGTCCGCCGGTGGCGCTCGGCCCGGTTCCACATAGAGGTTCGTGGTCCCGACGCCGGGCACGGAGCGGTAGCCGCCGCGCCGCGCGTTGCCGGTCGACGCCGTCCCACCCCGCCGCGCCGTGTACGTGTTGTGGAGGAACCCCATCAGCCTCCCGCCCGAGATCAGCTCGGTCCGCTCCGTACGCACCCCTTCGTCGTCGAAGGGCGACGCGCCCGGCCCCGCGAGGAGCCGCCCGTCGTCGACCAGTGTGAACACGTCCGAGCCGACCTGCCTTCCCACCAGCGATGCGAACAGCGAGCGGCCCTTCTGGACCGCCTCCGCGGAGAGCGCGCCGGACAGCACGCCCATGAACGAGGACCCGGCGAACGGGTCGAGCACGACGGGCACCTTCACGGTGGGGGGCTTCACAGCGCCGAGCATGCGGGACGCCCGCGTCGCAGACTCGGCGGCGACGTCCGCCGACTCGAGCTCGCCCAGTTCTCGCGCGAGCCGATAGGAGAAGCCGGTTTGCGTCTCGTCGCCCTCCTCGGCCAGGGCGTACACGCCACACCAGCAATCGGTACGTGAATACTCCGCATCCACGCCCGCCGTCGACGCGAGCGCGATCCGGGACACCGTGTCGCCGTACTCCGCCCCCACCACCTTTCTCACGCGGGGGTCGGTCGTGATCGCCACGCGCTCAAGGTCGAGCGCCAGCGACACCTTCCGCTCGGTAGGCACCCCGGCCTGCCTCTCCCGGAACAGCTCCGGCATCGCCTTGACGGCTTCGCCGGCGGGGAGGGCGTTGAACTCGTCCGGCGTTGCGAACCCGGCGTTCTCGCGTGCCCCGGCCACGGCCTCGCCGACCTCGCCCGCGGAGGGATCGGCGGCGTACGCGTACCCGAGCCGCCCCCCCGAGATCACCCGAACGCCGACCCCGCGCGACTCGGCGAACGTCAGCCCCTCGATCTCTCCTCCGCGAGCCCGGACCTCGGTCCGGCGCGACTCCTCGGCGTAGGCCTCGACCGATTCGTCGCCCGATGCCGCCTCGACGGCCAGGCGGCACAGCTCCGCGAGGTCAGGCACCGGTGGCGCCGGTGGCACCGGTGGCACCGGTGCCCCCCACCGTCATTCGCGTGATGCGAAGCGTGGGCGAGCCGTTGCCCACCGGCACCCCCTGTCCGTCCTTGCCGCAGATGCCCTCGCGGGTCTCGAAGTCGTCGGCGACAGCGTCGATGGCCGTGAGGATGTCGATGCCGCGGCCGACAAGGTTCGCGCCGCGGACCGGCCTTTTGATCTCGCCGTTCTCGATGAGGTACCCCTCGGAGACCCCGAACACAAAATCCCCGGTGGCGGGGTTCACCTGCCCCCCGCCGATCGCGCTGACGTAAACGCCGCTCGCCGTGTCCTGGACGACGTCCTCGGGCTTCGACTCGCCCGCAAGGATGTAGGAGTTGGTCATGCGCGGGATGGGCGGGTGCGCGTAGGACTGCCGGCGGCCGTTCCCCGAAGACGGCACGCCGTCCTCCTCCGCCCGCAGGCGGTCGTACAGGTACCCGCGGAGCAGCCCGCCCTCGAAGAGCACCGTGCACTGCGCCGGCGCGCCCTCGTCGTCGAAGGAGAATGAACCCCACGCGTTCGGCACGGTCGCGTCGTCGACGCCGGTCACGAGCGGCGACGCAAGCGCGTCGCCTACCCGCCCGCGGTAGATCGACGCCTCCTTGCTGATGAGATCGGCCTCGAGCCCGTGGCCGCACGCTTCGTGGAAGAGCACGCCGCCGGTTCCCGGCCCGAGCACCACGGGCATCTCTCCCGCAGGCGCGGGGACGGAGTCGAGCATAGTCACTGCCATTCGCGCGGCCTTCTCCGCTGTGTTGCGCGGTGGATGCGCGTCCACGAACTCGGCGCCGGCGAGGCCCGCCGGTCCCTCGAACCCCGTCTGGATGATGTCGCCACGGGCCGCCACGACCTGCGCGACCAGCCGGATGCGCGGGCGCTCCTCCCTTACCCACCGGCCGTCGGAGGTCGCGATCAGGACGCGCTGCAAGGAGTCGCCGTAGACGCCCACAACCTGCCGCACCTCCGGGCTGAACGACCGCGCCGCCTCGTCCAGCTCCCGGAGCCAGCCGACCTTGTCGGCCGCGGGGACGCTCCCCGCGGGCCGCTCCGCTCCGTGCGTGACCGGTCGGTCGAGCCTTCGAAGATCCGCGGCGGCGACCGGGGATCCGTCGGTCACCGCCGCGGCCGCGGCCGCGGCGACCTCGAGAAGCGCCTCGCGATCGAGCCGGTTGGAGAACGCGTACCCGTAGGAGGTTCCCTGCCCAACGCGCACGCCGGCGCCGCGGTCAAGTCCGGTGGTGAGCTCCTCGATCTTTCCGTCGTCGAGACGGATCTGCACCGAGGAGCGCTCCTCCACGAACAGCTCCACGAACGAACCTCCCCGCGACGACGCGGCGGCGAGCACGTCCCGGATGAGTTCGGGATCGAGCATGGGGCCGGGATTCTAGTCGCGGCTGGTGGTGTATGAACTGGGGCGATGGGGACGAGTATCGTGGGGGCAGCGGGGTCGCGGACCGCCGGCGAGCGCGGCCGCCGCGCAGACTTGCTCGCGGTTGGGGCCCTGGCCACGGCTCTTCTCGCGTTCTTCCTCGCGCCGTTCGTGGTGCGGGACTTCGGCTTCCCATTGGGACCCGACGGGCCCGTGTATCTCTGGTGGGTACGACTCGCCGCCCTCGATGGGCTGTCCGCCGTGGGGCGCCGGCCCGGGCTGCCCGCGCTCGCGCTCACGCTCGCCGGAACGCTCCACATCTCTTCGGCGGCGGTCCTCGCCGGGCTGGAGTGCGCCTTGGGAACCTGCGTCGGGCTCGGCGCGGCCGCGCTGACGAAGGCCGGCACCGGCTCCGATCGCCGCGGCCGCGCCGTCTGGATCCTCTCCGGGGTGCTCGCCGGGACCTTCGCCGTTCACCTCGCCGCCGGGTACCTGGCGAACCTCGCGTTCGCGGCGCTGTTCCTCGCGGCCGCGGCGCTCCTCGCGATGGCGACGAAGCGCGCGACGACCGCGGCGGCAGCCCTGCTCGCCGCCGCGGGGCTGGCCCACCCTCTGTTCTTCCTGCTGGGACTGGCGATCCTGGCGCTCACCGCGGTCCTCGCGTTCCGAGCGGAGCGAGCCTCCGGCCTGGCCCTTGCGGATGGTGAGGTGGGGCGCATCGCATCGGCGGCGGGGGGCGGCGGCGCGCTCCTCGGCGCCGGTCTTCTCGCCCTGCTGGCCGGTCCGGCTCCCCTCGACGTCGACACCTCGAAGGACGCGTTCCTCAGGCGGGCCGGGCTCGCCGGCGACCTTCGGAGCGCGTACCTCGACCGGATCCTGCGGCACTGGACCCGGTACGTGCAGTGGGCCTCGATCCCGCTGGCGGTCGCCGGGCTGCGGCCCGCCGAAGGCGCGGTGGGCCGGCTCCTGCGCGCATGGGCCATCGTGCTGGTCGCGGGCGTCGTCGCCGCCCTCGCGACGGGATGGGCGCCGCCCGATCGCTTCGTGGCCTTCGGCTACGTGATCCCCATCCTCGCCGCGCTGGGCCTCGGGCGACTGTGGAGAGCGCTCCACCCACGACGCCTGCTCGCGGCGCTCGCGACCGGCACGCTGTTCATAGCCATGCTCCTCGGCGCGGCGATCACCTGGAGCCGCCAGGAGCCGTTCATCTCCCCTGAGGAGGTCGCGGCCGTGACCGAGGCGGGTCGCTTCGCGGCCGCCGCAGACCCCGGCACGCCGCTCATCTTCATCGTGAACGACGACGACGACTCCGTGACGTTCCTGGCCACCCGCGCGGCGAACGTGATCCGCGCCGCCCTTCCGCCTGATCGCATCCGGGACGCCTTCGTCTACGTCGGGACGCTCGAGAGCTATCGAGCGGGGCACCCCACGCTGGTCGGAGACCCGCAGCGCGACGCCCTCTCCCGCCTGTACATGCGGGACATCACCAACGCCGCCGAGGGTGGTCCCCCACCGGTCGCGTTCGTGCTCGAGGCGTTCGACCGGCCGGATGCCGCAGCGCTGCGGGGAACCGCGACCGAGTTCGCTCGCGGCGTGTTCCTCGTCGACGCCGACCTCCCGCCGGCCGATCCCCCGGTCAACCCCTTGAGGCCCTCGTCCGGCGCGGGCATCGCGGCGGCGACCCTCGCCTCGTTCGGGTTGCTCACCGCGCTCGGGTACGGATGGTCGCGCGCGGCCGTCGGGAGCGGCTTGGCCGGTGCGGCGCTCGCGCCGGCGTTCGGCGCGGCTGGGCTGATCGTCGTCGCCATCGCCCTCGAACGCCTCGGCGTGCCCCTCGGCGGATCCTGGGGGCCGACCCTCGTGTCAGCGCTGATCGGCGCCGGCGGCTGCCTGCTCGCGTTCCTCCTCAAGCGGGACTCCGTTCCGGATCCTGCGCCTGAGATCTAGTATGAGCCAGACTAGTAGGACGACGACGGCCGGCGTCACCACGTAGTGGCCGAAGAGGAGGTTCGGGCCGTACGTGCTCGAGAACCGTCCCGGCTCGGTGGCGAACTGCGAGATCGTGAGCGCCACCGACACACCCAGGGTGGCGACCCGGGGCACGCGGGGCAGTAGCCACGCGAGCGGCAGGACCCACGTCACGTACCAGGGGAGCAGGACCGGCCCCAGGAGCATCAGGAGGAGCAGCGCCCAACCCCACCCGGCGCCCTGCGAAAGCGGCGAGAGGCCGGGCGCCCGCCGCACCAGCTCCCGCGCGATCACGAACAGCCCCGCAACCAGGATCACCGGGAACACGATCCGAACGATCACCCCGGCGGGGCTCCCCTCGGGCGTCGCGTCGCCGAGCAGGGCGGCGAACCCCTCGGCGATCCGGCGGAAGAGCCGCGACGGAGCGAGCCACCCCTCGTGTCCCGCGAGCTCCACCATCCCCAGGCTCGGGTCCTTCGTCTGGAAGAACGGCGCTGCGAACGCAAGGACGAGGAAGCCGGCGATCGCCGCCTGGGAGACGAACGCGCGAAGTCGCTCCCCTGGCTTCCGCCTCGCCACCGCTGCGACGATCGAAAGGAGCAGCGGGACGCCGGCGGAGGCCTTCACGAGCATCCCGAGGGTGAGAACGGCTGTGGCGAGCAGATCCCGCCCGGCTCCGAGCAGCGCGAGCCCTCCCGTGACAGCCAGCGCCACCAGCAGGTCGTTGTGCCCGCTTCCGACCGACTGGAACAGCACCACCGGGTTCAGCCCGACGATCGCGACCGCGAATGCCGCCCGCTCTGGTCGCGCCCGCTTCGCCACGCGCGCCACTAGGGCCATGGTGGCGAGGCTCGCCGCGGCCGCGATCAGCCGGAACGCGACGATCAGCCCGCCGACGCTTCCCACGAACCGCGTAAGCGCTGCCGACAGACCAGTAAACAGTGGCCCGTAGACCGCGGGCGTGGACCTCCACTTCGGCCC
>JBQTIP010000018.1:0-1988 GCA_052388025.1 Actinomycetota bacterium
TGGTCTCGGTCGCACTGGACGAAGTTGAAGGCCACGGGATCTCCTCCGGAGAGAGAACTACGTGCCCGATTCTCCTCTCTCCGAAGGCCGGCTTCGATGACATCAGCGGGGTTTCTGCAACAGCCTCGAAAGGGTGCACAAATTCTGCGATCGGCCCTGGCGAGCTCAGGACATAGCATTCAGCCCCGTGCTGACCTCGCTCTTGTACGTCATCTTGCGTGGGGTACTTCGTCTTGCTTCTTCCGGTTGGGGCGAGCAGGCGAAGGACATCGAGATTCTCGTGCTTCGTCACCAGCTGAAGGCGACACTTGGACGCAAGGTGGGTCGGCCGCGTCTTCGCCGGAGGGACCGCGTGTTGCTCGCCGCCGCGAGCCGAATCCTGCCTCGAGATCGCTGGACATCGTTCTTCGTAACGCCACAGACGCTCCTCCGCTGGCACCGCGAGCTGGTCAGAAGGAAGTGGACCCACGCGTCTCACGCTCGGTCCCGGAGGCCGTCGCTCGATCCGGAGGTCCGGGACCTGATCCTCCGCTTGGGAAGGGAGAACTTCAGACCCCGGTCACGGCGCCGAAGGCCAACGCCTTGCCGAGCGGTGGGCACGAACGGTGAGGCATGAGTGCCTCGACTGGACGCTGATCCTCGGTCGGCGACATCTCGAGCCTCGTTGTGCAGGCCGCAGCGGTGCCGGCGGTCGCGGATCCGGTCGCGCCGCCGGCTGACGACGGCACGTACACGCTCACCGCGTACATCGACGGGCCAGCGCGGGTGTACGAGACCGACCAGTGCCACAGCTTCGAGGCGGCGACGTCGGGGTTCTTCGTCCGCGAGCCGAGCGGTTTGCCGGCAGCTGACGCCAGGCCTGACCCAGTGGGGGATCCGGGCGTCACTGCCACATGAGCATCGTGGGCAAACGGCTGCTGGAGTAGACAGGGGCGGCTTTCGGCCGGTAGTCCAATCCAGACTAGTCAGTAGTCCCTACCAGACTAGCTCAGGGTCGCCGAGCGGCCTCCAGCAGCCGATCCGCAGTCCGCTCCCATGTCCACTCCAAGGCCACGAACCCGCTCACCGCGGCCCTGAGCTCGGCCCGTTCTTCCGCGGGCAGCCCGAGGATTCGCTCGATTCCGGCAGTGAGACGGCGGGTCGCGCCGTCGCCGGGCTCGAACGTGAACAGGCCCGGGCGCCCCACCGCCGCCTCGAGGGCGCCGGCGGCCTCGGCCAGTCCCGAGTGCCGGGCCACCAGCGGCAGCGCCCCGGCCGCCGCCCCCTCGGCCACCACCATCCCGAACGATTCCGGCAAGGTCGAAGGGACCACCAGGACGTCCAGCGCGGCGAGCGCTCCCGGCGCGTAGCGGTGGTCCAGCTTCCCGGTGAACGTCACCTGGTCGCGGAGGCCGGCGAGCGACGCGACCTGGCGGTCCAGCTCCAGCCGCATCCCGGATGATCCGGCCAGCCACGCGGTCGCGCCGGCATCCCCCCGGTCCAGGGCGGTGACGAGCGCCTCCAGCCACTCTCGGAACAGGCCGAACCCGACCACCAGTCCCTTCACGTCCGGACCGATCAGGGCCAGAGATTCGAGCAGCTTTTCGACGCCTTTCTGCACGATGAGCTTCCCGAAGTATCCGACCAGCGGGCCCTCGTACGATGCGAGGGCCTGGAGCCGCATCGCGGCCTCCGGGTCGGGAACCGTCTGGTCGTAACGATGGGCCAGGGCTTCCAAGGCTTCGCCGTCTCGCTGAAGGAGTCCGGCCTCGACCTGCGCGTCGAGCGACCTCGGGCGTCCCCGCGAGGTCTCGGGATCGGCCGCGAGCAGCTCGGACACGGCCTCCAGCGCCTCCCGCCGGACCGCCGGGTGGAAGCGACCCACCTCCACGCCCGGGGGAACCTTCCGGACCCGGCCGGCGATGGCCGGCACGATCTCAGCCGTCCGCGCCAGCACGTCGTCGCTCGGCCCCACGACGGAGATCGCTCCCTCGAGCCCCTCTCGGGCC
>JBQTIP010000019.1:0-2460 GCA_052388025.1 Actinomycetota bacterium
CCGACCCGGACCGCCAGCTCGCGCAGCTCACCGCGGTTAAGGTCCCCGACGGCGTGGACGGCAAGGAGGTCCAGACCCGGCTGCTCCGCGAGCACGGCATCGAAGTCGGCGGCGGGCTCGGGCCGACGGCGCCTCCCATCTGGCGCGTCGGCCTGATGGGCGTGAACGCGACCCGTGAGATCGCCGACCGGGTGCTCGCGGGCCTCGACGCGGTACTGCGGACGTAGATCCCGGAGTCGTGGCGCGTTCGGGAACCCCGGACGGCGCGCGACGGTCTGCTTGCCTGTAACGCACGCGACCGAGGAGCCGGCCATGGCTGTGCGGAGCCATCTCACCGAGGGCCTCACGGAGGACCAATGCCACGCCTTCGTGCGCGACGGGTACGTGCTCATCGAGGATGCGCTCGGGTCCGAGATGGTCGAGCGGCTCGTGGACGCCGTGGACCGCGTCTGGGAGCGGCGCCGGGGCGACGGCTCGCCCGGCTTCCTGCACCTGCTCGGCTTCCTCGGCGAGGACGAGCTGTTCCTCGAGCTGCTCGACTGGCCCTCGACCTTTCCGTTCGTCTGCGACCTGCTCGGGTGGAACATCTTCATGTACCACTGCCATCTCGACGTGCACCCGCCGCTGCCTGAGCCTCCGCCGCCCTCGCGGGGATGGCACCAGGACGGCGGGAGACAGAACCTCGAGATCGAGGTGCACCCGCGGCCCCGCCTGTCGATGAAGATCGCCTACGTCTTGAGCGACCTCTCGGAGCCGGGCCGGGGAAACACACTGGTCATCCCGGGCAGCCACCGCTGGGACGTCCTGCTGCCCCAGGAGGACGGCCTCACGCCGCCCGCGGAGGCCGAGCCGATACTCGCCCGGGCCGGAGACGCGTTGGTGTTCGACCGGCGACTGTGGCACTCCAAGAGCCCCAACCTCTCGAGGATCACCCGGAAGATGCTCTTCTATGCCTACACGTACCGGTGGATCCGGCCGAGAGACGACATGGAGATCGACCCGGCGTGGATCGAGCGGCTGGGCGCGGTCAGGCGGCAGTTGCTCGGAGCCGGAACCGGCGCGATCGGGCACTGGATCCCGACGGAGTCCGAAGTCCCCCTCCGAGACCTCGTCCGGCGCTGACCGCTACGGGTCGCACGCGATGCTGAAGCCGCCGTCCTCGTCGACCGAGCAAGAGTCGTCGCCCGAGCCGCCGTCCAGGGAGTCGAACCCGAAGCCACCGAGGAGGTCGTCGTCGCCGCGATCACCGTGCAGGAGGTCGTTGCCTCCCTCCCCGTAGACGATGTCGTCGCCGGCGCCGCCCAGCACGAGATCGGCCCCCTCCCCCGCGTTGACGGTGTCGGCGCCGCCGAGCGGACAGATCACGTCATCTCCCGGAGTCCCGACGAGCTGGTCGGGCCCCGAGGTGCCGGTGATGGTGCAGGTCGGAAGCGGCTGCCAATCGGGGGCCATGTCCGAGTGGACGTTCGTCGTGAGCCGCGTCTGACCGGTCCCGTCGGCGTTCATGACGTAGACGTCGCGGTTGCCGCCCCCCGCCGGGAACGCGGCGTACGCGATCCGCGTCCCGTCGGGCGACCAGGCCGGATCGAACTCCTGCGCGGTGCTCGCCGTCAGGTTCGCCTGGCCGGTGCCGTCGGCCGCCACCACGTAGATCTCGGAGCTGCCATCGTCGCAACAACGCTCGAACGCGATCCGCGTGCCGTCCGGTGACCAGTCCGGGTTCCCGTCGATCACGGAGCTGAACGTGAGGCGCGTCCGGCCGGTCCCGTCGGCGTTCATCACGTAGATCTGGGGGAACCCGCCGTCGCGGTCGCTGGCGAAGGCGATCTTGGTTCCGTCGGGCGACCACGCGGGACTCGAGTCGGTCGAGCCCTCAGGGCCGATGCTGACCTTCTCCTGCTCGCTCCCGTCCGCGTTCATCACGTAGATGCGGAACGGGCCGCCCGAGCTCGTCCTGCGCACGTAGGCGATCTTGGTTCCGTCGGGGGACCACGTTGGCTGGAGCTCGGCGAGCGACGTGGAGGTTAGGCGCGACCGCTCGGTCCCGTCCGCGTTCATGACGAAGATCTCGGGCCGGGCCTGCGGGTTCGCGCGGCGCGCGTATGCGACCCGGGCGCCGTCGGGCGACCAGGCAGGATCGAAGTCCACCCTGGGCGGGGTGTGGGTCAGGTTCGTCTGGCCGGTGCCGCTCGGGGCCATGACGAAGATCTCGGCGTTCCCCGTGCGGTCGCTCCGAAACACGATCTGGCCGTTCGTGCCCGGCCATGGGAGCGACCTCGCCGGCGTGGCGAGGGTCGTCAGCGCGAAGACGATCGCCAGCCCGAAGGCGAGCGCGCGCCCGATACGTAGTGTCGTCTCACTCTTGGCCACGGTGAGCCTCCGAACCTAGGCGTGGCCGAGGGCCGCGTCAAACATCCCCCCACTTCGGGACTCCGTGGCTAGGATGGTCGCCCATGGCCG
>JBQTIP010000020.1:0-82075 GCA_052388025.1 Actinomycetota bacterium
CTACTCCCGGCGCTCGCCGATGAGGGCCGCGGCGTGGCACTCGCAGAGATCGTCGGAGCAGCCGGGCTGCCGGCGCTCACCGGGCTCCCACACGAGGTCGCGGTCGTCCTCGGCGTAGAGGTAGGAGCAGCCGCACCAGTAGCAGCGCTCCTTCAGGACCTGATGCCACGTCCCCTGCGCGTCCTGGCGCTCCGGCAGGCTGAGCGTCTTCGGCATCCCGTCCCCCTTTCCTTCGCGGAGGGACCGCTTCTTCGATCTTACGCCCGTGCGAAGCTCGCGGGAAGCAGCAACCGATCGAAGGTGAAGTCAGACGGACACCCACGGCTCGGGTCGCGTGATACGCACCTCGGACGCCAGAGCCGAGTACCAGATCATCCCGATGAGGCCGACCGCGGCGCTGCCGAGGCCGGCCACCAGGAGCGAGAGCTGGGCCCCTATGACGCCGACCAGCACGCCGCCGAGCGCCGTGGCCCCGATCTGCGTCGCCGTCGCAAACCCCGAGTAGGCCGCGAACACGCGCCCGCGGAGGTCGTCCGGGACCCGGTGGTGGATGAGGCTCCGCATCGAGACGTTCTCGACGCCGTTCGCGATCCCTCCGAGGAAGAAGGCCACGAGGGCGATCCAGATGTTCGGGAGCAAAGCCGCGCACGCGACCGCGACTCCTCCCCCGACTGCCGCCACGAGCACGGATGGCACCAGGTTGAACGCCCGGAGCCGCCCCGCGATCAGCGTGGCGCCCACAGCCATCCCGACGATCCAGAACGTGGCGAGCGCTCCGTACCCCCAGTTCCCGGCATCGAGGAGCTCCGGGTCCCGCGCGAAGAAGATCTCGGCCACGTTGTCGATGGCGGCGAACAGGACCATCGCGGCGATGACCGCGACCGACAGGAGCAGGAGCCGGTCGCGCGCGAGGAAAGCCAGGCCGGCGCGTGCCTCACCGCGACGGTCCTCGGACTTCCGGGCGGCGGGATGCCGGCGAACGCGCAGCGCGACCACCGCGGCGGCCACCACCAGGAAGGTCCCCGCGTCGGTCAGCAGGGCCGTGCGGGTTCCGAGTCCCGCGGCCAGCCCACCGGCGAGGATCGGCCCCGCCATAGCCCCCGCGTACCTCGCTGTCTCGAGGTATCCGTTGGCTTCGGTCGTGTTCTCCTCACCCACTACCCTGGGGACGAGGGTGAAGAGCGCGGGCTGCCCGACGGCGAACCCGATCCCCAGGAGGAACGTGAGCGAGAGGATCGCCGGCAAGCTGTCGACGAAGGCCAAGGAGGTCGCGAGCCCGGCCTGAACCAGCGTCGTCACCGAGAGGACCCGCACCGTCTCTCTTCGGTCGACCAGCAGGCCGGTGACCGGCGCGAGCAACACCAGAGGGACCAATCCGGCGAGAAGCAGCCCCGAGACGGCGTAGCCCGAGCCTGTGAGCTCGAATACCTTGATCGTGAGCGCGATGAGGGCGAGCTCGTCCCCGAGCGCCGAAAGACCGGTCGAGGCGAGGATCAGCCGGAAGTCACGCACGCGCAACAGCAAGATTGCGCAATCCTAGCCGCGCCCTCGGGGGCCGGGAAGTTGGGCGATCGGGGGATGGAGGTCGGCCGGGCGGGCCCCGAGATGACCTACGGAACCCCCTTCGCGGCACGCAAGCGCTTCAAGGTGCGCTCGCGCCCCAGAAGCGCGATCGACTCGGGAAGCGGGGGCGACACGTCGCTGCCGGTGACCGCGGCCCGGACGGGCTGCCAGGCCTTCGTGCGGCTGAGCCGGAGCTCCTCCTGAAGCTCGGTCAGGGCCGCAGTGACCGTCTCTACCGTCCACTCCCCGAGCTCGGCCAGCCGCTCGGCGGCGGCGCCGAGGGGCTCCGGCCCGGCGCTCGCGATCAGCGTCGCCGCCTTCTCGTCGGGTGCGATCTCGTCCACGAACAGGAACCGCAGCAGCTCGATCGCCTCGGGCAGGAGCTTCGTACGCTCCCGGATGAGCGGCACGGCCGCCCGGACGACGTCGAGGTCAGGCGCCAGCCCCGATCGGGAGAGCAGCTCGAACAGCCGCAAGCTCAGGTCGCCCTCGGGCAGCTCCCGGATGTAGTGGCCGTTCATCCATTCGAGCTTCTGGATGTCGAACGCTGCGGGGTTGTGCGAGACGCGAGCGAGGTCGAAGCGCTCGATCAGCTCGTCGCGGCCGAAGAACGTCGTGTGCTCGTCGTAGGACCAGCCGAGCAGCGCCAGGTAGTTCACCATCGCCTCCGGCAGGAACCCCTGCTCGCGGAACCACTCCACCGCCACCGAGCCGTGCCGCTTCGAGAGCGGCTGGCGGTCGGCGCCGACGATCAGCGGGAGGTGCGCGTACTGTGGCGGCTCTGCGCCGAGCGCCTCGAAGATCGCCACCTGCCGGGGCGTCGAGGAGAACAGGTCTTCGCCCCTGATCACGTGGGTAATCTCCATCTTGATGTCGTCCACTGCGGCCGCGAGCAGGTAAGTGGGCGAGCCGTCGGAGCGCAGGATCACGAAGTCTTTGAGGTCGGAGGCCGGGAAGTGCGCCTCACCCCGGATCAGGTCGCTCACCGCCACGTCCCGGCCCGGCATGGCGAAGCGAAGAGCGAACGGAAGGCCTTCCGACTCCTTCGCACGCCGTTCCTCGTCGGTCAGCTTCCGGCAGCGGCCGTCGTAGCCCGGCGGCTCGCCGCGGGACATCGCTGCCTTCCGCCGCACGTCGAGCTCTCCGGGCGTGCAGAAGCACGGGTACGCCCGGCCGGCGAGCTGCAGCTCATCGGCCGCCTGACGGTAGATCCCAAACCGCTCGCTCTGCCGGTAGGGCCCGAACGGCCCGCCGACGTCCGTTCCCTCGTCCCAGTCGATGCCGAGCCAGGCGAGCGAGCTGCGCGCGATGTCCTCGCCCTCGAAAACGACCCGGTCGGCGTCGGTGTCCTCGAACCGCAGCACGAACTCGCCGCCGTGGTGCCGGGCGAAGAGCCAGCTGAAGAGCGCCGTGCGGGCACCGCCGACGTGGAGCGACCCGCTGGGCGCCGGCGCGAAACGGCAGCGCACGCTCATCCGGCCGCCACCGGGTTCGCGAGCGTGCCGATGCCCTCGATCGCGACCTCGACCCGGTCGCCCGGCGAGAGCTTCCCCACGCCTTCAGGCGTGCCGGTCATGATCACGTCGCCGGGCAGCAGCGTCATGAACTCCGTGATGTAGGCGACGAGCGTCGCGACGCCGTAGACCATGTCGGCGGTACGTCCGGACTGGCGGACCTCGCCGTTCAGCCGGGTCTCGATCCTCGTGTCGTTCGGGTCGAGCTCGGTCTCGATCCAGGGGCCGAGCGGGCAGGAGCCGTCGAAGCCCTTGGCGCGCGCCCACTGGTCGTCCATCCGCTGGAGGTCCCGGAGCGTCACGTCGTTCCCGCAGGTGTAACCGAGGATGTACTTCGAGGCGTCCTCGGCCTCCACGCGGCGGGCGATCCGGCCGATCACAACCGCGAGCTCGCCCTCGAAGTCGACGCGGCGGCTGACCGGCAGCAGCGGGATCGGGTCGCCGGGCCCGATCACGGCGGTCGACGGCTTCAGGAACAGCAGCGGCTCGTCCGGCACCTCCTGCCCGAACTCGGCCGCGTGCGCGGGGTAGTTCTTCCCGACCGCGACGATCTTCGAAGGCAGCATCGGCGCGAGAAGCCGGACGTCGTCGAGCGGGATCTCGTCGCCAGAGGGCAGCGGGTTCTCGAAGAACGTGCCCTGCAGCATGTGGACGACGTCACCCTCGACGAAGCCGGTTGCGATGCGTTCGCCGAATCGGAAGCGCACGAGCCTCATCGGATCGTGAGGCTATCGCATCCGCTCGCGCGAGCGATCCGTCAGCCCTCGAGCAGGGTTCCGCCGCTCCAGGTGGCCCCGACGCTGCGCCAGTACCCGCCGATCATCTCCTGTGGTCGCAGGCGCGCAAGCTCCTCGATCGGCGAGTCGAAGAGCTCGATCGCGGCTTCGCCCGTCCAGGCCGGCCCCACCTCGACGTCGTGACTGCGCATCGTCACGATCTCGTCCATCGACGGCCTCCCGCCCATCTCGATCGATGGGAGGCGCCTGTTGTGCAGCATCGGGAGCGCGTTTACGAAGCCCGCAGTGTCCGAAGGACGGGTGATCGTGAAGCGGGCGTCGATGATGCGACGGTCGTGGACGGCGACCGTGGCGCCGAAGCGACCGCCGGGCTCCAGGCGCGGGCCAGCCCTCCCGACCGTCACCGGCCGGGTCATCTGGATCGCGCCGAGCTTCTTCGGGTAGCCCTGGTGCCAGCCGCGGGCGAGGGCGAAGTCCTTGTCCACCCAGATGTAGACGCAACGCGAGTAGGTCTCGCCGCGATACTTGCAGCGCACCACGACGAAGGCCTCCTTGTACTGGGAGCGAACCGGGTCGAGCAGCTCCTCGAAGGTGTCCGAGCAGGACTGCCAGTCGGCGAAGATCACCGCCACGGCGCCCGGGTCCTCGTCGGCCGGCTCGATCGGGTCGGGAAGCAGCTCGCCCACGCGGGCCGGGTCGGTTCGGTACTCGATCGTGAGCAGGTCGCCCGAGTAGTGCCACGGCGGCGGGGGGACGATCGACGCCCGCCCCTCCGGCGAGAAGGGCGGCAGGAATCCCTGGAGCTCTGCCACGCGCGTCATACTACCGGGCCATGGAGACGCGGCGGATCCTGCTCGACGGCGCCGTGACACACGTCGTCCGCGAGGGCGACGAGCTGGTCGCCGGCGACGGCCGTCGCGCGAAGGCCGAGGAGGCCGTCCACCTCCCACCGTGCGAGCCGACGAAGATCATCTGCGTCCACCTGAACTACCGGAGTCGCGTCGAGGAGTTCGGGGCGAAGCTCCCGCCGGCGCCGACGTACTTCCACAAGCCGATCTCGGCCCTGAACGGACACGGCGGCGCCGTCGTCCGCCCCGAGCGGTGCAGGTTCCTGAACTACGAGGGGGAGATCGCGATCGTGATCGGGCGGACGTGCCGAAACGTGTCGCGGGAGGAGGCTGGCGAGTACATCGCCGGCTACACGATCGCGAACGACTACGGGCTGCACGACTTCCGCGATACCGACGCCGGGTCGATGCTGCGAGTCAAGGGCTCCGACACGCTGTGTCCCCTCGGTCCCGGACTGGTCGACGACTGGGACTTCCACGGCAAGCGGATCCAGACGCACGTGAACAGCGAGGTCCGGCAGGACGGCAACACGGACGAGATGCGGTGGGACATGCACTATCTGGTCGCGGACCTCGCGAGGAACATCACGCTGGTGCCCGGCGACGTGATCCTGTCGGGGACGCCGGGCAACTCCAGGCCGGTGGAGCCCGGCGACGTCGTGTCGGTGGAGGTCGAGGGGCTCGGGACGCTCACCAACCACATAGTTGCCGGGCCGGTGCCGATCCGCGGCGACGTTGGCGCGCAGCCGAGCGAATCAGAGGAGGTCGTCTCCACCGCCCTCGGCGGCGACTGGGAGTTCCGCGGCATCCGCCCACCGCGCCAGGGTTGAAGCTGCGGTCAGCGGGCGGCCGGCACCCCGGCCATGAAGCTGTCGAACAGCGCGCGTGCCCGGTTGCGGGCCTCGTCCGCTCGCCGCTCGGTCTCCCGAGTGACCTCCTCCAGGCTCACGCCGAAGCGCTCGAAGTCCGAGTCGTCGATGTCGCACCAGTCGCGGAGGAGCTCCGGGCTCACCTCAGGGTGGAACTGCACGAGGAGCGACGGCCCGTACGCGTAGGCCTGCGGGCCGGAGGCGGTCTCCGCGAGAAGCGTCGCCCCATCAGGCAGCGAGAACGTGTCGGAGTGCCACATCATCCAGGGGCCCTCCGCCACCGGCCCCGGGGCGACCACGTCTACGGTCCCCCAGCCGAGCTCCGCCCGATCGGCTTTCCGGACCTTGCCGCCGAGCGCCTCGGCGAAGGCCTGCGCCCCGAAGCAGACCCCCAGCACCGGGACCCCGCGGTCCGCGGCTTCCCGGAACCGGTCGAGCAACGTCCCGATCCAGAGCCGGACCTGCCCTCCGTAGACCGAGTTCGGGGAGCCCATCGTCATCACGAAGTCGAACCCGTCGAGCGAGGGGATGGCCGGGGCCTCACCGGCCACGTGATGCACGAGCTCGGCCCCGAGCCCCTCCGCGTAGTCCCCGATCGTGCCGGGACTGGACAGCCTGTGCGGCTTGATGACGAGACCTCGCACGTTCCTCCTTCCGAGTAGCATCCGCTGCGATGGAGCAGCCCCTGGCCGGACAGGTCGCCATCGTAACCGGCGCGGCGCGAGGTATCGGCCGAGCCACGGCCGCTCGACTGGCGGCCGAGGGCGCGCGCGTCGTGATCCTCGATCGGGACGGGGCGGCCGCGAGGGCCGCGGCGTCGGAGATCGGGCCCGCCGCCACACCGCACGAGGTCGACGTTGCGGACGAGATCGGCGTGGCGAGCGCGGTGGCTGCGGTGCTCGCGGCCGAGCGGCGGATCGACGTCCTCGTGAACAACGCCGGCATCTATCCGCACACGCCGTTCGCGGAGCTCACGTTCGGGGAGTGGCGCCGCGTCATGAGCACGAACCTCGACGGCGTGTTCCTGTGCACCCGTGCGGTGTACCCGGCGATGACGGAGCGCGGGTACGGGCGCATCGTGAACATCAGCTCCGCCACTTTCTTCATCGGGTATCCGGAGATGGCCGCCTACATCGCGAGCAAGGGTGGGATCATCGGGTTCACGCGCGCGCTGGCTTCAGAGGCGGGCGCGCACGGGATCACCGTTAACTGCGTCACCCCGGGCCTGGTCGAGACCGACGGGACACAGGTCGAGGACCCCACCGGCGAGCTGTTCGAGGAGATCGTCGAGGGTCAGGCCCTCAAGCGGCGAGGGCGGCCCGAGGACATCGCCGAGTGCGTCGCGTACCTCGTGAGCCCCGCCGCGAGCTTCATCACCGGGCAGACGATCAACGTCGACGGCGGCCATCGCTTCCACTGAGCACGTTCAGGCGGGCCAGAGGCGATCGGCGACCCGGGTCACCAGCTCGAGCTTGCGCCACTGGACGTCCTCGTCGATGTCGTTGCCGACCATCACGGAAGCGAACCCGCACTGCGGCGAGATCGCGAGCCGGTCGAGTGGCAGGTACGTCGCCGCCTCGTTCATCCGTTGCAGGAGAACGTCCTCGGACTCAAGCTGGGGCGTCTTGGTGCTCACGATCCCCATGACCATGACCGCACCCTCGCGGAGGCGGCGGATCGGCTCGTAGCCGCCGTCGCGCCGGAGATCGTCCCACTCGACCAGGAACACGTCATACGGCAGCTCCCCGAACACTCGCTCGGCGACCGGATCGAGCGACCCCTCACACATCCACGACGATCGGTAGTTCCCGCGGCAGATGTGGAGGGCCTTCGTGACGCCCTCCGGGATGCCCTCGAGGACCTCCATGTCGGCCGCGACAGCCCTGTCGATGAGGGTCCCGACCTCGTGGCCGCGCGCCTCGAACCGCTCGACCCACGCGGGGTCGACGAGATACGGGTACAGCGGGAAATCGAACTGCACGTACCGGGCACCGGCAGCCACGGCGTCGGCCACGAGACCGCGTTCGATCTCGATGGCGTGCGCGACGAACTCGTCGAGGTTCGCGTACCCCATCGTGACATCGGCCTTGTACGAGAACGGATGGCCGAAGATCGAGGCTGCCGGGAACGTCACCTTGAACGGGTAGCCGTCGGTCACCTCGGCAAGGAACGCCCCCTCGCGGGCCGCCGGCGAGTCAACCGGCCGGAGCCGGTCGACGATCTCGTGGACCCGGAGCGGTACATCATCGCCCTGGGCGTTCCGGAACGTCACGACGTTGTCGGTCCGGAACCCTTCGACCGCGTCGAAGAAGGAGTTCAGGAACATCCAGCGACGAAACTCGCCGTCGGAGATGACGTCCAGACCGAGGTCGATCTGCCGCCGTACCGCGTCGCGGATAGCTTCGTCCTCGAGCGCGCGCAGCTCGGAGCGATCTTTGGCCCGCTCCTGGGCGAGCACCGCGGAGTGCCCCGCTTCGTAGAACGCCTCGACCCCTGCCCGAAGCTTCGGAGGCCGAAGCAGGCTGCCGACGACCTCCGCACGCGCGGGCCGTCTCGCCGTCCGCTGAGTCACCGTGGGAGGATAGGCGAACCGCAGAACCCACGGAGGCAGCCATGGCCCAGTCAAAGGACGGCCAGCGACCCCAGAAAGCGAAGGGGAATCGTGAGCCGGTCGCCCCCTACCTTGCGGTCGGCCTGTCGACAGTCGTGCACGGGGTCGGCAGCCGCAAGGACATCGCCCAGAACCTCGAGATCATCGAGGACGGCGTCCATGCCGCGATGGGCATCATCTCGATCAACATGCCGGTGAAGCTGGTCGCGCTTGCGGAGGGTGCGCTCACCGGCTTCACCGACGAGGCCTTCGACATCCCGCACGTCACGGCCGCACGCGACCTGTTCATCGACATCCCCGGCGAGGAGTCCGAGGCGCTGGGCAAGCTCGCGAAGCACTACGAGACATACCTGGTCGTGCAGTGCAAGGCCCGCTGGCCGGAGGTCATGCCCGATCGCTACTTCAACACATTGTTCGTCATCTCTCCGTCCGGGGAGGTGGTTCACAAGGCAGCGAAGAACCATCTGTGGTGCCGCGAGCGCTCGTGCACGCCGCACGACATCTACAGCCGGTGGGTGGAGCTGTTCGGCGACGGGATCGACGCCTTCTATCCGGTCTTGCGGACCGAGGACATCGGGAACCTCGGCGCGATCTGCTGCTCCGACGGCGAGTACCCCGAGGCCGTCCGCGCGCTCGCGTTCAACGGCGCCGAGGTCGTCTACCGCCCTTCGGAGGCCGTGCCGATGACGAACGTCGGCTATCCGGGCGGTGGGACGTGGATGCTCCAGAACCGAGCCCACGCGCACTTCAACAACGTCTACATCGTCGCCCCGAACGTCGGCCCGGTGTACCTCCACCCGCGGATGAAGCACCCGTACGACATCGCCGGCGGGCAGTCCCACATCGTCGACTACATGGGGAACGTGTTGTCGTACTCGCCGAGCGGCTACAACACGTTCGTCAGCGCGATCATCGACATCGAGGCGCTGCGGCAGTTCCGGGTGATGAACCTGAACTCCAACTGGATGAAGGACCTTCGCACCGAGGTCTTCCGCCGGATGTACGAGGAGCCGATCCACCCGAAGAACCTGTGGATGTGGCAGGACCCGCTCTCGCACGAGCAGGTCGACGAGTTCTATCGGCGGAACATCCGGCGCTTGATCAAGCGAGGCGCGTACACGCCGCCGGCGCACGAGTTCGAGGGAGCGAAGTTCTTCCCGATGGACGAGCTCGCGCCCGCCGAGAGCTGGAAGCAGGCAAAGGAGCTCTGGGCCGAGGAGGGCCCGACCGATGCCTGATGGCGGCTACGACGTCGTCATCGTCGGCGGGGGGCACAACGGCCTGACCTGCGGCGGCTACCTCGCGAAGGCGGGGAAGAAAGTGCTGGTGCTGGAGGCGCGCGACGTGGTCGGCGGGGGCTGCGCCACGAAAGAGGTCGCCGCGCCGGGCTTTCGGCACAACTTCCACTCCAACTTCCACGGCATCATCCACATGGGCCCGGTCTACCGGGACCTCGAGCTGGAGCGCTACGGCGCGACCTACGTCTGGCCGGAGAACCAGTTCGGCCACGTGTTCCCGGATGGGCGAGCGCTCGTGTGCTCGCGCGACCTGCACACGACCGTCGAGCGGATCGCCCGGTTCTCCAAGCGTGATGCCGAGACGTTCCGAGAGGTCGCACGCGTGTACCGGCGGGGGCTCGATGAGGGGTTCATCCCGGCGATGTTCTCTCCCCCCGGCCCGCCGTCGCAGGACCTCGCCTTGCTGGAGGGCTCGAGCGACGGCCTCGGGCTGATCCGGCAGTTCATGACGACACCGAACCACCTGGCCCGGGACCTGTTCGAGACGCCCGAGGTCCAGACGTGGATCGGGTTCTGGGTGGCGCAGCTCGCCGGCACCGGCGACGTCTTCGGCCTCGGCGCAAACTACCCGATCATGGTGGCAGGGTCGATGGAACCGTACGGCTGGGCCATCTGCGAGGGCGGGTCGAACCGGCTCGCGCAGGCGATGGCGGAGTTCCTCACGGACCATGGGGGCGAAGTCGGCGTGGACTCGCCCGTCGTGAGGATCGAGGTCGACGCGGACGGCGCGCGGTCGGTGAAGCTTGAGGACGGGACGAAAATCACGGTCGACGGGATCCTGGTGTCGAACCTCGACCCGAAGCACACCTTCCTCGAGCTCGTCGGCAAGGAGTCGCTCGACGAAACGCTGCGCCACGCGTGCGAGCGGTGGCGCTACGACGTGATGTCCATGTTCTGCGTGTACCTTGCGCTGGAGGCGCCGGTCAGGTGGAAGGCCGCCGAGTGGGACCCGTCGGTCGAGCGCTGCTTCGCCGTGTCGATCTGCGAGTCGCTCGACGTGCTCGATGACAACGCTTCGGACTGCCGGCTCGGCGTGCCACCGCGGCAGCCGGGGCTGTTCACCGTCCACCCGTCGATCTTCGAGCCCTCGCTCTGCCCGCCCGGCACGGAATCGTGTTTCTGCGAGCAGATCGCGCCGTACGAACTCCGAGAGGGTGGGCCGCAGGCCTGGGAGGACATCAAGGAGGACTACGCCGCAACGGTCTTGGACCGCTGGCGGCCCTACCTCGCGAGCGGGCTCGAGCCCGAGGCCATCGTCGGCAGGTACATCTCGAGCCCGATCGACATCGAGCGCGTCATGCCGTCGATGAAGCACGGCGACTGGAACCACGGCGAGATGTCGCAGGACCAGCTCGGCGTCTTCCGGCCGTTCCACGAGTACCCGCCGTACCGGACGGGATTCCCGAACGTGTACATGTGCGGCGCGTCTACGCACCCCGGCGGCTCGATCGGCGGCGCCTGCGGCTACAACGCGGCCACGGTCATCGCCCAAGACCTCGGCCTCAAGGCGTGGTGGAAGTCCGCGTAGCTACGAGGGGGAAGAGCAGGAGGCTGCGAGTCCCAGCGAACGTGGAGCGAGAGCGGGGCGCGGAACTCCCAGCCGCGGATCTCAACCGGCCGCTCGGGATCGAGGCGGAGGTTCGGCAACCGATCGAGCACCGCCTCCAGCGAGGCCCGGGCCTGGTATCTGCCTAGCCAAGCGCCCAGGCAGAAATGGTTTCCGGTCGCGAAGGCGAGGTGCGCGCCCTCCTTGCGATGGATATGGAACTTGTCGGGGTCGGAGAACCGGCGCGGGTCGCGGTTCGCCGAGGACAGTACGGCTCCGATCAGCGCGCCCTTCTCCAGCTCCACGCCTGATAGCACGGTGTCCTCGGTGGTCTGCCGCGTCGACGTTCCGACCGGCGCGTAGCACCGCAGCGTCTCCTCGATCGCAGGCTTCACGAGCGAGCGATCGGCGCGCAGGGACTCGAGCAGCCCATGATGCAGCAGCGCCCAGACGACCAGCGCGATCAGGTCGCGCGGCTCCTGGAGCCCGCCGGACAGCATCAGCTTCGTGTTCGCGACGATCTCCTCCCGCCCCATCCGCCGTCCATCGATCTCCGTGTGAAGCATCGCGGACAACACCGAATCGTCCGGCTCGGCCTCCAGTCGGTCCAGCACGGTCTCGATCGTGTCGCCCAGCTCGCCGCTCGCCGCGTCGGCGATCGCCTGCTTCTCCGGGTTCCCCTCGAAGTTCGCGAGGCCGATCATGATCCCGGCGTTCCAGCGGCTGAGGTCCTCCTCGGGCACTTCGTCGAGCCCGAGCATGAAGCGGAGCGACAGGATCGACATCGGCTCCGCGAACTCCTTGAACAGATCGGCCTCGCCGCGCTCGCAAAAGCCATCGATCAGCTCGTTCGCGAGCTTGGGGATCATTCCCTCGGTGCGGCTCTCGACCTCGCGAGGGCGGAACGGCGACTCGACGACCCTCCGGATCCACTGCTGGTGCGGTCCCTCCGACCCCAGCATGTTCTTGCCCATCGTGCGGTTGAGCGTCGAGGGGTTGGTCTCGGCGGTGAATGTCTCCGGGTGGACGTCGACGTGGTGCACATCATCCCAGCGCGTCACGAGCCAGAGCTCGACGGCCGGAACCCAGGCGACCGGCTCCTCGTCGCGCAGCCGCGCGTAGACGGGATGCGGGTCCCTCTCCAGGTCCTCCAGCGTGATCGTCTCGCCGATCGTCACGTTGTCCTCCCGCACGGATGATGCACTATCCTCCCGGGCACGGTCCTGCGAGGAAGGAGCGTCGATGGAAACGACCGGCAAGCGCCTCCGCCTCCTCTACTCGGACATCCACGGACTCGAGCGCGGGAAGTACCTGTTCGGCGACTGGGCCGGCGGCAAGGCCGCCTTCTGCATCGGCGTCTATCCCCTCACGCACGACCGGGAGATCCTCCCGATCCCCGGGCTGCAGTTCGACATCGGGCTGCCGGACGTCGACGCGCACCTCGACCGGGACTCGCTCCGGCCGAGCTGGGAGGAGGACACGCTCGTCGGCATCGCCGACATCGAGTTCCGAGGCAAGCCTGTCGCGATCGACCCCCGCCACGTGCTGCGGCAGGCGTGCAAGCCGTGGCAGGACATGGGGCTCGAGCCGCAGATCGCGTTCGAGCTGGAGTTCTACCTCCTGGAGGCGGACAATGCCGGCGGCTGGCGCTCGGTCTCACTCCCCTCGCACCGCGTATACGGGACCGGAACGGCGATCGATCCGACCGGCACGGTCGACGACATGGTTCGCACGGCGATGGCGTGCGGGTTCCCCGTCGAGAGCTGGGGAAGCGAGTACGACGAGGCCGCCTACGAGGTCAACATCCGCTACGCAGACGCGATCCCGGCTGCCGACGAATCCTTCCTGTTCCGCCTGCTCGTGCACGAGGTGGCAGCGCGGCACGGAAAGCTCGCGACCTTCATGGGCAGGCCGTTCAACGACCGGGGCGGCAGCGGCCTGCACGTGAACTTCAGCTTCCGTCGCGAGGACGGCTCGAACGCGTTCCACGACCCCAACGACCCCGAGGGGCTAGCGAGCATGGCCCGGCAGTGCATCGCTGGCGCCCTGGCCCATCACGAGGGCATGGCCGCCATCCTCGCGCCACACGTGAACGCGTACAAGCGCCTGCAGCCCGACATGCTGAACGGCTACTGGGCAACCTGGGGGCACGACGACCGGACGGTCGCGGTGCGCGTCCCGCCCGCGCGCGGCGCCGGCACGCGCCTCGAGCAGCGTACGTCCGACGCCGCCGCAAACCCGTATCTCGCCGCCGCGGCGATCCTGCACGCGGCGCGGTTCGGCGTTGAACAGGAGCTGGAGCTGCCCCCGCCGCAACCGGCGGGGGCGGACCCGAACAGCGCCGTGCGGATCCCGCCGAACCTGGACGCCGCGCTGCAAGCGTTGGAGGCCGACAAGGATCTCTGCGAGGCGCTCGGTTCGGACCTCATCCAGGCTTTCGTCATGCTGAAGCAGGCGGAGTGGAAGCGCTACGCCGACGCCGTGCCGGATACGAGCACAACCGACGTCACCGACTGGGAGCTGTCCTACTACCTGCCGTATTACTAGGGACGTCAGGCCGCCGGATAGCCGTACGTAGGGCAATCTCTGGGAGGCCCCCCGTGGAGGCCAGGCTAGTAGTTCCTGATGACGAGGTCTGTGCTGCCGCGCTCGGCCGCCTTGAGGTGGATGTCGCGGCGGGTCGACAGGCGGCGAATCCCGAACCCCCGGAACTCACTGCGGACGGCCGGCATGTCGGAGTTCGTCAGCGTCACGTAGACCCCGCGGGCGTCGGCGTCCCGCATCAGCTCCGCCAGGTGCCCGTGCTTCTCGTCCGGGAACTGATCGGCCGTGTACCGCTTGAAGTCACCCCAGACGCGGTCAGGGACGTAGGGCGGGTCCAGGTACACCCAGTCGCCGGCCTGCGCCTGCGGCAGGACTTCGGCGTAGTCGGCGCACCGGACGTCGGCCACCGCCAGCGCCTTCGACGCCCGGAGCAGGTTGTCGCGGTTGAAGTAGGGCCTTGCGTACTCGCCGTATGGCACATTGAACTCCCCGTGTAGGTCCGTCCACCTGGGCAGTGCCGCCGAGGAGCCTCAAGCTGTCACGGAAGTTCTCGAACGGGATGGCGTCCAAGTTGCCTCAGGCTACCTCTCCCAGAGTGCTGCATCGAGCACTCTCGCCCGCAGAGCGGGTGCGATGCCTAAGCGGGCGACGTAGGCTCGAGCGGCCTCTGCGAGCCGGCGCCGGCTGGCCCGGCGCGTGCGCGGCACTTCGACCCCCTCCTTCATGGGCCGTCCCATGCCGGAGGGGTCGAAGAGACGAGCGCCTTTCAGCTCTTATCGCCGCCGCGTGCGGCTTCTCCGGCAGCTTGAACACCATCGCTTCGCCGAAAGCGCCAGCGAAGGCCTTGCTCCCCATCGAAGCACGAGAGGTCGTCTAGCGCGTCATCAATGGCAGTCGAACAGGGCCGGTAGCACGGTGTGGCGCGACAAGTCGATGACCCGCCGCGCCCTCCGGAGCCTCACCTCCCGCCGGCCGCACGTCCTGGATCCGGCCGCCGCGGATCACGACCTCCCGGCCGGACACCACCTCCCCGGCGAGCACATCGAACGAGCCGGCCGGCCCGGATGACCACAACCTCGGGCCCCATCCTCAGCTCACCGACTCGTCTATCCACCCGAGGTAGTCGGGAAGCCCGCCAACGATCGGAAGCGCGGTGATCTCCGGGACCTCATACGAGTGCTCCTCGCGGATCGCCCTGGCCACGTCCTCGAAGCGGCTCCCCCGGGTCTTCGCGATGCAGAGCCACTCCTCGGCCGACTCGACCTTGCCCGCCCATCGGTAGCGGCTCGCGATTGGGCCGACGATCTGCACGCACGCGGCGAGCCTCGCGTCGACCAAGCCGTTCGCGATCCGATCCGCCTCCCCCCTGCTGCCCACGGCCGTGAAGACCTGGATGTGCTCGGCGTCCATGAGATCACTCCTCACGGTGCTTTCCCGGGTGCCACGTGTCGCCCAGCCGGGCGGTCGCGAACTCGAGCGGCGCGTCCTCGAGGTCGGTCGCCATCGAGTCGTTCCAGCGGTTCAGGAATCCGAACAGTCCGATGACCGCCAGCATCTCGACGATCTCGCCTTCGTCCCAGTGCTTCCGGAGGTCCTCGAAGTGCTTCGACGTGACCGCGTTCGGGACGACCGAGGCGTCTCGCGCGAATCGCAACGCCGCGCGTTCGGCTTCCGTGTACAGCGGGCTCCGCTCGAAGTCCCAGATCGCCGAGATCTTTTCGTTCGGAACCCCGCGCATCATCGCGTCGACCGCCTCATGCGCCTGGCAGTACCGGCAGCCCGCGGCCTTGCTGGCGACCATCGCGATCAGCGGCTTCAGCCCGACGGGGACCGTCCCGGTGCGCCAGATCTGGGTGATGAGCTCCGAGAACGCCATCAGCACCTCCGGTCGCCTGGCCATGGTGAAGAGGCTGTTCGGCACGAAGCTCAGCGTGTCGTCGTAGAGCCGGAACAGCGACTCCAGCTCCGGATGATCTTCCCGCCGGAGCGGCTCCACGTTTGCCATCGATCCCCCTTGCGCCGAGTACGGGCGGAACCGTCAGACTATCCCGCAAGCTCGGAAGGGGGGAACGATGAGGTTCGAGGGCAAGACCGCATTCGTGACCGGCGCGGGGCACGGGATCGGCGCGGCCACCGCCGTGCGCCTGGCGAGCGAGGGCGCCGCAGTGCTCTGCCTCGACAAGAACGGCGAGACGGCGGCGAAGACCGCCGACGCGATCGTGGTCGAGGGCGGCCGGGCCGATAGCGCCGAGGCAGACGTCCGCGACCGCCGGTCGGTGACGGCCGCGCTCGACCTCGCGCTCGACCGATTCGACGCGGTCCACTACCTCGTGAACAACGCCGGGCTCGTAACGATGACGGGCTTCGACGACCTGACCGACGACGAGTGGGACCTGGTCCTGGACGTGAACCTGAAGGGGCAGTTCATCGTCGGGCAGATCGTTTCTCCGGCCATCGAGGCGGCGGGCGGCGGCGCCATCGTGAACCTGGCGACGATCGAATCCGAGGTGGTGGTGGCCTCCGGGCCCACCTGCCAGCCGCACTACAACGCCTCCAAGGGCGGCGTGAAGATGCTCACGAAGGCGATGGCCCACGAGCTCGGACCGAAGGGCATCCGCGTGAACGCCGTCGAGCCCGGTCCGATCAACACGGGCTTCGCCGGTGGCGACATCGACACGCCCGAGGCTCGGGCGTCCTGGTTGCCGCGCATGATCATCAAGCGGGCCGGCCGGCCGGAGGACGTCGCGGCCGTGATCGCGTTCCTCCTTTCCGACGACGCGTCGTTCGTCACCGGGGCGATCCTGCCGGTGGACGGCGGCTTCCTCGTGCATTGAGATGGGCGCGAAGCGAGCCGACCGTGGTTGAGCGGACGGAGATCGAGGCGGCTCACGAGCGGATCGCGCCGTACATCCGCAAGACCCCCGTGCTCGATCTCGAGCCCGGCGCGTTCGGCGTGCCCGGCCGCCTCGTCCTCAAGCTGGAACTGTTGCAGCACACCGGTTCCTTCAAGGCGAGACCGGCCTTCAGCCGCATGCTGGCAGCCGAGGTGGGTGAGAGCGGGGTCATCGCCGCCTCCGGCGGGAACTTCGGCGCTGCCGTCGCCTACGCGGCCCGTCAGCTCGGGCATCGAGCGGAGATATTCTTCCCGAACACCTCCCCGGACGTGAAGATCGAGAGGCTCCGGGAGCTGGGCGCCCAGGTCAACGTGATCCCGGGGTTCTACTCGGACGCGGCGGCGGCCAGCCGCGCTCGCGCCGAGGAGACCGGCGCGCTCGTCCTTCACCCGTTCGACCAGCCGGAGGTCGTGGCCGGCGACGGCACGGTCGGGATCGAGCTCTCCGAGCAGGTGCCGGACGCCGACACGGTGCTGGTCGCCGTAGGGGGCGGGGGGTTGATCGCCGGAATCGCGTCCTGGTTCGCCGGCGAGGTCCGGGTGGTCGGCGTGGAACCGGAGCTCTGTCCGAGCCTCCACACAGCGCTGCAAGACGGAGAGCCGGTGGACGTCGAGGTCGGCGGCATCGCGGTCGACTCGCTCGGACCCCGGCGCGTCGGGGACATCGCGTTCGAGACGGCGAAGCGATTCGTCGATCAGGTCGTGCTGGTATCGGACGAGGCCATCCACGACGCTCAGCGCAGGCTGTGGCGTGACCTCCGCCTGATCAGCGAGCCGGGCGGCGCGGCCGCGCTCGCGGCGCTCACGTCGGTTGGCTATCAACCGGAAGCGGACGAGCGCCTAGTGGTCTTGGTCTGTGGGGGGAACACCGATCCCGCGTCGATCGCCGTCTGATCGAGGGCTCGCTCACCGCCTCCGGGCTCTCCTCATTCTGCTCCTTCTCTCGCCCTTCACGATCAGGGTCGCCTCGGCCGGATGCAGTGGAGCCATCATCTTCGTGGACGCAACGAGCGCGTCGCCCGGCGAGACGATCGTGATCACGGGCGACGGGTGGCGGGACGACTGCTCGGATACGAGCAGCGGACCTCGCGGGGCGTGCGCCGCCGAGCCCGAGCCGGACCATCCCCTGAGCGACATCGTGATCGAGATCAGGAGGATCGGCGATCCCAACACACTGCTCAGGCTCGCCGAGGACGTCGCCGCGGACGGAGAGTTCCAGTTCCGAGTCGAGGTGATCGTCCCGAATCTCGAACCCGGCGAGTACGTCTTGATGGCGCATACGGGATCGGTCTCGGGGTTCCCGCGGCCAAAGCTGCAGATCGAGACCGAGTAGCCGCCCGGTCCGTGCCTTCCCTGGCGGGGGCCGTGTAACTCCGTCGCCGACTAGGGAGTACCGTCTCAGGGTTACTCAGCGCGAGGAGAACGAAACATGGCTTCCCTCTCCATCGAGGATCTGTCCCGCAAGGACTACGACACGGTCGTCGTCGCGGCGCCCGATGTCCAAGGGCGGCTGTTCGGCCGGCGGATCCCGGCGAGGCGGTTCCTCACGGAACCCAGCCAGCACGTCGACATCTGCGTCTGTGCGCTCGTGTGGGACATCGCCGAATACCCGGGCTTCAAGATTCCGTTCGCCGGCGCCCACACGGGCTGGCAGGATTTCTTCCTCGCGCCGGACCTCTCCACCCTCCGGCCGTATCCGGGCGTCGAGGGCACAGCGATCTGCATCGCCGACATCCACGACGAGACGGGCGAGCTGCTGGAGATCGCGCCGCGCACGATGCTCCGGCGGCAGGTCGAGCGCGCGGCCGGTCTCGGCTACGACGCCGTTATGGCCTCGGAGCTCGAGTTCTACCTGTTCCATGGTGACCTGCGCACGGCCCGCCTGAACCGCTTCCGCGACCTCGAGCCCACCACGCTCGTCCGCTCCGACTACAGCATCGTCGGGCAGGCCGTCCAGGAGCCGTTCATCCGCCGCGTTCGGAACGAGATGGACGCGGCCGGCATCCCGATCTGGGCGTGCCAGGCGGAGTACGGCCTCGGCCAGTGGGAGGTGAACCTCGAGCACGCCCACCCGATCGAGATGGCCGACCGCCAGGTGATCTACAAGTCCGGAGTCAAGGAGATGGCGCTCCAGTCGGACCTCGCCTGCACGTTCATGGCGCGCCCGAACGACGACATGGGCTCGTCGGGCCACTTCCACGTCTCGCTCTGGCAGGACGGCGAGCCCGTGTTCGCCGAGCCCGGCGCGCGGCTCTCCGCCGTTGCGAAGGGCTTCCTCGCCGGGCTGATGAAGCACCTCGACGAGACCGCGCTGTTCTTCGCGCCGTACGTGAACTCCTACAAGCGCCACCTCACAGAGGACTTCGGCGGCGGCATCAACGGGTGGGGGCTTCGACAACCGCACGATCGCGTTCCGCGTCGTCGGGCACGGCGGCTCGCTGCGCGTCGAGCACCGCTACCCCGGCGCCGACGCGAACCCGTACCTCGCCGCGGCCGCGATCCTGGCCGCGGGGCTCGACGGCATCGAGCGCTCGCTCGACCCGGGCCCTCCGTTCGTCGGCAACGCCTACGAGGACCCGGAGCTGCCCCGCACGCCCGAGTCGCTGCTGGATGCGCTTAGCGCCTTCGAGGCATCGGCGTTCGTCGCCGAGACCTTCGGGAAGGAGGTGGTCGAGCACTACGGGGCGCACGCCCGCGGGGAGTGGGCGGGCTACCTCCGCGCCGTTACCGACTGGGAGGTCCTGCGCGCCTTCGAGCAAGCGTGACCGAAGGGATCGAACGCCGCCGGTTGCCCGGAAGGTCGTTCCGGAGCAACATAGCTCCGTCCCGCTCGCTATCGGAGGAACGACGTGCTCACAAGCGAGATCGATCTCGCGAATCCCGACGGCTACGTCGAGCGGATCCCATACGAGTGGTTCGACTACCTGCGCCAGGAGCAGCCCGTGTACTGGCACGAGGAGCCGACGCCGAACCACGGTTTCTGGGCGGTCACCCGCTACGACGACCTTGTCGCGGTCCACATGGACTGGCGGACGTACTCCTCGGAGCTCGGCGCCGTATCGCTCGAGGAGCTCGACGAGGAACAGCTCCAGATCCGCAAGACGATGTTGGAGACCGATCCGCCCCGGCACCGCGAGATGCGCAACGTCTGCAACAAGAAGCTTTCGGCCCGCGCCGTCGGCAGGTACGAGGAGTTCATCCGCGGCGTGGCCCGAGACGTGCTCGACCGGGCGCTGCCAATGGGCGAGCTCGACTTCGTCCAGGAGATCTCCAGGGAGCTCCCGATCCGGTTCCTCTGCGCGATCCTCAAGGTGCCCCAGGAGGACGCCACGATGCTGATCGATTGGGGCGACCAGATGATCGGCAACCAGGACCCGGACTTCTCGAGGGCCGTCGTCGACCAGGTGGACACGGAGGAGTTTCGCTACCTGCCGTTCCGCTCGCCTGCGGCCCTCGAGGCTTTCGAGTACGCCGACCGCCAGCGCGACCTCCGGCTTGAGGAGCCGACCGACGACGTCATCGCCGCGCTCACGGTCGCCCAGTCCGAGGGGATCCTGACCGAGCACGAGTTCCACACGTACTTCACGCTCTTGATGATCGCGGGCAACGAGACGACTCGGCACACGATCTCCCACGGGATCCTCGCGCTGATGGAGCACCCCGATCAGATGGAGCGACTGCGGAACGACACTTCGCTCATGCCGACGGCCGTCGAGGAGATGCTCCGGTGGGCCACGCCTGTCCTGCACTTCCGGCGCACGGCGTCGTGTGACACCGAGCTCCGCGGAACGAAGATCAGGAAGGGCGACAAGATCGTCACCTGGTACATCTCGGCGAACCGCGATGAAGCGGTGTTCCCGGGCCCCTACCGGTTCGATATCTCGCGCTCGCCGAACGAGCACGTTACGTTCGGCCCCGGCGGCCCGCACTTCTGCCTTGGGGCGCACCTCGCGAGGCTCGAGACCCGGATCCTGTTCGAAGAGCTGCTCCCCAGGCTGAAGTCGATCGAGCTCACCGGACCGGTCCAGCGGATGCGCTCCAACTTCGTGAACGGCATCAAGCATATGCCCGTCAAGGTTCAGCTAGTCTGAACCAGACTAGCGTTAGCTCACCGGAACCCCGGGCCCTTCAGCTCTTAGCAGCCAGACGGTTGCCGACCTCGCGAGAGACGTCGATGAGCGCGAGAACGTCGTCGTCCGTCGTGCGGTAGTTCACGAAGCACGGGCGCAGGTACACCTTGTCGTCGATCAGCGCCGAGGCGATGTAGACCCGTCCATCCTTCATCAGCTCCTGCGCCAACCGGTGGTTGTGCGCGTTCAGGTCTTCGACTCCCTCGGGCACGTGTCGGAACGGCACGATCGAGAGCACCGGCGGGCCGAGCGGCTCCAAGTCGTCGTACTGCCGGACCTCCCGGTACAGCAGCTCCGCCTCGTCGAGGTTCCGCTGGATCGCCGCGCGGAACGCAGGCGCGCCGTGTGCCCGGAACGCAAGCCAGAACTTGAGGGCCCGGAAGGGCCGCGAGTACTCCAACGTGATATCGACCGCGTGCAGCTCGTGCCGCTGGTGAGGCAGGTACCCCTCCTCGTGCTTGAAGGCGGCCTCGAGCTGCTCCCGACGCTTGACCAGCACCACGCCGCACGCCTTCGGCAGATACAGCCACTTGTGCGCGTCCACGGAGCACGAGTCGGCCCTCTCGAGCCCGGTGAACAGGTGCGCCTTCGACGGGACCGCCGCCGCCGGCAGCCCGTACGCGCCGTCAACGTGGAGCCAGACTCCTCGCTTCTCGCACACTTCGGCGAGCGGTCCGATCGGGTCGACCGCTCCGGTCAACGTCGTCCCGGCCGTCGCCACGACGGCGATGGGCACCACCCCCTCCGCCCGGTCCCGGTCGATCGCCTCCGCGACAGCCTCCGGCCGCACGCCCCGGTCCCGGCCGATCGGCAGCGCCCGAACGTTCGCCGCCCCGATGCCGAGTAGCTCGGCGGCGCGGATGACCGAGTAGTGCACCTCCTCCGAGCAGTACAGGGCGACGCGCCGGCCCACGAGCCCCTCCGTCCTGCTCCCCGGAAGCGCGTGCTCGCGCGCCGAGGCGAGCACCGTCGTGTTGCTGACCGTTCCACCGCTGGTGAACGCGCCGCTCCCCGCCGGGAAGCCGATGAACTCGGCCGCCCACCGGACGGCCTGCTGCTCGATCTCCGTCGCCGCGGCCGCGTAGACCGCGAGGTTCGCGTCATAGCAGGCGGCGAGCGCGTCGGCGATCGCGCCGATCTCCAAGCCCGACGATCCGATGAACGCGAAGTACCGCGGCCGGGGCTGGGCGATTGTCTCGTCGAGGATCCGGGCGGCGTCCTCGAGAACCTCGAAGACCGGAGCCGGTTCCTCCGGCAGCTCCGTCCGAAGCAGCGCTCGCACGCGCTCGTCGAGCGGCGGCTCCTCCGGCCGGAAGCGGTCGAAGCTCCGCCAGGCCTGCTCGATCAGCTCCGCCGCGCGGGCGAGCGCCTCTTCCCTCGGCGCGTCGAGTCGGAGAGGGCGCTCGCCCCAGATCCTGTGCGTGTGTTCCCCGTCCGTGCCCGGCTCAACTCCCCGGCATCGGCGCTGGCCGCGCGACCTCCTCACCGGACCCGACCGCGCCGGCCGCCTGGGCGGACAGACGGAACTTGCCCCGGCCGACCAGCGCCAACAGGATGACCACACCGATCACCGCCCAGCCCAGCAGGAACCAGTACACCGTGTTGAACGGCGAGGGGACCTTGTAGACGCTCGCGAAGATGGCTCCCGCTTGGATGAGGAATCCGACGGCGCCCGCAACGACCAAGGAGCCGCTGCTGACCTTGCCCCACAATCCTCTGAAGGCCGCCAGGGCAACCGCCGCATACACCACAGCGAGCGTGAGCCCGCCGTATCCAGCCTCCCATAGGAATAGCGGGAAGTACTCTGGTCCCCCGCCGGTGTCGAGTACTCCGTGCGCGAGGCGGACCCAGGCGATCTCGGCCACGGCGATCCCCACGACCAGCACGATCGACACGACCGGCGTGCCGTAGCGCGGCGAAACCTTCGCCAGCGCGCCCGGGATCCTCCGGTCCCTTGCCAGGGCGAAGATCAGCCGGCTGGCCGCCACAGACGCGCCGATCCCGACGGCCGCGATATCCAGGAGCAGAATGATGTTCATCAGGTCGAACAGGAAGTTCGATCCGAAGCCGCCATCCGCGGCCGGAAGCGCCAGGACCAGCACCGGCGCCCCGCTGCCGGCCCACGCCTTCGCGTCGAGCCCGAACCCGATGGCCTCCGCGTACGAGGCCACGAGGAAGTACACGGTGACGACGGCGATCGACAGGAGCACGGCTCGGGGAACTGTTCGCTTCGGGTTGGGGGTCTCCTCGGAGAGGTTCGCTGCCGACTCGAACCCTACGAACAGCAGGATGGCGTAGAGCACGCCGTAGAACATGTTGCCGAAGCCCCCGGCCTCGCCCGGGTTGAAGGGCTCGATGCTGTTCCCGCCGTGTCCGCCCTTCACGATGATGTAGAGGAGGAAGATCGTGACGACGCTCGCGGAGAAGAGCACGAGCGCGAGCTGCGCGCGGGTCGAGATCCGGACGCCGAAGTACAGGACGCAGAACAGGATCCCCGTGTAGACCAGGTCGAGGACCCAGTACGGGATGTTGATGTTGTAGGCCTGGCTCAGGAAGTCGGCCGTGAGCCCGCCGATCAGGAGCGGGATCGCCACGGCGAGGACGATGAGCCCGCCCGTGTATACCCACCCGAAGACGAACCCCACCCGCTCGCCGACGCCGGCGGTGATGTAGTCGTACAACGCCCCGCAGGCGTGGATCCTCTTCGCGTACTCCGCGATGATCCAGCCGAGCGCCGCCACCCCGATGGCTGCGATGAGGATGGCGATGGGAGTGGCTACACCCGCGCCCTTCCCGGCGTTGTTGGCGCCCACGACGAGCGACAGCAACAGGATCGCCCCGAACACTGGGCCCATGAACCCCACGGTCTGGGCGACGACGTCGATGAACGAGAGTTTCCCTTCGCCCAGCTTCTCGTATTCAACCTGCTCGATGGCCATACTCGCCCCTTTCCATTTGACCGGGCCGATGCAGCGCCCCGCGACGCCCGAATGCTAGGCGATGCTCTTTATCCGAGTCCAATTGGTCGGCGCAGTCAGCCAGAGAGCTCCTCCAGGAAGGTCAGAAGCGCAGCATTGAAGGCATCCGGCTCCTCGAGGAACGGGCAGTGGCTGGAGCGGTCGAAGATCTGGAGCCTGGAGTCCGGCAGGACCCCGGCCATCCACTTTCCGGCCTCGGGGCTCGTCGCCTTGTCGTCGCCCCCGAACAGGACGAGCGTCGGGATCTTGATCTCGGGGAGAAACGGGCGATAGTCCTGGAAGGTCTGGTTCACCAGGATCGAAGTGCCGATGACCGGTGGGACCTTCGTGATCTCCGCGACGAGCAGCGCCGTCATCTCGGGCGAGGGCTCGTGCAGCATGAGGCCGGCAAACCCCTCGGCCAGGGAGGGCAGATCCATCTGGATGTGCTCGACCGTCTCGCCCAACGCCTCCAGGGTGAACAGCCCGAACGGGTATCCGTCGCTCCACGCGAAGTCCGACGGCGGCTGGTCCACGATCACGAGCCCGGCGACGTCGTCCTGGCCGAACTCCTTGAGGTATTCGTAGGCGACCATCGCCCCCATCGACCAGCCGACCAGGACGGGCCGCTCCACGCCGATCGCCTCGAACAGCGCCCGCAGATCCCTAGCGTAGTTCGAGACCGTGTGCCCGGTCTGGGCCCTCTCGGAATCACCGTGCCCCCGGAGGTCCGGCACGACGACGCGGAATCCGCGGGAGAAGAACTCCAGCTGCCGGTCGAAGAACCGCCCGCTGCACATCACGCCGTGGATGAAGACGATCGGCCTTCCCTCGCCGCGGTCCCGAACGTTCAGCGTGACGCCGTTAACGGTCACTCGGTCACCCATGGCCGCGCTTTCTCCCCTCAAGCCGCCCACCCCCCCTCGGGCCGCTCGAACCACACGTGGACCTGGCCGGTGCCGACCGAGGCCTCGTAGTCGGAGAACTGTTCCCCCGGCGCGGAGCACGCCGCCCCCCCGAGCGCGCCGATCATGATGAGATAGTGCCCGAACTTGCCCTCCGGGCCGAACTTCTTGTACTCCGGCATCCAGTCGATCAGTCCTGCGTGGTCGCCCGCCCGCAGGAGCTCGAGCACGTGCTCGTCGGCGGCGCGAGCCTCCGGCGAGTGGATGTTCTCGAGGCTCGAGGACTCGTTGCCGCGCAGCTCACGGAACGACAGGAACTTGTGCGTTAGCCCGCCGGAGGCGAGCAGCACGACGCGGCGGTCGATCTCCGCGATCGCGTTCCTGATGAGCTCCCCCAGGAGCAGGAAGTCCTCCGTCTGCCCGCACTGGTTGATGCCGACCGAGACCCACCGCTCGCCGCCGTTCAGGTAGGTCCAGATGTTGACGGTGCCGTAGAAGATCGGCAGGTACGGATCGTCGGAGGCGAGCACCCACGTGTCGTCACGGCCGGCCGCCTGCTTCTCCAGGGCGAAGGCGAGCTCGGGGTCCCCGGGCATGTCGTAGGGGATCTGCCGCATCCCACGCGGCAGCTCGTGCGAGGTGAACTTCCCGCTGCGGCGCTCGTGCGCCGTGATGATGTGCTCGAACGTGACCTCCCAGTGCGTGTCGAAGACCACGATGGTGTCGGGCCGCAGCCGGTCGAGTACCTCCGACCTGAGGCGCCGCAGCCCGGGCACCAGGCTGATCTCCTTGCCCTCGTTGATCTCGAGCCTGATCGGCTCGGGCAGCATGATGGTCGGCACGTGGGAAACGAGGCCGGCCCCGGCGATCTCACCCATTGGCAGCTCCTTTGCTCACGTCGTCCACGGTGCGCTGCAGACGTTCTTGACGTCCGCGTAGAAGTCGAAGCTCCGCCTTCCACCTTCGCGGCCGATCCCCGAGTCCCGGGCGCCGCCGAACGGCGCTCGAAGGTCCCTGACGAAGAAAGAGTTCACCCAGACCGTCCCCGCTACGACGCGAGCCGAGACGCGCTCGGCCCGCTCCGGGTCGCCCGTGTAGACGATGGCGGCGAGCCCGTAGTCGGTCTGATTCGCCATCTCGACGCCCTCGGCCTCGTCGACGAAGCGCTGCAGCGTGAGAACCGGACCGAAGACCTCCTGGGTGAGGATCTCCGAGCCGGGCGCAGCGTCCACGAACAGCGTCGGCCGATAGTAGAGCCCGCCGAGCTCCTCGTTCGGGCCGCCGCCGAGGACGGCCTTCGCCCCGTCCTCCTTGGCGCGCTGCACGAACCCGTTGACCCGCTCGAAGTGCTCGGGTGTGATCTGCGGCCCGATGTCGGTCGAGTCGAGGCGGGGGTCGCCCTGGCGGATCGCGGAGGCCTTCTCAAGGAACCGGTCCAGGAACGTGTCGTACACGTCCTGTTGCACCAGCAGCCGCGTGCCCGCGAGACACACCTGGCCGGCGTTGTCGTACTGGTTCACGGCCTGGTCTACCGCGGCGTCGAGGTCGGCGTCGGCGAAGATCAGGAACGGCGACTTGCCGCCGAGCTCGAGCGACACGGGGGTGAGGTTCTTCGCAGCGGCGGCGCCGACTAGGCGGCCGGTGACCACGGAGCCGGTGAAGGCGATCCGATCCACGCCGGTGTGGGCCACGAGCGCCGCACCTGCCTCCTCACCGATCCCCTGCACAACGTTGAGGACGCCGTCGGGGAGCCCGGCCGCGTGCGCGATGTCGGCGAGCATGGATGCGGTGAGCGGCGCCCACTCCGGAGGCTTCAGCACGACGGTGTCGCCGGCCGCGAGCGCGGGGGCGAGCCTCCAGGTCGCGAGCATCAGCGGCGCGTTCCACGGGGTGATGACCACGGCCACGCCGGCCGGCTCCCACCGGACGCGGTTCACGTGCTCTCGGATCTCGAAGTCATCCTCGTGCAGCGCCGCCAGCTGATCGGCGAAGAAGTGGAAGTTGTGCGCGACCCGGGGCATGACGCTGTTTCGCATCGAGCGAAGCAGGGAGCCGTTGTCGGTCGTCTCCACCACGGCCAGCTCGTTCACCCGCTGCTCGATGCCCTCCCCGATCGCGTGGAGGATGCGGGCTCGCTGGTCCGGCGCCGTGGCCGCCCAGCCGGGGAACGCGGCTCTGGCGGCAGCCACCGACGCTTCGGCCTCGCGCCCGCCGCCTCGCGCAACCATCGCGAGCAGCTCGCGGTCGATCGGTGAGTGGTCGAGGAACATGTCCGAGGAGGGGACGCGCGAGCCCCCGATCCAGTGATCGGCCGAGACCCTGATGCCCTCGATCGTCGAGACGTTCGCCATCGGCCTGCCAGCCCCAGCCGAATCCTACGCCGGGCCGCGCCTCGAGCGCCTAGCCGACCGGCGTGAGCCAGTCGAGGTACTTCTCGATCTCGCCCTTCGTGGCCCCGAAGAACGCCCCCTGGATCTCCTTGGTGATCGGGCCGCGCGTGCCCTCGCCCACCGTCCGGTCGTCGACCTCGCGGATCGGTGTGACCTCGGCCGCCGTCCCGGTGAAGAAGCACTCATCGGCGTTATAGAGGTCGGTACGCACGAGGTCGGCCTCGCGGACCTCGTACCCCAGGTCTCGCCCGATCGTGATCACCGACCCGCGGGTGATGCCGTCCAGGCAGCCCGCGGAGATCGGCGGGGTGAACAGGACGCCGTCGCGGACGATGAAGATGTTCTCGCCCGAGCCGTCGGTCACGTGGCCCGCCTGGTTCAGCATGATGGCTTCGTCGTAGCCGGCGTGGATGCTCTCGATCTTCGCCAGCACCCCGTTGATGTACTGACCCGTGGCCTTGGCCGAGGATGGAAGCGAGTTCTGGTCGTTGCGCTTCCAGGACGAGATCTTCACCCGGACGCCGGCCTCCAGGGCCCCCTCCCCCAGGTAGGCGCCCCAGGGCCAGACCGCGATCGTCACGTCGACCGGCGCCTGAAGGGGGTTCACCCCCATCTCGCCGTATCCCCGCAGGACGAGCGGTCGGATGTAGCAGGCCGAGAGACCGTTCGCCTTGATGGTCTCCTTGATCGACTCCCCGAGCGCCTCGAGAGAGTAGGGGATCTCCATGTGGTAGAGCTTGGCGGAGCGCAGCAGTCGCTTGAGGTGCCCCTCGAGGTGCCACACGGCCGGACCGTTCTTCGTCTCGTAGCAGCGGATGCCCTCGAACACGCCGCTGCCGTAGTGGACCGAGTGAGACAGCACATGGATCCTGGCGTCGTCCCAGGGGACGAGCTTCCCGTTCATCCAGATCTTCTCGACGGGCGTGATGGGCACCGGGGCCTCCCTTCGCGGCCCGAGGTGCGGGCCTGCTTCGGCGGTTTCGGGTACGACGCGAACAGGATACCGGCTGCGTGGGGCTCGCCGGGGCCTCCGGCTGGACTTGCGAGGAGCCCTCCCAATAGAGTGCGCCTCGTGACCCCCGCCGGGCGCTCGCGCTCCACGGCGCCGTCGAAGCGCGTGATCATCATCGGAGCCGGCATCGCGGGGCTGGTCGCGGGCTTCGAGCTGCTCCGCCGGGGACACGAGCCGCTCGTCCTGGAGGCGCAGAACCGGGTGGGCGGCCGCATCTACACGCTTCGGGACTTCGCGCCCGGGCTGTACGCGGAGGCCGGGGCAATGCGCATCCCGCGCGCGCACGAGCTCACGCTCGAGTACTGCCGGTTGTTCGGTCTGGAGCTGCGACCGTTCGTGATGGGCAATCCCAAGGGATTGGTCTACGTCGGCGGCGTCCGCATGAGCGCGGAGGAGGCGGATGCGCGCCCGGAGCGGCTGCCCTTCGCCCTCGCCGAGCACGAGGCCGGCCGCAACGCCGACCACCTGTGGCAGGAGGCCATCGCCGACATCCGCGAGCTGCTGGAGCGGGACGGCGACGCGGCCTGGGACGAGATCGTCCGGCGCTACGACCAGTACTCGCTGTACGAGTTCCTGAAGGTCAAGGGGTTCTCCGAGGGCGCCATCGAGTACTACGCGGTCATGAACTTCGTCGAGGCCGACATGAACAACGCCGTCGTGGAGGTGCTGCGGGAGGACCTGGGAGGCGCATTCGAGGACATGCAGGAGATCGTCGGCGGCATGGACCGGCTGCCGAACGCCTTCTTCGAGCGCCTCCAGGGCAACGTCCGGCTGGGCGCCCAGGTCCACGCGATCGACCAGGACGAGCGCTCCGTCACGGTGCACGTGAAGACGGAGGCCTCGCGCTACTCCGTGACCGGGGAATACGCGATCTGCACGCTTCCCTTCCCCGTGCTCCGCTCCGTCGAGACGATCGCGCCGTTCTCACGCGAGAAGCAGCGGGCCATCCGGCAGCTCAACTACCCACGCCTCGACGAAGGTTCTGTTCCAGGTCCGCCACCGGAGGTGGGAGACCGAGGACGGGATCTTCGGCGGCGCGTCCGTCACCGACCTGCCGATCCGGCGGATGAACTACCCGACGCCCGACCTCACCAACGAGCGCGGGGTGCTTCTCGCTTCCTACACCTGGGGACAGGATGCGCTCCAGTGGGGTGCGATGGACGACGAGACGCGCCTCGAGGAGGCGCTCGACGACGTGTCGCGGATCCACCCGTGGATCCGCGAGGAGTACGAGGTGGGGGCATCGCACGCGTGGTACGGGGACCGCTGGGCTCGGGGAGCCTTCGCGCTCTTCGCCCCGGAGCAGCAGACGGCACTCCAGGAAGCGATCGTGAAGCCCGAGGGCCGGATCCACTTCGCGGGCGAGCACTGCTCCCTGTACCACGCCTGGATCCATGGGGCGTTGGAATCGGGGATCAGGGCGGCTCGAGAGATCCATGAGACCCCACCGGCCCCGGCCCCGATCCGGGCGGAACGACTCTAGGGCAGGTCGTACGCCCGCCAGAGTATCGGGTACTCCCGATCGATCAGCTCGTCCAGTCCCCCGAACCGCTCAACGGCCCAGGGTCGGAGCGACGCGACCGCCAGGCGCCGGGCCTCCTCGTCGACCCGCCACGTCCAGGAGTGGAGGCCCTGAACGATCTGATCGAGGAAGGCGCCGACGGTGAGGTCGCCTTTCGCGAAGACCACGGGGAGCTCCCGGAGGCGGGCGCCGTGAGCCAACATCGCCCGCCCGAGAGCCTCCAGGTTCCTCCAGTGCAGACCGACCGGGGCCGCGAGCTCGCCGAGCTCCTCCTCCAGCCGGGAGAGGATGTCGGCGAACGGCTCCGTCATCAGCCCCTGGTTGATCAGAACCACGCCGCCGGGGCGAGCGACGCGGACGAGTTCTGCCACGGCCCGCTCCCAGTCCGGGATCAGTTGGAGCACATGCCGGACCACCGCCCCCCCGAAGGCGCCGTCGTGGAACGGCAGAGCTGTGGCGTCTCCCAGGACCAGCGGGAAGGGGCGATGCCCGGCCTTCTCGACCAGTTTGGCCATCATCGCTATGGAGAGGTCCACACCGACCATGGCCACGCCGGCCTCGTACAGCGGCAGCGCGATCTGCCCGGTGCCGACGCCGACGTCGACGGACGGGCCCCGTCCCTCCAGCTCGGCCAGGAGCAGGCCGATCACGCGGCGGTGGGCCTCCGGAGACGTCGGCCGCGTCCGGTCGTAGTACTCGGCGGCTCGGTCGAAGCTGAGCGAACCCGAACTCGACCCGCCGGTCACGCGAGAAACCTCACGACCTCGGAATGTTCTTGCTCGGGTCCACGAACGGGAGTGCCGCTACGGTGATGAGCACCGGTCCCGCGGGCGAGGCGGCCTCCAGCCGTGTCCCGGCCTCCGCGAGGCCGATCGGCACCCAGGCATAGCCGATATTCCGGTCCAGGCGCGGTGACCACGTCCCCGCCGTGAGACACCCGATCTCCTCACCGTTGTCCTGCACGGGCCAGAAGTCAGAGAGCGCGCCCTCAGCCGTCATCGGCTCGCCGCCGATGTCCACACCGACGAGCTTGCGCTGCACGCCTTTCGCAGCAATGCGCGTCAGGGCCTCCTTGCCGATGTAGTCGGCTTCCTGGGGCTCGACGAGACGCTCGAATCCGGTCACCTCGAAGGGGGTGTTCTCCATCGTGATGTCCGAGCCGTAGTTGAAGATCCCGGCCTCGATGCGCCGAGCCTCCGAGGGCGCGATCGCGCGGATCCCGAACGGCTTGCCGGCCTCCATGACCCGCTCCCAGAGATCGTCACCTCGGCTGCCGTCACGGAGGTAGAGCTCGTAGCCGACCTCGCCTGTCCAGCCGGTCCGGCTCACGATCAGCGGGATGTCGTAAGGGGGCTCGTCACACCAGTAGTAGCGCAGGCCGGCGATCCCCTCCCCGAACAGGGCCACCATCACATCGGTCGATCGCGGCCCCTGGACCTGCAATGGCGACACGTCGGGCTGGTCGATGTCGATGTCCATGCCCGCGCAAGCCGCGACGCCTTTCGCGTAGAGCGCCGCGTCGCTATCGGCGAGCGCCAGCCAGAAGTGGCTCTCGCCGAGCCGAAGGAGTACCGGGTCGTTCACGATGCCGCCGCGCCTGGCGATGAGCGGTGCGTACTTGCACTGCCCCACCCGGCAGGTCGTGAGATCCCGGCACGTCAGCATGTTCGTGAAGTCGAACGCGTCAGGGCCGGTGATCTCCACGATCCGCTCCACGGCGACATCCCAGACCGTGACGTCGTTGAGCAGCGCCCAGTACTCGGTAACGGGGTCGTCGTAGAGCGTCGGGAGCAGCATGTGGTTGTAGAGGCCCCAGCTCTTGCACCCGTACCGCTTCGTCGCGTCGAAGAAGGGCGACTTCCGGTACCAGGGGGCGATGTAGAACGTGAACGTCTCCTGCGTCACGGCCGCGGTCCTCCTTGGCGGTTGGGAGCGAACGCTACCCGACGGAGGTGGTTCGCTGCTCGCGCACGAGCCTCCGGACGGCCGGGATGAGCACGGCCGAGGCCACCAGGCAGCTCAGCCCTCCGATCGCGTATGCACCTCGCGCCCCGATGGCCTCCACCAGCAGCCCGCCGAACGTGAACGACGCCGCGAACGCGATCAGGACCGCGGCGTCCGAGGCGCCCATCACTCTCGCCCGTACTGCGTCCGGCGCCCGTCGCTGGACGATGCCCGTTTCGGCGACGTGCGTAAAGCCCTCCCCGATGCCGGCCGCCAGCGTGAGGACGAGCGCCGCCGCGAACCACGGAGCGATGCTGGTGAGCCCGATTCCGAGCCCGATCACGACGGTACCGAACAGCAGGCTCCATGGCTCCCGGGCCGCGTTCAGATAGCGGGCGCCCAGGAGGGAGCCCAGCGCCGCGCCGCCCCCCCACAGCGCGGTCAGCGCGCCGTACCCGGTGGAGCCGGTGCCGAAGAGGTCGGCGAGCGCGACCTCGGCGACGAGCGTGAAGCCCGCACCGAGCAGCAGCACCACCCACGCCAGGGTGATGATCCGAAGCACCGGCTCGCGAGCGAGGAACACCACGCCCGCCCGGAGGCCTCGGTACTCGTCGCCGCCCTCCACCCTCGCCTGTGAGAAGGGTGCCCGGATGCTCCGCACGATCAGGGCGGACACCACGAACGAGACGGCGTTCAGCCCGTACACCCAGTAGCCGGCGACGCGCAGCTCTGCTGCCGTGTTGTCGCCCGCCAGGATCCCGACGAGCCCGCCCCCGAGGAGCGGGCCCACGAAGAAGCCCAGGTTCACCCCGATCGAGACCATCCCGTTCGCCCATGAGAGGTCCTCCTCCCCAATGAGGTTCGGGATGGCTGCCCGCGAGACCGGGAAGAACGGGGTCTCCACGACCGCGGTCGCGAATGCGACCACGAGCATCTGCGTCGGGGTTCGGGCGAACGCGAGGACGAGGAACCCGACGGCTCCGAGGAGGTCGGAGCCGATCAAGACCCTCCGTCGGTCCAACCGGTCCCCGAGCGCCCCGGCGAGCGGCGTGAACAGACCCGAGGCCCCGAACGTCACCAGCAGCGCGGCAGAGACCCACGTCGCCGACTCGCCGGTCCGCCGGAAGATGATGTAGGCGAGCGCCGTGAAGGCGGCTCCGCTGCCGGTGAGCGAGATGGACCGCGCGAGCGCCAGGCGGCGCACGGCGATCCGCGGCTGCGTGCGCGCCCTCGGGGTTCGTTCGGTCTTCATGCCACCCCTACACCGGCTCGACGATGGTCTCGGCCGCCAGCGGCCCCCGACGGGTAGGGCGCAGCACCGCGACGAGGATCACGGCCGCCACTGCGGCTGTGGCTCCCCCGACCGCGTAGACGCCCTGCGGGCCGACCAGCTCGAGCGCGGGCCCGGCGAGCGCGAACCCCACGGCAAGCCCCGTGTGGACGATCCCGTCCGAGGCGGCCAGGACGCGGCTCCGGACGACATCGGGCGTCCTCCGCTGCCGGATGCCCTGCTCGGCAACGAGCGTGAGCGCGTCGCCGGTGCCCCAGGCGAAGGTCAGCGCCAGGATCGGGACGAACCAGGCGGATGCCCCGATGGCCAGGCCGCAGACGGCCACCACCGCCGTGCCGATCACCAGCCACCACGGCTCGGTCCGCTCGCTCATGAACCGCCCCCCGAGTGAGCCGAGCACCGACCCCGCACCCCAGCACGCGATGATCAACCCGAACCCGATGGAGCCGGTGCCGAACAGCTCCGTGAGCGGACGGTCGGCCACCATCCCGGACCCGGCCCCGAGCACCAGAGCGAACCAGGCCAGCGTGATCGTGCGGAGCACGCGATCGCGAGCCAGGAAGACGAACCCGGCTCGCAGCCCCCTGTGCTCGGCCGCATCCGCTCGTTCGCCGGAGAAGCGGCCGCTCACCGTGAACACCAGGAGCGCGGAGAACGCGAAAGAGACCGCGTTCAGCACGAACACGGCCTGGGCCCCCACGGTCGCCGCGAGGACCCCTCCGATCGCCGGCCCAACCATGATGCCCATGTTCCGGCCGACGGCTATCAGTCCATTTGCCCAGCTCAGGTCCTTCTCCTCGACGAGGTTGGGGATGGCCGCCGCGGATGCCGACCAGAACGGCGTCTCCACGAGAGCGGAGGCCGTAGCGAGGACGAGGATCAGGCCAGGGTCGTGGGCCAGCGCCATGGCTCCGAAGGCGGCGATGCCCAGCAGGTCCGAGACGATCATGACCCGCTTCCTGTCGAACCGGTCGCCCAGGGCCCCGCTGAAGACGCTCGTCACTCCGAAAACGCCGAACGTGAGCAAGAGCGTGGCCGAGAGCCACGCCGAGGACCCGTCCGTCTCGCGGAACATGTAGTCCATGAGCGCCGTGTACGCCGCGGCGCCTCCGGTGATGGAGATCAGGCGCGCGGTGGCCAGGCGGCGCACTGCGGATCTCGGCGATGTCGTCATGAAGCGGACTCCGTGCTGTCGTGGTGGGCGGTGGGTAGGGGCGAGTGACTCATCCCCGCGGGAGCGGGCGCCGCGCTAGGCGCGCGAGAGCGGAGTCACCCAGTGAGTCGCTTCATCACGCGGGCGAGTGTAGCAGCGCGGTCAAGCCCGGTGCGCTCATTCGGGGAGCACGATGAAACGCGTGCTCTCGGCCCCGATCGAGCGCGCGATCTCCTCCACCACATCGGGCGGGATCGGGCCGTCGACGGTGAGCCCCATGAGCGCCTGCCCGCCCGCGGACTTCCGGCCCACGTCCATCGTCGCGATGTTGATCTCGTGCTCGCCGAGGATCGTTCCCACCTTCCCGATCACCCCGGGCCGGTCCTCGTACGTGAAGAACAGCATGTATTGAGCCGGCGGCATCTCCAGGTCGAAGTCGAACACGCGCGTCACCCTCTCGGCGTCGCTCTTGCCGACCAGCGTGCCTGCCACGGAGACCTCTCCGCCGTCGGTCTCGCCCCGGATCGCGATGAGGTTCACGTAGTCCCGGGATACCGCCGAGCGCGTCTCGGAGACCGCCACTCCCCGCTCCCGCGCGATGATCGGGGCGTTCACGAACGACAGCGGCTCGTGGACCACGCCCGAGAGGCATCCCTTGACGACGGCGAGCGTGAGCACGCGCGTGTCCGCCTCGGCGATCCGCCCGAGGTAACCGCACTCGATCGCGCGCACGGCGCCCTCGGCGAGGCCGGTGAGCAGCGCGCCCAGCCGCTCCGCGAGCGGCATGAACAGCCGAACGCTCTCGGACACCTCGGCGCCCGCCGGGACGTTCACCGCATGGGGGACGAACTCGCCGCGGAGCCCCAGGCGCACCATCTCCGCGATCGAGGCCCCGGCCTTGTCCTGGGCCTCGATCGTCGACGCGCCGAGGTGCGGCGTCACCACGACATCGTCCAGCCCGAAGAGCGGGCTCTCAGTGGTCGGCTCCTCGTCGAAGACGTCGAGGGCCGCCCCGGCAAGGTGGCCGTCCTTCAGCGCCTTCGCGAGTGCTTCCTCGTCCACGATCCCGCCGCGGGCCGTGTTCACGAGCCTCGAGCCCTCCTTCATCAAAGACAGCTCACGGTCGCCGATCAGTCCCTCGGTGTCGGCGGTGCGCGGGAGATGGATCGTCACGAAGTCGGCCTGAACGAGGGCGGCCTCGAGCGTCGGCATCAGCTCGACGCCCATCTCCTTCGCGTGCTCGCGGGGCACGTAGGGGTCGAACGCAATGACGCGCATCCCGAACGCCGCCGCGCGCTGCGCCACCATGGAGCCGACGCGGCCCAGGCCGACGATCGCGAGCGTCTTGCCGGCGAGCTCCACCCCCTGGTACTTCGAGCGCTCCCACGTCCCCTGCTTCAGCGAGGCGCTGGCCTCGGGGATGTTCCGTGCCTGGGCGAGGAGGAGCGCGAACGTGTGCTCGGCCGCCGAGACGATATTCGACTGCGGCGCGTTAACCACAATCACGCCGTGGCGCGTAGCGGCTTCGACGTCGACGTTGTCGAGGCCGATGCCGGCGCGGGCGACCACCTTCAGATTCCGGGCCGCCTCGATCACCTCAGCGGTCACGGAGGTCTGCGAGCGGACGACGAGCGCGTCGTAGGGGCCGATCGCCTCGGCCAGGCCGCCCGAGGCGAGCTCCGGGCGCACGTCGACCTGGAAGTCCTTCCGCAACAGGTCGAGGCCGCGCTCCGAGAGCGGCTCGGTGACCAGGACGCGCACGGCTACGCCTGAGCGAAGATGTCCTCGGCCGCGGCCACGGCCGCGCCGCGCTTCACCGGATAGCCCATACGCTCGAGCGTGATCTCGAGGGCGGCAAGGCCCCGGATCATGTCCAGCCGGTCGTAGTAGCCGAGGTGGCCGATCCGGAAGACCTTCCCCTTCAGCGGCCCCTGCCCCGGGGCGAGGATCACGCCGTGGTCGGCGCGCACGGCGGCCACCAGCTCGTCGCCGTCGATCCCTTCGGGGGCCCGGATCGCCGTCACGGCCCACGCCCGCTCGGGGTGATCCCCGAACAGGTCGAGGCCGAGCGCCTTCACGCCGTTCTTCACGGCCCTCGACAGCAGCTCCTGGCGAGCGAGCGCCGCCTCGATCCCGTCCTGGAAGTACAGGCGAAGCGCCGCCTGAAGCCCTTGCATAAGCGAGATGGCCGGCGTGAACGGGTTCTCCGGGTTCTTGAGCTCGTAGGAGGCCTTGTACATCGCCCAGTCGAAGTAGAAGCGCGGGTTCTGGGCGCTCTTCGTCGCCTCCCACGCGGCCGGAGAGATCGCGACGAACGAGAGCCCGGGAGTCGCCGACAGCGCCTTCTGTGAGCCGCTCACGGCCACGTCGATCCCCCAGGCGTCCGTCTCGAAGGGAACCGCGCCGAGAGAGGAGACGCAGTCCACGACGGTCAGGGCGCCGGCCGACCTCGCCGCGCGCGCCACGGCTTCGACGTCGTGGATCACCCCGGTCGATGTCTCGCTCTGCTGGACGAGCACCGCCTTGGTCGGTCCCTCGGCGAGCGCCGCCTCGACGTCCAGCGGGACGACGGCCCGGCCCCACTCGTAGTCGATGGTGCGCACGTCGAGCTTGAACGCCCGCCCGATCTTCGCGAAGCGCTCCCCGAAGAACCCCGCCACGGGCACGACCACGCGGTCGCCGGGGGAGAACAGGTTCGCGACCGCCGACTCCAGCCCGCCGGTGCCCGACGACGCGAAGATCAGCACGTCGTTCTCGGTCTTGTAGAGGCGCTTCAGGTCCTCGGTGACCTCGCGGAGCAGGTTCCCGTAGCCGGGGCCCCGGTGGTACACGAGGGGACTGCCCTGGGCGAGGAAGACCTCAGGGGGAACGGGGGTCGGACCGGGGGCCAGGATGATCTCGGGCCTGTGCATCGTTCGGGTCACTCCTTGCAATGATCAGTTTGCCGGACCGAACGCCAGCGGGCCAGCGTATCATCTGGTGGCCGCCTCACCGGGCGGCGCTTTTCGCGTATGGCGACCATCGTGTTCCTGCTGAAGCGCTTCGTCGCCCAGCGGCTGCTGGGACTGGCGATCGTGGTCACGCTGGCGTTCACGGTCGGCGTGTTGGTGGCCGGCCCGATCTACGCGGAGGCGGCGCGGGAGGCGATCCTGTCCTCCGCCCTCAGCACGGCGCCCGTGCAGATCAAGAACGTCCGGTTCGCGACGTATGGCGACGCCGAGTTCGCCTGGGTCGACGCGGACGCGATCGTGCAGGGCGCGACCGCGGGGCTGCCGGTGATGAAGATCGTGCGGCAAGGCCGGGCCACGATCCGGCTTGAAGCCGGCGCGGAGCCGATCTCGGTCCCGGTGCTGTTCAGGGACGGCGCCGCCGACCACCTTCCGTTCAAGGGGGAGCCGCCGGAGGGACCCGGGGAGATGGCCCTCCCAGTGACCGTCGCGAGGTTCCTTGACATCCGGGTAGGCGACGCCGTGACCGTCACCGGCCCGACCGGCGTGCAGGCAGAGCTCGATGTCACCGGCACGTTCGGCGACCCCGACCGCGGTGACCCGTTCTGGTACGGCCCACTGATCCCGTTCCCCTCGCAGGACTCCACCGAGCTGCCGCCCGTGCTGCTCGACCGGAGCGGCTATCTCCCACTGGCGAAAGACGTCGACCTGGTGACGGAGTTCGTCTGGGACGACTACCTCACGCTGGAAGCAGTGCCGTTCGTCGGGGCCGAGCGGATCCCCGGCCTCATCCGGCAGGCGAACGACCAGCTCCGCCTGACCCCCGAGTTCCGGCGGCTCAGAACGACGAGCGGCCTCGCAACGCTCATGGAGCTGGTCCGCCAGCGCATCGCGAACCTGCGGGTGCCGATCTACCTCGTCGTGTTCCAGATCGGGGCCGTGACCCTGGCAGTGCTGGCCGGCGTCGGCTCGCTCACGCTCACGCGACAGTCCTTCGAGCTGGCGGTCCTTCGGAGCCGGGGGTTCTCGCGCGGGAAGCTCATCGCCGCCCAAGGGGTGCAGGCGGTGCTGTCGGCGGCCGTCGCCTTCCCGCTCGGCCTCTTGATCGGCGTGGCGCTCGCACGCCTGGCATCGGAGTCGAACGGCCCGTCGCTCCCGGGCGTGCTGTTCCCGGTCCGGATCACCGGCATCGCGCAGATCCTCGGGCTCGTCGGCGCCGCGCTCGGCGCGCTCATCCTGCTGCTGCTCTCGCTCCCCCACGTCGCCCGCACGATCCTGGAGGAGCGGCGCCTCCTGTCCCGGGAGGCGCGGCCGCTGCTCGCGCGCTACCCGGTCGAGGCGTTCGTGGCTCCCCTCGGCATCTTCGCGTTCATCGAGGTGCGCAACCGCGGGTTCCTGCCGGTCACGCAGCGGGGCTCGCTCGATCCGCTCGTGCTGCTCGCGCCGACGCTGCTCCTGTTTGCGGCCTCGTTCCTGGCGCTCCGGCTGCTTCTGCTGCTGCTTCGCCGGTTCGACCGCTCGATCGGCCGGGTGCGCAGCCTGCCGCTCTACCTTGCCGGCCGGCGGCTCGGGCGCTCGCCGGGCGCGAGCTTCGCGACGTCGCTGCTGTTGGTCCTGTCGGTCGGCCTGCTCGTCGTTTCGACGTCCTACCGGGCGATCGTCATCCGCAACCACGAGGACAGCGCGCACCAGCAAGTCGGCTCGGACTGGAACATCCAGGTGGCTGCGCCGGAGCAGACGTTGCTAGCGCTCCAGGGCGTGCCGCCCGGCATGACGCCGGTCGTGCGCACCCAGCCGTCGTTCGAGACCGGCAGCTTCCCGACCTCCCCGACGGCCCTCGGGATCGACCCCGCGACGTTCGCCTCGGGGGGCTGGTGGCGCGAGGACTACTCCGACATGTCGCTCGCCGAAATCCTGTCCCGCCTGCAGTCGCCGGTGCCCGGCCAGCCGCTTCCGCCGGGCGCCGGGACGCTCCGCGCCACCGTCGATGCCACCAAGGAGATCGACGGCCTGGTCCTGCTCGCCACCGTCGAGGGGCCGGGGGCGCGGGTCTCGGTGCTCTCGATGGGCGCGCTTCGCCCCGGAGCCAACACCTACGAGGTCGGCCTGGAGGGAGCCGATCGCGTCCTGTCGATCGCCGTCCAGGACCCGGGCACGCGTGACCTGCCGGGGAAGGTTCGGCTCACGATCGAAGGTGTCGAGGCCGACAGCCAGGCGGTGAGCCTCTCGGGCTGGGAGCCGATCGGATGGCGGAGCAGCGAGGGGATGATCCGCCCGGAGGGCGGGGGCCTCAAGCGAACTATCCGACGCGGCGCCGGGCACGGGATCGGAGGCATCGCACCGGCCCTGGGACCACTCCCGGCCCTCGCGTCGCCCGGGATCGTTGCGTCTCAGGGCGAGGTCTTCGAGGCCACGGTCGGCGCGCAGCTGCTGGAGTTCCGGACCGTGGCCGAGGCGGACGCCTTCCCCACCGTCTCAGGCGAGTTCATCGTGGTCTCGACTCCGGCCCTGCTCTCCGCCGCGGCGCGCATCCCCGAGGCGGGGCTGTCCCTCTCCGAGATGTGGGCCATGGGTGACCGCGACCCGCGGCCCGCCCTCTCCGCCGCCTCGTTCATCGTGGGGCGAACCCAGAACGCGGCGCCGATCGTCGCCATCCTGTCGCAGCTCCCACAGAGCCTCGCGGTCGGCATGCACTTCGCCGCGGCGGCCGGCGGCCTGGGCCTGGTCGTGATCGGCGTGGCGGTCGGCCTGTACTTCGGAGAGCGGCGGCGCGAGTTCGAGTTCGCGTCGCTCCGCGGGATGGGGACCGAGCCCGGGCAGATCTCCCGCGTGCTGCTGCTGGAGCAGAGCCTGCTGATCGGCTTCGCGATCGTGGCCGGCGCCGGACTCGGCTTCGCGATCCTGCGGCTGATGATCCCCTACGTCGGCAAGAGCCTCGGCGCCGCCTTCCCCGCCCCGGTCCTGGTGGTCGACTGGCGCTCCCTCGGCATCTCCTGGCTCGCCATCGTGCTTGCGACGGGGATCGGCCTTCTTGCGGCGCTCCGGGCGCTGCTCCGCTCGTCGGTTACGTCGGTGCTTCGAGGCGAGGCGGAATGATCGACGACCCGCTCGTCCGCTTCCGCCACGTGTACAAGGTCTACCGCGTCGCCGATACCGGCGTCGTGGCGCTCGGCGGGGTCGACTTCGAGGTCCACCGGAGCGAGTTCCTGGCGGTCGTGGGCCCGAGCGGGTCGGGGAAGTCGACCATCCTGAACATGGTTGGCGGCCTCGACCGCCCGACGGCGGGCGTCGTGGAGGTGGACGACCACGACCTGGGACGTCTGAGCGAGGAGGAGCTCACCGTCTACCGACGAGACAAGGTCGGGTTCGTGTGGCAGGGCACGGCGCGGAACCTGGTTCCGTACCTGACGGTACGCGGGAACGTGGAGCTGCCGCTCACGGCCAAACAACAGGTCGGCGTGACCCGCCGCCGACGCTCCGATGAGCTCCTGGAGGTCGTCGGGCTCCGTGACCGGGCGCAACACAGGCCCGGGCAGCTCTCCGGCGGCGAGCAGCAACGCGTGGCGGTGGCCGTGGCGCTGGCCAACGTCCCGAAGCTCCTGCTCGCCGACGAGCCCACGGCCGAGCTGGATAGCGAGTCCGCCGAGCTCGTCCTTTCCGCCTTCCGCGCCGTGAACCGGGAGTTCGGCGTCACGATCGTCATGGTGACGCACGACCTGATCGCCGCTCGCAGCGCCGGCCGTGCCATCCGGCTACGCGACGGACGCCTGCTTGCGGAGGGAGTCGCCGTCGAGCCGGTCGGCGACGACGGGCGGCTTCGACTCCCCGAGGAGGCCGTGGAGACGCTCCTCGGCCACGACCTCGAGGTGGAGGTCGTAGGTGGGGAGGTCCGCGTCCGGCGCCGGGGCGAGCGGGGGGCGGATCATGGCTGAGCCGCTGCTCCAGGCGACGGCCATCGTGCGCCGGTACCGAGGCGCTCATGGAGTGACGGCCGTGCGTGGAGCGTCGCTCGAGCTGCATCCCAAGAGCTTCGTCGCGCTCATGGGGCCATCGGGGTCGGGCAAGACCACCTTCCTCGGGGTGCTGTCCGGCCTCGACCGGCCCGACGCCGGGGAGATCCGCTGGCACGGCCGGCCGATCGGAGACATGTCCTTCCGGGAAGGGGTCGTCCTTCGCCGGTCCGGCATGGGAATCGTCTTCCAGAGCTTCGGACTGCTTCCCACGCTATCGGCGGTGGAGAACGTGGAGCTGCCGCTCCGGGTCGCAGGAGCGGACCTCGAAGAGAGCCGCGAGCGGGCGGCCACGTGGCTCACCCGACTCGGGCTCGCCGACCGGCTGGAGAATCGGACCTTCGAGCTGTCGGCCGGACAGCAGCAGCGCGTGGCCGTGGCCCGTGCGCTGATAACGGAGCCGGAGGTAGTGCTGGCCGACGAGCCGATCGCCGAGGTCGACACCGAGAACGCGGACCTGATCCTAGACGCGCTCTGGGAGGTCATCCGCCGCGGCGGCGCCGTGCTCGCCGCCACCCACAACCCCGAGGCGCTGCTGTACGCGAACCGCGTCGTCCTGTTTCGCGACGGGCAGATAGAGGCCGAGGGAACGCCGGCGGAGCTCGCCTCGCGCGTGACGACCGACTAGTCCATCCCAGACTAGATAGGTGCGGGGGCCTTCGCTCCGCTTGCCTTTCCATCCCCAACCCCGCTCCGCGAAGCCCCCCGCACCCCAAGCCGCCACGGCTCCAAGGGTCGGGTCAGAACCGGAGGGACTTCCAGACGTCCTCGCCGCGGTCGCGTAGATCCTCGGCGAAGTCCTCGCGGACTCGCGGGGTGCGGCCGAGCACGCGGTCCATCAGGGACCGATGCCCCTTCCGCCGGCCGACCGACCGAGCCACCGCGTCCATCTTCGCGTCTCGGATGCGGCGCTGGAGGTTGAGGTCTCAGGTGGGGTGCGTCGCAATCGGGCTGAACACGCTGGCCCTTTCAGTCGGTCTCTTGAGGCAGGAGCTTGCGGACGTCGACGTCGGGGTCCCGGAGGGCGGCTGGGTCCGGGCGAGCTCGGGCCTTGATCAGCGACATCGAGCGTCGCACGTCGCGCGGCCAGTTGAGACTCACCGTGGAGAGGACGACGCCGTCCTTCAGCAGGAAGGCCGCGAAGCTCCGTTCCTCGAGGCTTCCGCGGATCACCGTCTCGTCCCACTCCCTGGCGAACCCGGCCATCTGGAGGTTGGCGTCGTACTGATCGGACCAGAACCAGTGAGGGTCGTCGAAGACCTGGCCGCGACCGAGCATGTTGCGCGCGGCGACCTCTCCCATCTTGATCGCGTTGTCGTAGTGCTCGACCCGGATGCGGCCGAACACCGGGTGATCGTGGCTGGCAACGTCGCCGGCCGCGAACACTCCGGGCACGCTCGTCTCGAGGCGCGCGTCCACTTCGATGCCCCGGTCGGCCGCGACCGCCAGGCCCTCGGCCGGCTCGGTCACCGGCTCGACACCGACGCCGACCACTGCGAAGTCGCACTCGATCTTGCGGCCCTCCTTCGTCACGACCGCTTCGACACGGCCGTTCCCATCGAAGCGCTCCACGGTTTCTTTGAATATCATCTCGACGCCGTGATCGCGGTGCAGCCCCTCCAGGACCCGGCCGATCTCGGGGCCGAGAACTCGATAGAGCGGAGTCTCGAAGGGCTCGACGACCGTTACGTCCACGCCGAGATGGCGGAGCGAGGCCGCCACCTCGGCGCCGATGAAGCCCATGCCGGCGAGAACGACCCGTCCGCCGCGCGCGGCGGCCTCTCGGATGCGATCGGCATCCTGGGCAAAACGCAGGTCCAGCACTCCCGGAAGGTCCGCCCCGGAGACAGAGAGGCGCCGGTTCCGGCTCCCGGTCGCGATGAGGGCCCTGTCGAACGCCACCAGCTCGTCGCCCTGCAGCACGACCGCGCGATCCACCACGTCGATCCGCTCTGCCCGGGTTCCGAACCGCATCTCGATGCCGTGCTCCGCCCACCAGCCCTCCGGGCGAACGAAGCCTCTCTCCAGCGGCTGCTCGCCGCGCAGGTATTCCTTCGACAGAGGGGGCCGCTCGTAGGGCGGCAGCGGCTCCGCGCCGATCAGCACGAGGCGGCCCTCGAAGCCCTCCTCGCGAAGCGTCGCCGCCGCCGTCCCGCCGCAGAGGCTGGCGCCGACGATGGCGAACGTATCCCTCATCGGCTAGTCGACCGCGACCTGGAGGTCGACCCCCTCCTCACGGACTTCGTAGGTCGCGACCGGCTCGGTGGCCGGCCCGTTCACGACGGCGCCGGTAGTCACGTCGAACTGGCTTCCGTGGCAGGGACACTCCACCACACCGCCGTCGAGCTCCCCTTCGGCGAGCGAGCACTGCTGGTGGGTGCAGATGTCGTCGAACGCGTAGAGCGTGCCGCCGACGTTGGCGACGGCGACGGTAAGCTCGCCGACCGGATAGGAAGCGACGTCGCCGGAAGCGACGTCGCCGGCCTCCCCGACCCTCACGAAGTCTGCCATCTCGATTCCTCCTCCCGTTCTTATCCGCAGATTCTCTACCAGAACGGGTCCGGCCCGTGCGGCTCAAGCATCGCGGCCGGCCTGACGATGCGATGCGTCGTGAAGCTCAACGCACGCCTCCGCGGGTGGGCGTTCTCTGCGCGCTGGCGGTCCTCGCCGGGGGCCGTCTGCGAGCGGGGGGGCGGGCGCAGCCCGACCTCTCGAACCCGCCCGGCGAAGGCGGCATCGAGCAGGCATACGCCCACCTCACGCGGGAGCTGGAGAGCTGGGCCCAGGGTCACCCGGCCGAAGCCGCGATGGCGCTCGCTCAGTACGGGACGAAACGCCTCGGGTCCGATTCACCTGCGAGGCTCGATCGGCGCCCTCGGACGGCTCTTCTCGAGGTAGGGACGCCCCAGGTACACGAGGCCGAGGACCACGTAGAACGCGGCGAGCGCAAGGATCCCGCCTCGGAAGTCGAGCGGGAGCATCGCGGGAAGGATCGCTCCGGCCACCCACGCCAGCTGGAAGATGACCTCGTAGCGAACGAACACCCGACCGTAGGCGCCGCCCGGCGCGTGGCGCTGCATGAGGCTCTGGAACGCGAGGCGGCCGAACTCGGTCGACACTCCGACGATCAGTCCGAAGGCCGCGAGCACGGGCAGGGAGAAGGCCTGGAACGCGAGCAGCGCCGCGACACCAGCCCCTACCACGCACCCGATCACGACTGCCTCCTCCCGAAGACGCGTCGGAAGTCGCGGCGCAACGATGTCCCCGAGCAGCCCACCGGCGGTCCCGGCCGCCGCGAGCACGCCGAACCAGTACGTCGGCTGCATGTCGCGCCGAAGCGCGAACGCGAGCAGGAACAGGAGGAACCCGCTGGCGGCCCGCAACCCTGCGGCCCCAACCGCCGGCTCGGCCAACGCCGGGACGCGACCGCGCCGGCCTACCTGCCCCTCCACCCCGGGCATCCGTGGATGCGGGAGACGTATGTTCATCAGCGTGCAGAGGCCGTAGATCGCCGCCGCCGCGTAAAGGACCGTCGTGGCCCCGCCGAGCTTCAGAAGCGCGATGCCCGGCCCCGCCACGAGGATCACCCCCGCGACGGCGAGCCGCCCCAGCCGAGCGTTCGAGCGCACGAGCCCCTCCTCCGGGCCCGAGTACGCCATCGTGAGCCCGTTCTTGGTGATCGCGTGCACGCGAGACAGCACGAGCAGCAAGAACGCGGCCGGAAAGAGCAGGAGCGTCGAGAACCGGGGCGCCGCGTATATCGTCACGGCGGCGCGGCCGGCCGCCGCCGCAACCGAGATGGCGCGCCGGGGTCCGGCGCGGTCGAGCAGAGGGACGAGGAACGGCCCGGCCACCGCGAGCGGCGCCATCGTGAGCCCCAGGTAGATCGCCACCTTCGACGCCGCCTGATCGACCGGGAGCGAGAAGAACACCGAGTCGGCGAGGGCGATCGCGACCAGCGCGTCGCCGGCCACGCTGCTCATATGGACGAGGCCGTACGTGTCGAGCGGCTCGTCGGAGGACCACATCCGGCGGACCGGCTGGACGATGGCCTCGAGGAGCCCGACGAACCCCAGCAGGATGAGCTGCCACCAGGGGTACCGCCGGCGCCGGTCGTCCACCCTCACGGCGATGCCCGCGCGCTACCGCCCCGAAAGGCGCTCGCGGAGCAGGTCCCCGGCGACCTGCGGGTTCGCCGAGCGGCCGGTCTTCTTCATGACCTGGCCGACAAGGAAGCCGATCACGTTCTCCTTCCCCTTCCGGAACTGCTCGGCGGGGTCGGGGTTCTCCGCGATCACCTCGTCGACGATGGCGCCGATGGCGGACGCGTCGGACACCTGCCTGAGCCCGCGCTCTTCCACGATCGCCTCGACCTTCCGCCCAGTCTCTATCGCTGCGCTCAAGACCTCCTTGCCAACCAAGGCGGATACCACTCCTTCATTGAGGAGCCGGAGGACGTCCACGATGTGGTCGACCTGGCGACGAATCTCGGCTGGCCCTCTGGGCTCGTTGATGAGCCAGTTGGCGATCATGCGAGGACCTACCTTCAGCCTCTCGAATACCTCGTCGAAGGCTTCCGATAGGTCTCGCGAAGACGCCAGAATCCGAGCTTGGTCCGCGGGCAGTTCGTGGAGTTCCTCGTACCTACGCCGGCGCCGATCGGGGAGCTCCGGGAGGTCGGCCTCGATCTGCTTCACCCATCCCGCGTCGGGCGCGAGCGGTGGGAGGTCCGGCTCCGGGAAGTAGCGGTAGTCGAACGCGTACTCCTTCGAGCGCAGCGGCGTCGTCTTGCCCGCGTCCTCGTCCCAGTGGCGCGTCTCCTGTACGAGCCGTTCGCCGGCGGCGAGGACCGCGCGTTGGCGCCCCTCCTCGTGCTTCAGGGCCCGTTCCAGCGAGCGGACCGAGTTGAGGTTCTTGATCTCCACCTTCACGCCGTACCCGTCGCTTCCCCGAGAGCGCGTCGAGATGTTCGCGTCGCAGCGGAGCGACCCCTCCTCCATGCGGACGTCGGAGACACCGAGCGCCTCGAGCGTCGCGCGGAGCTCAATCAGGTAGGCGCGGGCCTCCCCGGCCGAGCGCATGTCGGGCTCGGACACGACCTCGACCAGGGGCACGCCCGCGCGGTTGTAGTCGACGAGCGCGTACTCCGCGTCGGCGATGCGTCCGGTCGTGCCGGCGTGGATCGTCTTGCCCGTGTCCTCCTCCATGTGCACGCGTGTGATCCCGATCCGCCGGGTCTCCCCCCCGACATCGATGTCCAGGTGGCCGCCGACACATACGGGCAGGTCGTATTGGGAGATCTGGAAGTTCTTGGGCATGTCCGGGTAGAAGTAGTTCTTCCGGTGGAACAGGGACTGCGGCGCGATCCTGCAGCCGAGCGCGAGCCCGATCCGCGCGATGTACTCGATGGCCTTCTCGTTCGGCACCGGGAGCGACCCGGGGTGGCCGAGGCACACCGGGCAGACGTTCGTGTTCGGCGGCGCGCCGAACACGTTCCGGCAGCCGCAGAACATCTTGGTCTCGGTGGAGAGCTCGACGTGGCACTCCAGCCCGATGATGGTCTCGAACTCATCGGCCATGGCGGCCCTACCTTACCGAACGTGCCTCAGAGATCGGGGCCCCTATCATCACCGCATGTCACGTGTCCGCCTGTCGACGCCCGCGCCGACCCAGGCCTCGCCCGCCCTCATCTGGGCCGGGCTCGGGACCGTTTACATCGTTTGGGGTACCACTTACCTCGCCATCCGAGTCGTGAACCAGACGCTCCCACCGCTCCTCACGGCCTCGGTGCGGTTCCTGATCTCGGGCGCGATCCTCTACGCCTGGTCGATCCGGCGCGGCGACCGCGCCGCCGACCGGCCGGGCCCCAGGCAGTGGCGGGCGGCACTCTTCACCGGCGGCCTCCTGCTACTCGGCGGGAACGGGGGCGTCGTGCTCGCCGAGCGATCCATCCCCTCCGGGCTTCAGGCGCTGCTGTTCGCGCTCGTCCCCCTGTGGATGGCGCTGCTCGACCGAGTGTTCGGGAAGCGCCGGCTCAGGTGGACCGCGGTGTTGGGTCTGGCTGCGGGGTTCGGCGGCGCCGCGCTCCTTCTCGGGGGAGCGGTTCGGGGCCACATCGACCCCGTCGGGCTGGTCTTCGGAACAAGCGCGTCACTGTGTTGGGCTATCGGCTCCCTCTACTCGCGCCACGCGCCGCTGCCGTCGCGGCCGCTGGTCGGCACCGGCATGCAGATGCTCGCCGGAGGCGCGCTTATGGGGATCGCCGGCCTCGCGTTCGGTGAGCTGGACGGCATCCACCCCGAGCGGTTCTCGAGGGCATCGCTCCTCGGCTTCGCCTATCTGGTCGTCGTCGGGTCGTTCGTCGGATTCACGGCGTACCTGTGGCTGCTCCGGAACGCCCGGACGTCGCTGGTCTCGACCTACGCGTTCGTGAACCCGGTCGTGGCGGTGACGCTCGGTTGGCTGCTCCTCGGCGAAACGATCGGTACTCGAACGATCGTGGGTGGAGGGATCATCGTCGTGTCGGTTGCCCTCATCATCTCGGCCGGGGAGGTCGTGAGCCCGCCGGACGTCACCTCGGGAGCCGAGGTGCCCAAAGGATCAGGCTGAGGGCTCGGCCTCAGGCGGCGAGATCGTCCAGCAGTGGCGGCCGCGCCGTGAGCGCCAGCTCCTGTTCGAGCTCATGCGCGGCTCGCAGGATCGTCGGCTCGCCCAGGACCCTCCCCGTGAACTGGAGCCCCACGGGCAGCCCGGCGTCGTCCAGGCCGCACGGCACGGAGACGGCCGGCACCCCGGCGAGGTTCGCCGGGATCGTGAACACGTCCGATAGGTACATCGCGAGCGGATCGTCCGCGCGTTCGCCGATCCGAAACGCGGTCGTCGGCGAGGTGGGCGACACCAGCACGTCGAAGCGCTCGAAGGCCCGCTCGTAGTCGCGGATGATGAGCGTCCGCACCTTCTGGGCTTGTCCGTAGTAGGCGTCGTAGTAGCCGGCGGAGAGCGCGTAGGTCCCGAGCATGATGCGGCGCTTGACCTCGGGCCCGAAGCCCTGCCCGCGCGTCCTCATCATCATCTCGACCGAGTCCTTCCCGTCGACCCTCAGGCCGTAACGGACACCGTCGTACTTGGCGAGGTTCGAAGACGCCTCGGAGGGCGCGATCAGGTAGTACGCGGAGAGCGCGTAGTCGGTGTGAGGCAGCGAGGCCTCCCCGATCTCGGCGCCGAGCCCTGCCAGCCGATCGACGGCGGCCTGGACGCTCGCCCGCACCCCGGTCTGCACGCCCTCGCCGAACGCCTCCTTCACGACGCCGACCCGTAGACCGGAGACGCCCTCCCCTATCCCTTCGGAGTAATCGCGCCGCGGCTCGTCGAGGCTCGTCGCGTCCATCGGGTCCTTTCTCGCGATGGCCGACAGCAGCAGCGCCGCGTCGCGGACGCTCCGGGTGAAGGTGCCCACCGTGTCGAGCGACGAGGCGAACGCGATCAGTCCGTACCGAGAGACGAGCCCGTACGTTGGCTTGAGCCCCACGACCCCACAGAGCGACGCAGGCTGGCGGACCGAGCCGCCGGTGTCGGTCCCCAGCGCCCAGACCGCTTCGCCGGAAGCCACGGACGCGGCCGAGCCGCCGGAGGAGCCGCCGGGGACGGCATCGAGGTCCCAGGGGTTGTGCACGGGTCCGAACGCCGAATTCTCGTTCGAGGAGCCCATCGCGAACTCGTCGCAGTTCGTCTTGCCGAGCAGGACCGACCCGGACTCGGACAGGCGAGCCCACGGTGTGCAGTCGTACGGCGGCACGTATCGCTCGAGGATCCGTGACCCGCAAGTGGTCCGGATTCCACGAGTCGTCAGGACGTCCTTCAGGGCGACCGGAATGCCGGCAACCGGCGGGAGCGGCTCGCCGGCGCGCAGCCGTTCGTCGATCGAAGCCGCCTGCTGCCGCGCCGGGCCGTCGGTCCTCGTGAGGAACGCCTTCACACGGTCGTCGACGGCGTCGATCCGGGCCAGACACGACGCGGTCAGCTCGGCCGACGTGACCTCGCCGGCGCGCAGCGCTGCCGCGAGGTCGGTGGCGGTCCGGTCGCAGAGCTCGGGCACCGGCGCCTACTCCTGCTCCACGACCCGAGGCACCTTGAAACGCCCGTCCTCCACCTGGGGGGCGCCCGCCATCGCCTCTTCGTGCGAGAGGGACGGCGCCGGCTCGTCCGGACGGAGGACATTCTGTCGCGGGATCGCGTAGGCGGTGGGAGGCACGTCCTCGGCCGCCACCTCGCCGACCTTGGCGGCGTGCTCGAGGATCAGTCCCAGCTGCTCGCGCAGGCGCTCCTTCTCCTCTTCCGTGAGCTCGAGGCGGGCGAGGCGGGCGAGGTGATCGATGTCGATCTCAACCGGCACGGCCGCAAGTCTACCGGCGGTAGAAGTCGCGCCGGTGCTTGATGCGACTGACCAGGACCCTTTGGCCCGCGTCGTCGATGCGAAAGATGATCCGGTAATCCCCCACCCGCTTTCGATACGCGTTCTCGCCCTCGAGCTTCTGGGACTGACTCCCTGGATCCTCTTGGAGCGCAAGCACGGCCGCTCTCACACTGGAACGATGCTCAGGTGGCACGCGCCGGTAGTCGCGTTCGCCTGCGGGGGTGGTTAGGACTCGTAGGCCAAGCGTCACTCGAGCTATTCGAATGGGACAGCGCCCTCCCACGTCCCCTCGAGCGCGTCGAGTGAATCCTCCAAGAACTCCAGGCGATCGATCAGCTGGTTATAGCGGTCGAGCTCCATGAGAACGGCCTTCCCCTCGCCGCGCTGGGTCACGATGATCTCACCCACCTCCGACAGGTCGTCCATGACCGATGCAAGCTCGTCGCGGAGTTGCGCGACGCCGATCACCCTGAGCGCCACTGTACCTCCTAACGTACGTTCTGGGGTACTGTTAACGGTACCAGATCGGAGCCGATTGGGACACGCGCATGCCGCCTCGACCGCGTCGCCCGGGTCGACCGCCGGTGGTTCCATCAGCCCTTCCCGAGGCGCTTCAGGAACTCCCGCTCGTCGATGACCTCGACGCCGAGCTGCTCGGCCTTCGCGAGCTTCGAGCCGGGATTCTCGCCTCCCACGACGAAGTCCGTATTCTTCGAGACGCTCGACGCGACGCGCGCGCCCGCCTCCTGCACCAGTCGGACGGCCTCGTCTCGCGACATCGATTCCAGCCCGCCCGTGAGCACTATCGTCTTCCCAAGAAGCGGCCCCTCGACGACTGCCGCCGCCGGTTCGTCCGCCATCCGCACGCCGGCCGCCCGTAGCTTCTCGACGAGCTTGAGGTTCTCCGGGTCGTGGAACCACTCGTGCACGCTTCGCGCGATCTCCGGCCCGATCTCGTCGACCGTGTCGATCTCCTCCTCGCTCGCCGCGGCGAGCGCATCGATCGAACTGAACGCACGAGCCAGCACCTCCGCGACATGCCAGCCAACGTGGCGGATGCTGAGCGCCACCAGTAGCCGCCAGATCGGGCGGTCCTTCGACGCGTCGATCGCGCCCAGCAGGTTCTGGATGGACTTCTCCTTGAAGCCCGGAAGATCGGCGAGTTGCTCGGCGGTCAGCGAGTAGACGTCGCCGGGATCCTCGACCCACCCCTTGTCGAGCAGCACCATGCCCGTCTTGTAGCCGAGATGCTCGATGTCCATCGCCCCCCGCGAGGCGAAATGGAACAGCGACTCGATGCTCTGGCTTGGGCAGCCGCGCTTGTTCGGGCAGCGCCAGTAGGCCTCGCCTTCCTTCCGCACGAGCCGCGTCTTGCAGGAGGGGCACTTCTTGGGGAACCTCCACGGCTTCGAGTCGGCCGGCCGTTTCGAAGGGATGGGCCCGACGACCTCCGGGATCACATCGCCGGCTCGCCGCACGATGACGGTGTCGCCGTCGCGGACATCCTTGCGCTTGACCTCGTCCTCGTTGTGGAGGGTCGCGGTCGACACGGTGACGCCGCCGACGAATAATGGCTCCAGGAACGCGAAAGGCGTAACCATCCCCGTCCGCCCGGTGTGGACGCCGATCTCCCGGAGAAGCGTCGTGCGTTCCTCGGGAGGGAACTTGAAAGCCGTCGCCCATCGGGGCGCGTGACTGGTGGCGCCGAGCTCCTCCTGATGGTGGATCCGGTCGACCTTGACGACGACGCCGTCGATCTCCCAGTCCACGCTGTGGCGCTTCCCCTCCCACGCTTTCGTGTACTCGAAGACCTCGCCGATCGTCGCCACGACTTCGGTCGACGGTTGAACGGGCAGTCCGGCTTCGCGGCACCAGCCCAGGAAACCGGAGTGCGAGTCGAAACGGACGCCGTCGGCGAAGCCGAAGCTGTGGCACCAGAGCGACAGCGGCCGCGCGGCGGTCACCTTCGGATCCTTCTGGCGGAGGCTGCCGGCGGCCGCGTTGCGGGGGTTCGGGAATGGGCGCTCACCGCGGCCGGTGCGCTCCTCGTTCAGCTGCTCGAAGGCCTTGACGGGCAGGTAGATCTCGCCTCGGATCTCGAGGAGCGGGGGCGCCTTCTCCATACGGAGCCGCCTCGGCACCGAGCGGACGGTGCGGACGTTCGACGTGATGTCCTCGCCCGTATACCCGTCGCCCCGCGTCGCGGCTTGGACGAGGATGCCCCTCTCGTACGTGAGCGCCACCGCGACGCCGTCGATCTTCAGCTCGCACGCGTAGCGCGCGCCCCGGCCGATCGCCTTCTCGACCCGGGCGGCCCACGCCTCGAGCTCCTCTCGGGAGAACACGTTGTCCAGCGAGAGCATCCGTGCCCGGTGCGTGACCGGCGCGAACAGGTCGACCGGCGCGCCGCCGACTCGCTGGGTCGGGCTGTCGGGGGTGGTGAGCTCGGGGAACGCCTCCTCGAGCGCAACGAGCTCCCGCATGAGCTCGTCGTACTCCGCGTCGGCGATCTCCGGCTGGTCGAGCACGTGGTAGCGGTAGCTGTGGTGGTTGAGCTGCTCTCGGAGCTCCTCGACTCGGACCTTGGCCTCCGCCCGCTTGCGCTCGCCGGCCATCCTTACGCGGCGATCTCCACGCCCCCGGCGACCCCTATCCGCTGGCCGACGAGGATCATGCCGCCGCGCACGCCGTCGATCCGTCGCAGATAATTGAGCGCGGCGCGGAACCCGTTCGGCTTGGTGAGCAGCGCCTGGACGCCGGCTGCCGCGGCGTCGGCCAGCATGCACGAAGAGGCGACGACCGCGAGCCCGTCGACGCTCCCGCTCGCGCGGCGCCCCAGCCCGAGCGTCGTGGACACGCCCAAGCCCTCCCGGGTCGGCTCGACGACGACCGAGATCGCCTCGCCGTCGGGCTTTCGGTGCACGGTGAGCTTCGCCCGCTTCTTCGTCACGATGAAGTAGTCTCCGCCGCAGGCGACCGTGAGCTCCGGGGACGAGCGCGCAAGGAACCGCCCCACGTGATCGGTGACGGCGCCCTGGAAAGAGAACATCGGACCGACGCCGGCGAGGGCGGCCGCGCGAACCATCTCTCGCACGATCTCAGGAGCGTCCGCGGGCACGGGGATCGGCCGCTTGCTGGTGCGGACCTCCGGGTTGCGGAGCGCGTAGGCCTGGAGCTGCTCCCAGAACGAGAGGGCCGCCGCGCGCGACTCCTCGTTGAAGTCGGTCGGGGCCGTGATCCGAAGCGTCAGGTCCTGGACCTGGATGTCGAAGCTCCGAGGCTTCCTCCTCAAGAGGCGCACACGAACCCCTCGCCGCTACGAGCCGCCGACGAGAGCATCGAGCTCCGCCCGGTTCTCGTTGTGGGTCCAGGCGTGCCGGATCCAGAACGCTTCGTGGCCCCGCAGGACCATCTCCACGTTGGGATGCTCCGCCATCGGCGCTCTCTCCTCTCCTTCGCGGGAGGAATCCTGGCCCGCGAGGCTCGATGATAACCGGGCCCTGTGACACACCCCTTGATCGACGACCACCGATGTTCGGGAGCCCTTGTCGGTTGCGCGCCGCCGCCGCCTGCGACTACGCTCCGTGCGGCACACGACCCGGGGGGAGGCCCCGATGGCACATCCGAACGAGGACCGGTTCCGCGCGGGCTACGCCGCGTTCTCCACCGGTGACATGGACGCGCTCCGCAACGAGTACTTCACGGAGGACATCGTCTGGCACGCGCCGGGACGCAACACGCTTTCCGGCGACTTCAAGGGCGTGGACGAGGTGCTCGCCACCTTCGCGAAGACCTTCGAGCTCTCCGGAGGCACCTTCAGCGTGGAGATCCACGACTGCCTGGCCAACGACGAGCACGGCGTCGTGCTTGGGGTGGCACGTGGCCGGCGCGAGGGGAAGACCCTCGAGGACAAGTACGCCCACGTCGTGCACTTCCGTGACGGGAGGGTATCCGAGTCCTGGGTCCACTCCGGGGACCAGTACGCGGACGACGAGTTCTGGTCCTAGCCGGGCAGCGCTTCCGCCGGGTCGATCAGCCGCCGACGATCGCGTCGAACGCGGCCTGGTCCTGGTTGAAGGCCCAGACCTCGCTCAGCTTGCCGTCCCGCACGTGATAGACCTGCACCTGGTGGCCGTCGTACGTCCGGCCGTCGGGACCCGCGAGGTGGAACTCCACGAGCGCCGCTACGTGATCGTCGCTGCCGATGACGTCGTGGATGTCGAATGAGATCTGGATCCCGGCGTCGTGTAGCTTCCCCATCCGGGCCATCGTCTCGGCCTTGCCCTGGAAGTCCCCGCTGAACGGATTGCTCCCCGGCGCGTGCCAGACGACGTCGTCGGCGACGGTTGCCGCGAAGGCCTCCACGTCGCCCTTGATGAACGCCTCGAGGGCTCCACGCGCGGCTTCGACGTTAGGGTGCTGGACCATCCCCTCTCCCCTTTCCAGTAGGAACAATCGCTCAGTCTTCCACGGGCGGGGCGATCGGAGCAAGCGCTCAGTTCAACGGCGCGCTTCGACGATACGAGCCCCGCCGAGGAGCTCATCGCCCCGGTAGAACACGACGCTCTGACCGGGTGCGACGCCGCGCTGGGGTACGCGGAACTCGACATGAAGGCGGTCGCCGTCGGTCTCGACAACGGCCGGCACGTCGTCTCCCCTGTAGCGCAGCCGGACCTCGGCCTCGAACGGTCCACCCGACGGCGACTCACCGACGACCCACGACGCCCGGTCGGCCACCAGCCCTCGGCGGGCCAGCAGCTCACCGGGCCCGACCAAGACGCGATTCCGGTCCCCTTCGATGTCGATCACGTACGTACGCTCGCCGGTGGAGACGCCCAGACCGCGACGCTGGCCGATCGTGTACCGGAACGAGCCGCGATGTGTACCCACGATGGTCCCGTCCGGGTCCACGATCTCCCCGTCGCGGACGAGGTGCGGCGCATGCTCCTCGAGGAACGCGGCGTGATCGGCGCCCGGTACGAAGCACACCTCCTGCGAGTCCGGCTTCCGTGCCACACGTAGGCCTAAGCGCTCGGCGTGAGCCCGCGTCTCGGCCTTCGGCATCGAGCCGACCGGGAACAGCGACCGCGCGAGCTGCTCCTGGCCGAGCATGTGCAGCATGTAGGACTGGTCCTTGCCGCGGTCGACGCCCTTGTGCAGGTGCCAGCGACCGCCCGGGTCCCCTTCGGTTCGCACGTAATGACCGGTCGCGACGAAGTCGACCCCGAGCTCGTCGGCGCGCTCGAGGAACGCCCCGAACTTGATGTGCTCGTTGCAGCGGGCACATGGGTTCGGCGTCCGCCCGGCCTCGTGCTCGGCGAAGAAATCCGCCAGCACCGTCCGCTCGAAGACCGGCGACATGTCCACGACCTCGAAAGGGAACCCGCCGATCCGGGCGACTTCGGCCGCGTCGGCCCGGGCCTCCGGGCCGCAGCAGCCGTGCTCTACGCCGTCCAGGTACACGAGGTTCATGTGCGACCCCAGCACCTCGTAGCCCCGCTCGGCGAGCAGGCAGGCGGCGACCGACGAGTCCACCCCGCCCGACATCGCGACCAGGACCGATCCTTTGGAACCCACGGCGTTCGAGGCTAGCACGGGGCGGCGACGCTACCGGGTGCGAACGGCCGAGCCAAGGACGTGGGGCTTCGCCAGCAGCGTGCCCGGCTCGTCGAACCGCTCGATCTCCTCGATCTCGAAGCCGGCCGCCCCGATAGCGGCCACCGAGTCCCGGTTCGGGTGGCAGCCGGCGCCGAAGAATCCCCACGGGCGCTCGAAGCGGTCCTGCCATCGGGCAAATCCCGCGGCCTGCGCCCGGACGTGCTCATAGAACAGCAGCCGCCCACCGGGTTTCAGCACCCGGCGGGCTTGCCCGAGCGAGGCCTGCACGTCCGTGACCGAGCAGAGCACGAGGGTCGCGACGACCGTATCCGCGGAGCCATCTGGCAGCGGGAGCGACTCGGCGCCGGCCTCGACCACGCGGACCGGGACCCGCGACTCCGCCGCCGCCGCGCGCAGGCGCTTCAGCATGTGCGGGTCGGGCTCGGTGGCTAACACCTCGGTCACACCGGCCGGGTAGTGGGGGAAGTTGAGGCCTGTCCCGGCCCCGATCTCGACGACGACTCCCTCGGCCCGCGAGAGCAGCTTCCGTCGATGTTCGGCAGCGCCTCTCCGCTCGGCGCCCGGCGACAGATGTGCGTAGAACCACGCGAAGACCCGATGGCCCTTGTCCGAGCCCTCCATATCACGAGACCCGGGCCGCGCCGACCCCCGTCCGTTCCAGCCGCTCGAGCCAGGGCCTTGCCCGCAATCGCTCGAAGATCTCGCGGGCCTCATCGAGCAACGACTTGGCTTCATCGCTACGGCCCTGAGCGACGAGCCACTCGCCGTGCTCGAGAAGCGTCACGGCCATCCAGAACGGGACGGCCATCTCCCGGAACATGCCGGTAGCGTTCTTGAAGCCCGGCTCGACCCGATCGGATTCGCCGCGCGACGCCGCGAGGCGAGAGCGAAATCGGCGCGAGTGCGCGTCCAGATACTGGGGGCGTCGTCCCTGCGGAAGCCCATCGACCACGCCGAGAAGTCGCTCGACCGTGCCTGTGTCTTCGACCGCGAAGGCGGCCTCCACGGCTTCGACGAACCCATCTTTGACGGCCTCGTGCCCGATTCCCAGATCGTCCCATGCTTCGAAGGCGGCCGACGCCAGCTCCAGGGCCTCTGCGGCTCTGCCCTCCGCTCGGGCCAGGGCGGCGTCCCCGACGGCGGAGCTGGCACGCTCCTGGACGTCCGCGGACTTGTCGACCTCGCCGAAGAGCTCGTGGGCTCTCCTCGCTTGCCCGATCTCGCCTCGATGGATGTGGATAAGGGGCACAGCGGCGAGGAGGCAGATGAAGGGGAGCCGAGCTTGCTGACCGGCCTCCTGCGGGAGCCCGGAGGCCATGTCCAGCGCCTCGTCCCATTCGCCGAGCGCCACCATCGGATATATCTGACCCAGGAACTGCCACTCCTGCTGGCGGTGGCCGACCCTCCGAGCGAGGGTAAGGCCCTTCACCAGGTACTCGCGCGCCTCCTGGAACACGTCGGACTGGATCCCGGCGTCGACGAGGTTGAAATAGGCACGGAGGGCCGCCGAGGGGACCTCGTTCTCCAGAGCCATGTCGAGGGCCTTCTGCAACAGCGCGGACGCTTCACGCTTTCGGCCCCTCACGAGCAGCGTGATGCTCTTCGTGTTCAGCGCTTGCGAGAGCACCTCCGGGAGCCCCAGCGCCTCGGCGATGTCGAGCGCGGTCTCGATCCGCTCGGCGGCCGCTTCCGCGTCGCCGGAGAAGTACAGCAGCCGGCCCACCTCCGCAGCGAGCGTCGCCAGGTCTTCGTCCGGCTCCTCGCCGGAGAGCACCTTGAAGGAGCCATCCATCCGCTCGACGGCCTCGGCGAAGCGGCCCTGTCCCACATGACCTCCGCGAGCCGCGCCGAGACGCGAGCCGCCGGATGGGTCTGCCCGTGCGCCTCGAACGCAGCGATCGACCGCTCGAAACGCTCGGTCGCCACCTCGCCCCTCCCTCCCTTCCACGCCATCATGCCCGCGCGCTCGAGCAGCCCGGCTTCTTCCAGGGGCTCCTCCGCGAGCTCCGCCGCCTGCTCGAAGTGGCGCTGCGCCTCCGCGCTGGCGGCCAGCGACTCCGCGCGCTCCCCGGCCCTGATCAGCATCTCCTTCGCCTTGACCCTGATCGCATCCGCGTCGTCCGCGTCGGGGGCTGTCCGATACGCGTCGAGGTAATGCGCCGCGACCACCTCGACGATCTCCTCCTCCTCGGCGCCCAAGCCGGATTCGAGGAACGTCGCCGCGGCGAGGTGGCGCCCCCTACGCTCCTTCTTCGACATCGTGTCGTAGGCGACCTTCTTCACCAGGTCCTGGAGGAAGCCGTACTGCCCTCGCTCGGGCGACATCGGGTCGGCGGAGAGCGAGAGCACCTCCTTCCGGACCAGGGACGACAGAAGCGCCTCCAGCTCGTCCTCGGCGAAGCCCGTCATCGCCGAGAGCCCCCGGATCGTGAACGTGCGGCCCAGGACGGAAGCGTCCTGAAGCATGCGGCGCTCCTCCGCCGCGAGGCCGTCGAGGCGCGCGGCGATCAACGCCTGGAGCGTCTCGGGCACCTCCAGCGTCTCGATCGGTCCCTCGGTTCGGTACGCGTTCCCCTCGCGGACGATGAGCCCCCGGTCGAGCAACATCCGCACCGTCTCGACCGCGTAGAACGGGACGCCCTCGGCCCGATCGAGAATCCGCGCCCGGAGGTCGTCGGGTAGGCCGGGGACCGGTCCCGTCAGGAGCGTCTCCATCGCCTCCGGCGGCAGCGGCTCGAGGAACTGGGACGTGAACGCCCTCTTGCCGGCTCCCCAGGTCGGACGTCGCTCCATCAGCTCGGGCCGGGCGAGCGTGAGCACGAAGATCGGGTGGTCGCGGGACCAGTCCAGCACGTATTCGACGAAGTCCAGCAACGCGCTGTCCGCCCAATGGACGTCCTCGAAGACCAGCACCACCGGCAGGGTCTCCGACATGCGCTCGAAGAGGATCCGCCAGGCCGAGAACAGGTTCTCCTGGTCGCCGGGGCCGCGGTCTTCGAGGCCGAGCAGCTGGGCGAGGCGCGGCTCGACGAACCGGCGCTCGGCGGGATCCGGTACGTGCTCGTCGATGGCGGCCCGGAGCTTCTCGGAGGCGGACCGCGCCTCCTCGTCCTCGACGATCCCGGCGCGCATGCGCACCATCTCGGCCAGCGCCCAGAAGGCGACGCCCTCGCCATAGGCCAGGCAGCGGCCGTGGTGCCATCACGCGTCGACGGCCAAACCGTCGATGTACTTCTCGAATTCCCAGGCCAGGCGGGACTTCCCAATCCCCCCGATCCCCATGACCGAGACGATGTGCGCCTTGCGCTCCTCAGCGCAGGCGTGGAAGAGCTCCTTGATCAGACGTAGCTCCCTGTCGCGCCCGACGAACGGGGGCTCGATGCCGGCCGACTTCACCGCGCCGCGGCGCAACCCGACGACGCGGACGGCTCGCCAAAGCGGTATCGGCTCCGCTTTCCCCTTCAGCTCGTGTGCGCCGGCCTCCTCGTAGACGATCGCGGCCTCGGAGGCCCGCCTAGTGGCCTCGCCTACGTAAACCGCTCCTGGCGGCGCGACGGACTGGGCCCTTGAAGCCGTGTTGACGAGGTTACCGGCCACCATGCCCTGGCCCTCGGCGCCGATCGTCACGGCGGCCTCGCCGGTCAGCACACCGGCGCGGGCCCGAAGGTCGGGCGCTCCCACCTCCTGCCCGAGGGCCGCCACGGCGGCGGTGAGGTCGAGGGCGGCGCGGACCGCCCGCTCGGGGTCGTCCTCGTTGGCGGTGGGCGCGCCCCATACCGCCATGACCGCGTCACCGATGAACTTCTCGATCGTGCCTCCGTAGCGCACGATCAGCTGGCGGCAGGTGTCGAAGTACCGCGTGAGGAGCTCGCGGACCTCCTCGGCGTCCCTGTCCTCCGACAACGTGGTGAATCCCACGAGATCGGCGAACAGGACCGAGACCAGGCGGCGCTCGGCGACTGGCGCCTCGCGCGCGGCTGCGGTCGGGGGCGGTGAGGCCGACGCGACTGCCGACAGCGCACCGCCGCATTCGCCGCAGAACTTCAGGCCGGGAGCATTGGCCGTCCCGCAGCTTGGACAGGCGACCGCGAGCGGCTTCCCGCACTCTCCGCAGAACTTCCGGCCCGGTTCGTTCTCCGTGCCGCACGCCGTGCAGCGCATGTGCTCCCCTCGACGGACTGCCAGGGGAGAGCGTATCGGAGGCGCCCCGGTCCGTGCGGCCCTCCCGCTGCGGGTATCCTCCCCTCTATCGCTCGTCCCGAGGAACGGTGTTATTGAACGTCGTCGTCCTAGCGAAGTACGTTCCGGAGCCCCAGGGCGTCCCGAAGATGGGCCCCGACTTCCTGCTCGTCCGGGAGGGCGTGGAGGGAGCGCTCGACCCGGGCGACGAGTACGCCCTCGAGGCCGGGCTCCAGATCGCCGAGTCATCCGGCGGCGAGGTCACGGTCGTCTCCATGGGCCCGGAGCCGGCCATGGCCGCCATCCGCCGGGCCCTTTCGATGGGCGCCCACCGGGCCGTTCTCGTCACCGACGACGCCCTGCGGGGCGCCGACGCGTTGGTGACAGCCAGGGTCCTCGCGGCGGCCGTCCGGCGTGCCCCGTTCGACCTCGTCATCGCGGGCGTGGAGTCCACCGACGGCTACACGGGGACGCTCGCCATGACCGTCGCGGAGCTGCTCGGGGTACCGAGCGCCACCTTCGCCCGACGCCTCGAGGTCGCCGACGGAGCCCTCCGCGTCGAGCGGCAGACCGAGGCCGGATACGACGTCGTCGAGTGCCCGCTCCCGGCAGTCGCCACCGTGACGGCCGGCGCCACCGAGCCCCGATACCCCACGCTGAAGGGGATCATGCAGGCGAAGCAGAAGCCCGTCGAGCGGCTCTCCGTCGCCGACCTCGGCCTGTCGCCCGGCCAGGTGACGCCGACGCAAGCGGTCGTCGCCGTCGAGGCCGCGCCCGAGAAGGGACCGGGCGAGGTGATCCAGGGCGGGGACGACGCAGCCGCCCGGGTCGCCGACCTCCTCTCCGAGGCGAAGGTGATCTGACGTGGCGAAGGTGTGGGTGTACGCGGACGTAGGCTCGAACGGGGCGAGCCCCGGCGCCCTCGAGCTGCTCACGAAGGCCCGGTCCCTGGCCGACACCGTCGAGGCCGTCGCCCTGGGACCGGGAGCCACGGACGCCGCGCCCGCCCTCGGCAAGCACGGGGCGCAGACGGTTTACGCAAGCGACGACGGCGTCTATCGCGAGTACCTCGCCCAGCCCGCGGCCCACGCGCTCGCCGAGCTGGCCGCCGAGCACAGCCCGAACCTGATCCTCTTCGCGATGAGCTACGACTCACGGGACGTGGCCGGGCGCCTCCAGGCGAAGACCGGCTCCACTCTCATGAGCAACGCCACCGACGTGCTCGGCCTCGATCGGGCCCGGACGGAGATCTTCGGCGGGACGAAGATCGTGGACGTCGAGCTCGGCGGCCCCGACCCCAAGCTCGTCGCCGTCCGGCCGAAGTCGTTCCCCGCCGAGCCGTCGGGAGAAACGGCGAACGTCGTCGCCGTCACGATCGAGATCCCGAATGACCTGCGGCTGGCCCGTCGGACGGAGCAGCACGAGGAAACCGCAACGGGGCCGAAGCTCGAGGAGGCCAAGGTCGTGATCGCGGGCGGCCGGGGCCTTCAGGACCCCTCGAACTTCGCCCTACTGGACCAGCTCGCGGCCTCCATCGGCCACGCCGCGGTGGGCGCTAGCCGCGCCGTTGTGGACTCGGGCTGGGTGCCGTACAACCGCCAGATCGGGCAGACCGGCAAGACCGTGAAGCCCGAGGTCTACATCGCCGTCGGGATCAGCGGCGCGACGCAGCATCTCGTGGGCATGAAGCAGTCCAAGCGGATCGTCGCGATCAACAAGGACCCAGACGCCCCGATCTTCAAGATCGCGGACCTCGGGGTCGTGGGCGACGCGCTTACCTTGATACCACGGGTCATCGAGCAGATCCAGGCCCGCAAGGGCTGAGCGCCGGATGGGCGCCCTCTCCCGCTCCGGAGCTTCGCAGTGATCGAGGTGCGGTTCGACGACCTGACGCCGGGCGGCTCCTCGTTCCGGCTCGTCGGACCGGTCGGCGTCGTGGAGGCCCACCGGACGGACGAGGTTCCGTCCGCGATCGAAGCGCTCGAGGCCGCCGCAGTCCGGGGGCTGTGGGGGGCCGGGTTCGTCGCCTACGAGGCCGCCCCCGGGCTCGATCCCGCTCTCACCGTTCGCCCGCGTGAGCCGAAGGGCCCGTTCGCCCGCCTCCCGCTCGTGTGGTTCGCCATGTTCGAAGGCCGGGAGGAGCACGCCCCGCCCGAGCCCCCGCCCGACGGGCCGGTCCAGCCGGTGGAGTCCCCATGGCGCCCGTCGATCGGCCGCGCGACCTACGACTCATCGATCGCGCGCATCCGCGAGCACATCGCCGACGGCGACACGTACCAGATCAACTACACGTTCCGGCTCCGGGCCGAGTCCCAAGGCGAGGAACGCGATTTCTACCGCGACCTCTGCCTCGCGCAGCGAGCGGCGTACTGCGCCTACCTGAGCACGGGCCGGTATCGCGTGCTGTCGGCCTCCCCGGAGCTGTTCTTCCGGATCGACGGCCCGCGGATCACCACCCGGCCGATGAAGGGCACGGCGCCCCGCGGACGCTGGCCGGCTGAGGACGAGGCGGCGGCCGGGCGCCTGCAAGCCTCCGCGAAGGATCGCGCGGAGAACGCGATGATCGTCGACCTGCTCCGCAACGACCTCGGCCGCATGGCCGAGACCGGCTCGGTCGAGGTTGACCACATGTTCGAGGCCGAACGGTACGAGACGGTCTGGCAGCTCACCTCGACGATCGGCGCACGCCTCCGGCCCGGGACCGGGCTGGCCGGCGTCTTCCGCGCTCTCTTTCCCAGCGGCTCCGTGACGGGCGCGCCCAAGGTGAGCAGCACGCGGATCATCGCCGGCCTCGAGGACTCGCCGAGGGGCGTCTACACGGGCGCAGTCGGCTGGGTCGCGCCGCACGGCTCGGGCGGTCCGTCGGCCTCGTTCAACGTCGCCATCCGGACCGTGGTCCTCGACACGGAGGCGGGCATCGCGGAGTACGGGACCGGCGGCGGCATCACGTGGGATTCCTCGGCCGCAGGGGAGTACGACGAGGCCGTGACCAAGGCCCAGGTGCTCACTCTGAGGCGCCCGCGCTTCGACCTGCTCGAGACGCTTCGACACGAGCCGGAGCGAGGGTTCCTCCGGCTCGCCGAGCACCTCGAGCGCCTCTCCGGATCTGCGCGCTACTTCGGGTTCCGGTTCGACCCCGAGGCGGCTTCACGGGCCCTCGAGAAGGCGGCGGCCGATCTGGGCGAGGAGGTCGCGCGCGTCCGCCTCACGCTGGCGAAGTACGGCGACGTGGCCGCGTCGGCCACACGGCTCCCGCCGGCGCCGGACGGACCCGTACGTCTCGCGGTGGACGACGAGCCGGTCGACCCCGACGACGTGATGCTCTTCCACAAGACCACTCACCGCGACGCCTACCTTCGGCGGGAGCGGCGGCACCCGGAGGCCGGCGACGTGATCCTGGTGAACACGCGAGGAGAGGTCACCGAGACCACCATCGCCAACCTCGCCGTCCGCCTGGACGGACGCTGGTGGACCCCGCCGCTCGACTCGGGGCTCCTCCCCGGCGTCTACCGGACCGTGCTGCTACGTGAGGGGAAGCTCGACGAGCGGCCCATCAGGATCGAGGACCTCGCGGCTGCGGAGGAGATCGCGCTGGTCTCCTCGGTAAGGCTGTGGCGGAAGGCGGTACTGATCGGATGAGCCGCCGACGGGTTCCCCACGATCCGAACGTCGTCACCGTCTACCTCGGTCAATTCACGCGTGAAGGCGCGAACCGGATCGCCGGCGAGCTGGAGAAGGCCGGGATCGTCTGGTGGTACAAGGAGCCGGGGCTCATCAGCCAGATCTGGGAGTACGGCGTTCGCCTCTTCGTCGACAGGAATCGCCTGGCGGACGCCAAGTCGATCGTCGACCGGTTGCGGACGAAGAGCGAGAGCCCCGGCGGCTGAGGCTCGGGCGCGGAGCTCCCCTGAGACGGTTTCGTTCCGGCGACACGCCCCAGGTCGCGCACGAACCGCCTCTCCCCGAGACCGCGATCCGGGGGGAGCGGTCTCTCCCAGAGTGCTCGGCCTCACGGCGCACAGCCGTTACCCGAGAGGCCCGGAAAGCCGGAAGCCCTCCCGGCCGGGAGGGCTTCCTGTGGGGCCTGGGTCGATCGCTCGGCGCTAGGCCGCTTCCTTGCGCCTGCGCTTTCCTCGCGAGATGAACTCGTGCACGGGTTCGTGCTGCCAGCAGAACTGCCAGCGGTTGTATATCGACAGCTTCGTCTGGCATCCCTCGGCCGCGCAGACGCGGCCCTCCGGATAGGTGCGGTTCGCTCGCGGGAGCTCGCGGATCCGCGCCCCCCGGTAGACGCTGTCTGATGGCATCGTTCTGTCCCTCGCTTCGGGCTACGGGCGGGTCCCGCGCTGAAGATTCCTCATGTATTCGAACGATGAGGGGCTACGGTTCGTTCCCGAGTGGAGATGCGGAACTAGCGGAAAACCCGGGGTGACCGCCTCAGTCGGTCTCCAGGCGGCTCATCAGCGCCTCCGTCGAGGACGTGAGCTGCACGACCCGGGGCGTGAAACCGAGGCCCTCCCAGAAGCTGAGCGCACCCTCGTTGGGCGCGAACGTCTTCAGCTCGATCCAGCCGACACCGCGCTCCGTCGCGAAGCGACCGGCCTCCTGGAGCAAGGCCCGCCCGACTCCGCGCCCGCGGTACCCGGCCCGCACTACGACGCCGGAGATCTCCAGCGCTCGTTCGTCGGAGAAGCGGGAGGGCGTGTGGATCTCGCCGTAGGCCATGCCCACGACCTCGCCCTCGTGCTCGGAGACCAGGACCACGGCATCCGGCGTCTCCATGGCCTCCCGGTACTTCGTGCCGACCTCGTCGTAGAAGCCGGGCCGCGGGGTGAAGACCCGCCAGTCCCGCTGCATCCGGTCGAGCTCCTGGAACAGCGCCACCAGGGCTGGGAGGTCCTCTGGGGTCGCCTGCCTGACCTTCACGCCGTCTCGCCTCCTACCTTCCCTTGAAGTCCGGCTCGCGCTTGTCTAGGAAGGCGCGCATGCCCTCCTTCTGGTCCTCCGTCTCGAACAGCTCGCAGAACAGGTCGCGCTCCAGCGCCAGTCCCTCGCGCTGGTCGCCTCTCGCCACCGCGTTTACCGCCGCCTTCGCGGCAGCGAGGGCCCTGGTGGGCCCTCGAGCGTAGCGGAGGGCGTCCTCTAGGGCCCGCTCGTACAGCTCTTCGCCCGCATGCACGCGGTCGACCAGCCCGATCGCCAGGGCCTCCTCAGCGTCCAACCGCCTGCCCGAATAGATCAGCTCCTTGGCGCGCGCCGCCCCAACGAGTCGCGGCAGCCGCTGGGTGCCGCCCGCGCCGGGGATGATCCCGAGGGCGATCTCCGGCTGACCGAGCTTCGCGTCCTCGGCCGCGTACCGGAGGTCGGCCGCGAGCGCCAGCTCGCAGCCCCCTCCCAGGCAGTATCCGTTGATCACAGCGATGGTGACCTTCGGGATCTCCTCGATGACCACGAGCGCTTCGCCGAGTGCCGTCACCTCGGGGCGGACTTGCTCCGGGCCGTACCCGGCCATCGACTTGATGTCGGCGCCGGCCGCGAAGATCTTAGGGCCTCCCCAGATGAGCACCGCCCGCACGTCCTCGCGAGCGCCGGCCTCGAGCGCCGCGTCGCGCAGCTCCCCGGAGACCTCCTCGTTGATGGCGTTCGCCGGCGGGCGGTCGAGCCGGATCGTGGCTACGTCGTCCTCGACCTCCATCCGGACGAACTCACCCATCGGGTTCCCTCCTCGGATCGGCTCGGGCGACGCCTATCTTTCCAGACCGGCCTCGAAGGCGCGTTCCATGGTGCGGTCGAGGCCCACCCGGAGCGGGGTGCGCTCGACGCCGAACTCGGCCGCGGCATCGGCGTCGTCGGCCAAGCTGTCGTTTGCCATCACTTCGACGGCCGTGCCGGAGATCGGCCGGTCCAGGAGGCGGCTCAGCTCGTCGGCGCGGTCGGGGGGCAGGTGCCGCTTCTCGCGTGGCTCCTCGGCCAGCAGGTCGGCGAACGCGTCGGCGGTGAGCCGCTCGGGTCCCTCCAGGCCCCACGTCCCCGAAACCGGCGCGCTCCGGTCGTCCGCCGCCGCAAGCACCCCGGCCACGTCGTCGACGAAGACCGGGGCCACGACCTGCTCGCCGGAGCCCACGACGAGCGCGGGGTCCCGCGTCGTTCCCTCCACGATGTCGGCGAACCACTCGCCGCCGACCCCGTAGATGTGGGTCGATCGCACGATGGCGTGCTCGAGTCCCGAGGCCGCAATCTCCCGCTCGGCCATCCCCTTGGCGCGCAGGAACGGGTTCGCTGCGCCGGGATCGGCACCCACGTAGGAGAGGAACAGGAAGCGCCTGACGTTCGCCCGGCGGGCGGCCGCGAGGGCTCGTTGAACCGAGACCAGGTTCGCTTGCTCGTAGCTTGCCTCGTCGGGGAAGTTCAGGCCGCCCACCAGGTGACACACGGTGTGCGCGCCCCTCATCACGGTCTCGAGGGTGCCGAGGTCGTCGATGTCCCCCACCGCGACCTTCGCTCCCAGGGCTCGGAGGGGTTCTGCCACCTCTCTTCGACGGACGAGGCCGCGGACCCCCGGGAATCGCCTCGCGAAGGCCGCGACCGCCGCCCGCCCGACGAGGCCCGACGCTCCCGTAACCACGACCGCCATGGCCTCGATGCTACTCGCCTCGCCGCCGGCTCATCATCGTGGGCTACCCTCGTCCATCATGGAACCAAGCCTCGGGGACGTCGAGCGCGCGACGAAGGCCCTTCGGGCCCGCCCGGAATCGTGGCGCCTGGTCCCGGCCCACAGCTCGCTGGCGACGCGCCGGTGGATCGTCGCCCTCCAGGAGGATCGGACGGCCTTCGTCAAGATCGCCGCCCACGACGATTCGGCGTCGTGGCTCCGGGACGAGCACATGATGTACGCTCGCTTGAAGGCAGACTTCATGCCCAGGCTTCTGGGCTGGCACGATGACGGCGATAGCCGGGGGACGCGCTCCTCCACTTCGACGTCCGAAGCGACAGCCTCTGCTTCCGGGACGGGCGGGCCCCGTTGATCGACTGGAACTGGGCCTGCGTCGGGAACCCGGTCCCGGACGTCGCCGCTTGGCTCTCGAGCCTCCACGCGGAGGACGGCCCGCGCCCGATGAGATCCTGCCGGATGGTCCCCGGGACTGCCGGCGCCTCACGTTCGGCCGCTTCAGCTGGCGCAGGCAAGGAAGGCACTCCCTTGGGCGGCCACGGCACTGGGGCTTCCCCTTCTCGGCTGAGCGAGTTGCAGTTGCAAGCCGCTGCTACAATGCGGGCCGTGAAGCAGGTAACCGGGACCGATGAGGGGATCATCAAGGCCCTACGTTCACAGGGCCTTCGGATGACGCCGCAGCGACGCGCGATCCTCTCGGAGGTGATGCGGACCAAGGGCCACATCTCTCCCACCGCCCTTGCACGGAAGGTCCAGGGCGAAATGCCCGGCGTGAACGCCTCCACGATCTACCGGACGCTCTCGATGCTGGAGGACGCCGGGGTCCTCGCGCACGCCCACCTGGAGAGCGGACCCGAGTATCACCGAACGGAGGAGGCTGGGCACGTCCATCTCACGTGCTCCCGTTGCGGCGCGGAGGACGACCTCTCGCTCACGGAGGCGAAGGCGCTTCAGAGGCTGATCGAGCGCCACCACGGGTTTCTGCCCGACCTCACGCACTTCGCCATCTCCGGGCTCTGCGCCGACTGCCGGCGTAGGAGCGGAAACTAGTCCGGAGTTTAGACACTAGTCTGTCTCAGACTAGTGTAATGGGCGCCCTCTCAGACCGGAACCGCCCAGACGCCGTGGGGTCCCGCCCCCACTGTGATCTGGTCCACCCGCCGACGAGTCCGCTCGTTGTACACGATCAGCCGGCCGTGGTCATGATCGGCCACGACGGCCCACCGTCCGTCCGCCGTAATCGCGACGTGGTGCGGGGCTCCGGGGAAGCGAAGGGAGGCGACGACTCGCAGCGTGCGGACGCGGACCACGAAGACGCGCGCCGCCCCGTGGTCGGTGATCCAGGCGAACCGCCCGTCCGGCGTGAACGCCAGATGGTGAGCCTCGACCCCTAGCTCGATCGACCGCAGCAGCTCACCCTTGGGGGTGGAGAAGACGTGGAGCTCCCCCGCCCAGTCGGTGACCCACAGGTTCCCGTCGGGGGCGAACAGGAGGTCGTGCGGTCGCTCGCCCGTCGAGACGTAGCGAACGCGGGCCCGCCGGACGAGGTTCACGACCGCGAGGTCATCCCGCCCCTCGAGCGAGACCCACGCCCGCCGGCCCGTGGGATCCACGGCCACGTCGTGAGGGTCAGTAACAAGCGGGATCGTGCGGCGCAGCCTCCCGTCGAAGCGCACCAGCTGGACACGCGCGGAGCCCTGGTTGGCGACGACGACGAGGTTCCCCGCGATCTTGACATCGTGGGGAGCGCCGCCGAGCTCCACGAACTCGACATCTCCATTCCGAACGATCGCGATCCGGTCCGAGGCCCAGAGCGCGACGGCCACCGAGCCGTACCGCGCCACCGTGATGTTGTGGGGGCCGCCGGGCGTCTCGATTCGTTCGATCACCCGCCCGGCAGCCACGTCCACCTCCGCGACCCGCTCCGCGCCCTCCACAGCGACCCACACCAAGGCGGATAGATCGGGCCCGGCCTCTGGTGCGGAGGACGGGAGCGCGGACGTCCCGGTCGAGTCCAGCCGGACGGGCTGCGATCCATTCGGCTCCGGCGCGGCCATGCCCGTGGAGGTGGCGGACGCCACGGCCAGGGCCAGGGCGACCGCGGCGAGCAGTCGGCATGGGCTCACACCGAAGCTGACTTCCACCGGGACGGCCGGGTTCCCGCGGGTTGTTGGCTCGCCCGCCCGATCAGCCCACGTGGGCGTCGGCCGCGGCCGCCGGCAGTCGCCGGTGGCGTGTCCCCGATATGACGAACGCGACCAGGAACACCGCGGCGGCGGCCAGCACCACCGACGCTCCCGAGGACCAATCCAGGTAGTAGGAGAGGTACACGCCGAAGAACCCGCATAACGTGCCGACGACGACGGAGATCCAGAGCATGCGCTTGAAGCTGTCGGTGAGAAGGCGGGCGATCACCGGCGGGATCACCAGGACCGCCGCGATCATCGTGACCCCCATGATGTTCATGGTCGCGGTGATAGTCGCCGCCAGGGTGATGGCCAGCCAGACGTCGGCGGCCGCGGTGCTCACCCCCGAGACCTCGGCGACCTCGGGATCGAAGGTCGAGAACAGGAGCTGGCGGTAGCGGAAGAATACGACGCCGGCGGCGAAGACCATCACCGCAGCTACGACATACACGTCGCCGATAGTCACGCCCAGGACGTTCCCGAACAGAGCCGCCTCGAAGTTCCTCGTGAAGCTCCCGATGACCGAGATGATCGCGATCCCGACGGCGAAGCTCGCGGACGTGACCACGCCGATCGCGGCGTCGGCCCCGATGCTCCGCCGGCGGGCAACCCGGTTGATGAGGAGCGCGGACACGAGCCCCCATGCTCCGGCGCCCAGGTAGAAGTTGATGCTGAGCGCGTAGCTCGCGACGGCGCCGCCGAAGATCGCGTGCGAGAGGCCGTGGCCGATATAGCTCATGCCTCGCAGCACGACGTATACGCCGACGAGCCCGCAGAGGGCGCCGCCGAGGACCGACACCACGAGGGCGTGCCGGAAGAACCCGTACTGGAACGGCTCAAGCAGGGTGTCCATGGTGTCCCTCCCTCAGGGGCACGACGGTGGCGCCCGCTTCCTCGACCTCCGGGTAGTGCTCCACGACCACGGGCATGCCGCCGTGGGACAGCACCTCAAGCGGCGCGCCGTAGGTGCGCTCGAGCACCTCGGGCGTGATCACGTCGCGGGGCGCGCCCGTTGCGATGACCTCCTTGTTCAGGCAGACGAGCCTCGGCAGGTGCGCGGCGATCCCGTTCAGGTCGTGCGTCGTCAGCACGATCGCCAGGCCGTCGTGGTGCAGCTCGTGGATGAGGTGCATCACGTCGTGGCGGGTGCGCACGTCGACGCCGCTGGTCGGCTCGTCGAGCAGAAGGAGCCCGGGCCGGCGGAGCAGCGCCCGCGCGACGAAGACGCGCTGCTGCTGGCCTCCCGACAGCTCGCGGATGTGCCGCCCGGAGAGCTCCGCCAACCCCAGGCGCTCCAGCATCTCCTCGGCCTCGCGGACGTCCGCCTTCGAGGACCACGGGACCACCCGGCCGTCGATCCTGGCCATCAGGACGGCCTCGCGGACAGTGACCGGGAAGTACCAGTTCACGGTCTCGACCTGGGGCACGTAGCCGACCGGCGCCGAGCGATCCCGCACGATCTTCCCGGCGATCGGCTCGACGGATCCGGCGATCGCCCGAAGCAGCGTCGTCTTCCCGCTGCCGCTCGGGCCGACGATGCCGACGAACTCGCCCTCGCGGATCGACAGGTCGACGTTGACCAGGACCGGTTCGCGCCCGTACCGGCACGTGACCTTCTCGAAGCGGACCAGCTCGTTCAATAGCGGTAGTTCGCCGTGTCGCCGGCGACGAGGTTGCTCGTATCGATGCCGTCGAAGGCCGACGTGTCCCCGCCCAGGGCGCCCATGAAGGTCCGGAAGTCGAACACCATCAGCCCGAAGTAGCTGTGCTCGGGATCGCCGTTCTCACCGGGCAGGTCGTCGTCGCGAAGGTCGTCGAGATAGGCGGCCCCGGTCTCGGCAGCGATCTGCTCGAGCACGGGGCTCGGGAACACCTCGGAGCCGAAGATCGCCGGGATGCCCTCGTCCCTGATCTGATCGATCAGGCCCGCGACCTCCTGGGGGGTCGGGTCGGCGAAGTCGGAGGGCTGGATCGCGCCGATGATCTCCCAGCCGTATTCGCGGGCGAAGTACGGGAAGGAGTCGTGGTAAGTGAGGAGCTTCCGATTCTCGGGAGGCACGGTCGCCGTCGCCTCGCGGACCACGGCATCGAGCTCGTCCAGCCGGGCCGCCAGCCGGTCGTAGTTCTCCCCGTAGTAGCTCGCGTTTTCGGGATCCACCGCCGACAGCTCGTCCCTGATGATCTCCGCATAGCGCTTGGCGTGCAGTGGGTTGGTCCATAGGTGCGGGTTCGGGTCCCCGCCGGACTCGGGGAAGCTGAAGTCGTAGATGTACTGCTCCGGTGTGATCGTCCGGGCGCCGAGCTCGACGATGGGAACGCCGGAGCGCACGTTCGCCTCGGCGAGCTCCCGGGTCGGCTCCTCCAGGTGCAGCCCGTTCACGAAGACGATGTCGGCTTCCGCCATCACGGCGGCATCGGACGGCGCGGGTTCGAAGGTGTGGCTGTTGGTCCCCTCCGGTACGATCCCGGTGACCTGCACCCTCTCGCCGCCCACGTTCTGGACAAGGTTCGTGATCGGCGAGACGGTCGTGACCACTTGCAGGAGGCCGGACGGGTCACCCCCGCCCGCCCCCTCACTAGAGCACGCACCAGCTACCAGGGCGGCCAGAGCCGTCGCTGCGATCGCGTTCCGCACAGAGCCTCCCGGCGACGCCAGTCGCCTGAATGAGCAGATACTCTAATGGCTACCTGCAGTGTAGTGCAAATAGCTGGGCTCGTAGAAAGCGACTCGGGCGACCCGTCAGTTGTGGGAGGGCTCCTCGGCTCGGATCCCCATCTCCTCGGCGGCGATCTCCTCGAGGCGGCGCCCCTGCGTCTCGATTCCGCGCGCGGCAAGCACAGCGGCGGCCACCGAGAGCGGGATCGCCGAGAAGAGCGCCGGCCCGGTGATCCCTGGCCACAGGCCTAGGATCGCCGCGGCTGCGGGCGGCCCGAGTATCCCGCCCAGCTTGCTGCTGCCGGCGGCGAGGCCGCTTCCCGTGCCGCGGAGCTCCGTTGGATAGACCTCCGCCGTGTAGGGCGAGAGCATGGAGATCACGCCACCGCTCGTCACCAGCAGCAGCATCACGAGGATCGTGAGGATGAAGCCACGGCTGGGGTCGGCCGGACGGAGCGTCGCGAAGCCCACCAGTGTGATCGCCGTGGCCACCGCATAGATGATCATGCTCTTCTTGCTGCTCCACATCCCGTACAGGTAGGAGACCAGGACGGTACCTGGCACGGCCAGGAGCGAGGAGGTGAACAGGAGCCGGCTGGCGCTCTGGAACCTCAAGCCCTGGTCCTCGAGGATCGTCGGCAGGAACGTAAGGAACCCCCAGTTCACCAGCCCCCAGCCCAGCCCGTACAGACCCACGCAGATCGTCTGTGGGAGGTACGGCTGGCGGAAGACCCGGCTGAGGCCGGCGAAGTGCGAGTGCCGCACGGCGGCCGGAGCCACCGATTGCTCCGCGTCACCGGGCTCATCCCGCTCGATGGTCACGCCGTAGCGGGCCATCACATTGCCGGCCTCCTCCACCCTCCCCCGCTCGAGCAGGAACCGCGGCGACTCCGGGATCCATCGGTTCAGGAGCAGCAAAGAGGGCGCCGGTCGGGAGGTTCATAAACCACAGGATGCGCCAGCTGAAGTGCGGCACGAGCCACGCGGCGATGGCGCTCGCCGCGAGGTAGCCGCCAACCGTGCCCATGCCCCCGTGCAGCACCACGAGCCAGCCGCGCTTCTTGGCGGGGATGGACTCGGCCATCAGAGCGTAGACGATGGGGAGCATGCCGCCCGCCGCCAGGCCCATGAAGAAGCACATGAACAGGTTGAACCTGAAGCTCGGCATGAAGCCGCAGATCGCCGTCCCCATGAACATCAACGAGGCGAGCAGGATCGCCGCTCGTCGCCCCAGTCGATCCGACCAGATGCCCCACAGGAAGGAGCCGATCGTAGTACCGGTCAAGGCGCTGAGGGGCAAGAGCGAGACCGCGGCGGTGGACAGGCCGTACTCCGCCTTCATCCCCGGCACGGAGAACCCGAGGCTGGCCGGCTTCATCACGTCTACGATCAGCGCGACGCCAAGGACGAACAGGAGACCGTAGTGCGCGCCGGTGAGGGGCGCGTCGTCCATCGCCTTCAGGCGATAGCCGTGGGCCGTCTTCGCGCCCCCAAGCTGATCCTTTCGCGGGAAGAGGCCGAAGGCTGCAAGCGTGATCCCCACGACGATCAGTCCAGTCCCGAACTGCATAGGACCGGAGAACGACATCCCTTCCAAGCGGAACTGGACCCCGCTCTGATCGATGAAGTCCGGCAGGTGCAGCAGCACGCCGGCCATGATGGCGAATGTCCCGAGCCAGAAGGCCGACGGGTGGTGGAAGGCGATTCCCACATGGGCCCGCTTCCGGCGATCCCCGTTCGTCGAGGGATTAGCTGCGTCGATGCGGCTCTTCATCAGCTCACGCTCCTTTCCAGGAGCGAGGGCAGGAGTCGCTCGCCGGCTTGAGGATGTACGGGGGGAAGAGGATCAAGGGAGACCTCCTTCATGGGACCGGACCAGGGTTCGTGCGGACGGCCGCGGTGACCGAACACGGCGGGCGCCGCGCTTGGTCAGGAACCACAGCTCGGGCTCGATGCAGAAGAGGCGACGGACCTTGTCCACCGCGACCCGGCGCCGCGCGTTCACCGCCCGACGGGTGGTGAACGGGTCCGGCCGGCGGGCCACGTGGGCTCCTGGGACCCGGCAGCCCTCGTGCGCGACGAGCACGACTCGGGAGGGCGCGCCTCCGCCCGTACCGACGGCCATCGCGGCCAGGATCGGGCCCGCATCGGGACCCGCCAGCGCGGCGCTCCCCCCCGGCCAGAGGAGGATCTCCGCCCCACCAAGCAGCCCCTCCGCGGCCAGGAGGTCGCGCAGCGGCTCCTGGTAGCGATGGTCGCTGCAGGCGAGGGCGACGGCCTTCAGGGGGGCGTCGGCCGGCCCGATCCGGTGCTCGGACTCAAGGGCGTGAAGGACATCGGACGCGTTGTGCGCCTCGGTCAGCGGGTGCCGGAGCGGCCGGTCGCCGCGAACCACGTACCGGTTGCGACGGCCCTCGCGCCGCTTCTCCAGGTACCCGGCTTCGACCAGATCGCTCACGATCGCCTGCGTCTGACGGAGCGTGATGCCCACCTCTTCAGCCACTTCTCTCAGCCTGAGGTCCGGGCGTCGAGCCACGGCCATCAGGACGAAGCCGTGGTTGTTGAAGAAGGTCCAGGAGCGCCCCGGCATGATCGGGCGAATATAGGAAGTTTCGTTCCTATATTCAAGTGCTAGGGGCTGGGGGTTTCCCCTCAGAACCGTGGGGTCTCTGTGTACCCGCCGAAGACTTCACGCAGCGTCTCGATGATCTCCCCCTCCGTGCAGTAGGCACGGGCGCAATCTACGAGCGGCTCGATCAGGTTCTCATCGGTCCGGGCGGCCGCGCCCAGACGAGCGAGGGCCGCCTCCGCCTCCGGGCCGTCCCGATCCGATCGCATGTCCCGTACCGCCCGGATCTGTGCCTCCTCGGTCTCGGGCGCGATGACGAGCGTGTCGATCGGCTCCTCGCCCTCCTCGACGAACTCGTTGACGCCGACCTTGATCCGCCGAACCTTCTCGTAGAGGGTCTGCTCGCGGTAGGCGGCCTCGGCGATCTCCCCCTGAAAGTACCCACGCTCGATGCCGGCCAGCACGCCTTCGAGGATCGAGCCCCCTCCCATGGCGTCGATCCTCGCGAAGTACTCCTCGGCCAGGGCCTCCATCCTGTTCGTGAGGGACTCGACGAAGTACGCCCCTCCCAGCGGGTCGATCACGTTCGCGACGCCGGTCTCGTATGCGATGACCTGCTGGGTCCGAAGCGCGATCCGAGCGGCGTCCTCGGTGGGAAGCGCGAGCACCTCATCGAGCGCGTTCGTGTGGAGCGACTGCGTCCCGCCCAGCACGGCGGCCAGAGCCTCGAGCGCGGTTCGCACGATGTTGCTCTCCGGCTGCTGCGCCGTCAGAGAGACCCCGGCGGTCTGCGTGTGGAACCGAAGCCGGAGCGACTCGTCGTCCTTCGCGCCGTATCGCTCGCGAAGCCACCGCGCCCAGATGCGACGCGCGGCGCGGTACTTCGCGATCTCCTCGAAGAAGTCGATGTGCGCGTTGAAGAAGAAGGACAGGCCCTGCGAGAAGCGGTCGATGTCCATCCCACGCTGCTGGCCGAGCTCAACGTAGGCGAACCCGTCGGCCAGCGTGAACGCGAGCTCCTGCGCCGCCGTCGAGCCGGCTTCGCGGATGTGGTATCCGGACACGCTGATCGGGTGCCACTTCGGGCACCGTCGCTCGCAGAACTCGATCAGGTCGCCGATCAGGCGGAGATGCGGCCGCGGCGGGAAGATCCACTCCTTCTCGGCGATGTACTCCTTCAGGATGTCGGTCTGGAGTGTCCCGCCTAACCTGGCCCAGTCCACACCCTGCCGCTCGGCCGCGGCGAGGAAGAACGCGAAGATCACGACGGCCGGCCCGCTGATAGTCATCGACGTCGAGATGTCTCCGAGCGGGATGTCGTCGAACAGCGCCTCGAAGTCGGCGAGCGAGTCGGTCGCCACGCCGCAACGCCCGACCTCGCCCTCCGACAGGGGATCGTCGGAGTCGCGCCCCATGAGGGTCGGCATGTCGAACGCAACCGAGAGCCCGCCCTGCCCCTGCGCGAGAAGGAACTTGTAGCGGGCGTTGGTCTCGGCGGCGGAGCCGAAGCCGGCGAACTGCCGCATGGTCCACAGCCGGCCGCGATACATGGTCGGGTAGACGCCGCGGGTGAACGGGTAGCGCCCCGGCTGGCCGAGGTCGCGGTCGTGATCGAGGTCGGCGACGTCCTCGGGGGTGTAGAGCGGCTTCAGCGGCTCTCCCGAGAGCGTCTCGAAGTCCGCGTCGCGCTCACCGGCGCGCCGGTACTGATCCTCCCACCGCTCGTTTTCGGCCATGGACCTGGTCCTACCCGGGATCTCGGGTCGCTTTCCCAACCAGGATAACCGCGGCCTGATAAGGGTCGATCCGGCGCCCCTCCAGCTCGTCCGCCAATCCCGCCTGCGCGGCCAGCAGCCCGCCGATCCTCCCCCGCAGGCGCTCCGTCGCGAGGGTTTCCACCTCGCGGAGCAGCCGCCCGCGCCGTCTGAGGGCAAGTCCGCCGCTCTCCTCCAGGTGCTCGCGGTGCCGCTCGATGACCGACCACAGCTCCTCGATGCCCTCGGAGTCCCTCGCCGACGCCGGTAGTACAGGCGGAACCCAGTCGAGCTCCGGGCCCATGCGGATCATGTTCTCCAGCTCACGGACGGCCTCCTCCGCGCCCTCGCGGTCGGCTTTGTTGACGACGAAGACATCGGCGATCTCGAGGATTCCCGCCTTCGCGACCTGGACGGCGTCGCCCCAGCCCGGCGAGACCACCACGAGCGTCGTGTCGGTCGCGGCCGCGACCTCCACCTCCGCCTGGCCGACGCCAACGGTCTCGACCAGCACGAGGTCCTTGCCCGACGCGTCGAGGATCCGCACGGCCTCGGGCGCTGCCAGCGCCATTCCGCCGAGATGCCCCCGCGTCGCCATCGAGCGGATGAACACGCCCGGGTCTGTGGCGTGCCCTTGCATCCGGAGCCGATCGCCGAGCAGCGCGCCTCCGGTGAACGGCGAAGTGGGATCGATCGCGAGCACGGCCACGTTCCTGCTTCGCTCGCGAGCGGCCGCCACGAGAGCCCCCGCCAGCGTCGACTTCCCGACGCCCGGCGAGCCCGTCAGCCCGACCGTGTACGCGCGCCCGGTGTGCTCGTACAGCGAGGCCGAGAGCTCCTCCAGGCCATCCGCCCCGTCCTCGACCATCGAGATGGCGCGAGCCACCGCACGAGGATCACCGATCAGGATCCCGTCGACGATCGAGGCCACGTCCATCTCGGAAGGGTACCCCGGGCCGGCCGGATGTAGGTGCGGGAGGAAGGCGAAGGGAGGGCTCCGGAGCCGGGGCGAGCATCACACCCCATCGCCGCGGCCTCGGGGCTACTTCCGAAGGAGTCTCCCCTTAGGCCCCCCGAAGGAGGCGATGCGGCGAAGAAGGGCGTTCAGCGCGTCCCAGCCTCCGCAACCCTCCCCTCGCCAGATCAGGTACGCGGGTACCTGAAGACGTGCCGGCGTCGCTGGAAGTATGCCACGATCACCGTTCGCGTGCGTGGTCAGGCTGGTTACTTGCCGGAGGCCAGCAGAGCTCCGCCGGCCGCAGCGACGTACACCCCCGCGCCCAGCGCCGAGAAAACGTCGCCGACGTCGCCCCCAAAGGCGTTCAGGGCCCTGATCAGCTGGACCACGAAGGCGACGACCATCGCGAGGGCCAGGCCTCCACCCAGCCGTCGGAGGCTCGACGACTTCGGGACGAACGCCAGGGCGGCGCCGCCGGCACCCACGATCAGGAGAGCGACGCCGAGCTTGAAGGCCCCGGAGGTCGCGTCGAAGTCGTAGAGCGCGTTGAAGGCGATGTCGAATGCCTTCGTCGAGCCGAACCGACCGCTGAGCCACGGTAGGAACGAAGCGACCGCTACAGCCACGCCGCCGATCAGCGCCAGCGGCGCTGCCTTGAGTCCCGCCACAGAGGGTCGTGCGGGCGCCGACGCCGTTCCAGGAACGGCCGTCGGGAAGACCTGAGTTGGCTGCTGGTCGCTCGGATGCGCGGCGGGGATGGGCGGAGGGGGCGGCGGAGGGGGAAGGTGGAGCGGCGGCGGAGGCGGGGGAGCCAGTGGCGGAAGCTCAGGGCTCGCGGACGGCTCCCCAGCAACAGGCTCGGGGACCGGTCCGCCCTCCTCGAATCGCGCACCGCAGTTGCTGCAGAAGACGACCCCGGGCCGCCTGCGCGTCCCGCACCTGGAACAGAAAGCCGCCTCGGACATCCCGGTCCTCCCGCGCTCGACTCCGCCGCATCATGGCAGGACGCCCGTCCGGAGCGCAACGAGATTCCTCGTGGGGGTTCAGCCCAGCGGCGGATGTGGGGCGCCGGCAGGAGCCGCACCCGGGATGGCCATCAGGGCGTCCCGTAGCGACTTGCAGTACTCGCGCTGACGAACGAGATCCGGGTGGTCCGCCGCATCGACCCTGGTCCGGACCATCGCGAGGTTCACCTGCTCGCGCTGCAGCCGCTTCAGGAGGCCCGCCGCCTTCGAGCCGGCTCGCTTCTGCATGTCGCGTCGAGCGAGGCGCCGCGAGGCCGGGTCCTGGAGGATGGCGAGCTCGGACTGCCAGAGCCCGATCGCCCCGGCCTCCGAGGCGAGCGCCGACCGCAGCCAGCGGCTCTCGCGCCGGCGAGCCAACACGACGGCAACCGCGACGCAACCGAGCAGCGGCATCCCCTTCACCGCCGCGGCCAGCGGGATCGTGAGCCAGTCCCCGACGGAGCTGAGGCGGCTCGGGAAGAAGTCGAGCCAGGGGGAGTTCCAGAGGAAGTGCCCGGTCATCGCGGACAGGAACAGCCCCGCTGCCACGAGCGCCCGCCTCCGGAACGGGGCTTCCTCCCGCCTTGCGACGAAGTACGCGATGCCCATCCCGGCGAGCCCCGTGTACAGCACGTGTCCGTACAAGCCGCTCGAGAGCACCCGGATGTAGAAGCCGGCGAGCACGCCCGAGAGCTCTCCGCCGAAGATCCCGATGAAGTAGAAGACATCCTCGACGACGGCGAACCCCAGGCCGCAAACGGCTCCGTACACGAACCCGTCCATCACGTCGTCGATCTCGCTCCGGGCGATCAGGTAGATCAGCACGACGCCGGCCGCCTTCAGGGTCTCCTCGACGAACGGGGCGGTGAGCGCCGCCGTCCAGCGCGAGGCGAACTCGGGACCGCCTACCCGGGCGACGACGAGTCCCCAGCCGTGGTTGGCCAGGCCGGCCAGAGTCGTCGCCGCCACGGCACCCCACAGGAGCGCGCCGATGAGGACCGACATCGGTTCGCGCTCATACAGGTCGAGGAAGTAGATCGCTAGGAACACCGGTAGCGCGTACACCACAAGCAAGATCCACGAGAGCGCCCAACCCGACGGCGAGATCCGCTGGAACACCGTCTGCTCCGAGATCGCGAAGATCCCGGTTCCGAGCATGACGACGACGTAGACCCAGAACCCCGGCTGCCGGGGTTGGAACAGCGAGGCCCTGTGCCCCCATCGCCGGCGGATAGACGGCGGTTGCACCGTCGGGGGCGGCGGGGCGGCGGGAGGCGGAGCGATCGGCTGCTGCCCCAAGTCAGCGAACCTCCGCGGTCTCGATCATCTCGTGGATGTCCCCCCCCACGTAGTCCAGCAGGCCGGCCGGCGCCCACCCATCGAACACCACTCCGACGCCGCTCGGGGAGACGACCGTCGTGACTTCTCCCTCGATCGGGGTCTGGCCCCGGCCGAACACCCCTATGTAGAAGATCCGCACCGCGCTGAGGCCGGACCGCAGCTCGATCCGCTGGATCCGCTGCGATACCGACAGCCGCTCGGCACCGGGCTCCAGGACCTGCGTCACGAACTCGCGGACGATCGAGGCGGCGTCTCCAGCGAACCCGATCGCTATGACGTCCAGGTTGCCGCCCCCTCGGGTTAGCTCGATGCCGGGGGGGTCGTCGAAGCGCCGGGCCAGCTCCCACCCGGACAACGGAGAGATCCGGACGACGCCGCCCACAGTCACAGGAAGGCCGGCGGGCTTCGATAGCGTCGCCGCAGTGACGTAGCCACCGAAGACGACCGCGAAGATGACGGCCACGACGGCGAAGGCCGGGACCCATCGCCGCTCCGTCGGCTCACGCGGAACCACGGTGGTCGACGGCGCCGGCCCGAGCGGTTGCTGTTCCATCAGGCCACGGACAGGAGCATGTTGAGCCTGGCCAGCTTCCGGGGGTGCCGAACAAGACCGGCGACCCGTACTTCGCCCGCGAGCAGCTTGCGGACGACCGACCTTCCCTCTCGAGTAAGCACATCCGGGAGCCCGAAGCGGAGCGGGACCGACGTCAGCTCGATCAGCGCGCCGGAATCGGCGCGGATCCGAACATCCGGCCTCCGCTCCACCGGCCCGTTCGCCACCCGGACTCGCCCGCGTTCCAGCAGCAGCGTGACCGCGACGCCCGCGTCCGGCGCCGTGAGGCCGATCGAGGCCCGCCGGAGCAGCCGCTGCCGCTCCGGATCGCGCTCAAGGTTCGCCTCGATCAGCCCGCCGACCATGGCGGCAAGGCCATTCGGCTCCGAATCGACATACTCGACGATCACGGTTCCAGCAGCACCTTCGTGGCTTCCCGCGAGTCGAACAGCTCATACCCTCGAGCGGCATCGGAGAGCGGCAGGCGGTGCGAGATGACCGGCAGCGGGTCGATCCTGCCCGTGACGACCTCGGTCATCGCGCGCTCCCACCAGGCGTGGACCGGGCAGATCCCCGCGAACTGGATGCGGAGCGCCCTCGTCCACCAGATGCCGACGGGCACCTCCAGGGATTCGCTCGTGTACATGCCGACGACCGCCACCGTCCCGCCCCGGCGAACCACATCCACCGCGCTCTCGAGCGCGTCCAGGCTCCCGACCGCTTCGATCACCACGTCGGCGCCCCGGCCCTCCGTCCACTCTGCGACGGCCATCTGCGGGTGCTGTTCCTTCACGTTGACCGGTGTCGCCCCCGCGCGGGCCGCCAGCTCCAGGCGGCCGGGCTCCAGGTCCAGGGCCAGCACCTGGGCGGCCCCGTGAACACGCGCCCCCTGCACGCAGAAGAACCCGACCGGGCCGGCGCCGATCACGGCCACGGTGTCTCCGGGCGAGACGCCCGCGACCGCGGCGCCGTAGTAACCCGTCGTGAGGATGTCGCCGACGAACAGGGCGCGTTCGTCCGCCATCCCGTCCGGGATGGACAGCAGGTTCGCGTCGGCGAACGGCACGCGAACAAGCTCGGCCTGAGCGCCGCCGAGCCCGCCGCCGAACACGCCGGCGCCCAAGTTCCGGAAGTCCTCACAGAGCTGTGTCTGCCCCACACGGCAGAACCAGCAGTGTCCGCACACGATGTCGAATGCCACCACGACCCGGTCGCCTGGACGGAACCGCTCCACATCCGAGCCGACCTCTTCAACGACCCCCACGGCTTCGTGGCCGAGGGTCTCCCCGGGCTCGAGTGGCGCCTTGCCGTGGAGGAAATGAAGGTCCGAGCCGCAGATCGCCGACGTGGTGACGCGAACGACGGCGTCGTGCGGATCCTCGATCCGGGGGTCCGGGACCTCTCCGACGACGACGCTCCCGATACCCTGGTAGACGACGGCCCGCACTCGATCCCTCCGATCGACGGCCGGCCGGGCTACCCGCCCGAGCTCGCCGGCTCGTCGAGGAACTCGGTCGGCACTGTCTCGGTGAGGTGCACGAGCTCGTTGGCCGCGCGGATGTAGCGCACGATCGTTGGCAGATCGCCTTTCAGCTTGAGCTTCCCCTGCATCATGGCCTTGACCGGGTCCAGCTCGCCCCGGAGGATCTCCTTCCACCTGGTGTAGGGAGCGCGGATGACGTAGCGCGCCCTCTCTCCCTCCTCGCGTTCAACCAGGCGCCCGGCCCGGCACTCCCCATGCCAAAGGTCGAGCCAGCCCCACACGTCTTCGGGATGGTTCTTGTCCGGTTCCGCCTCGAAGACGAACGCGACGTCGCCTTCCCACTCCGCCGCCGCGTCCCGGTATTCCGAGGAGCCGTTGATCGCCTCAACGAATGCCGCGAACCACTCGTCGCTCGGGAACACGGACATCAGCGTCTCCCTCCGGGTCGGCTCTCTCGCGAGTAAAGCACGTCTACCGCTGGAGCAGGATAAGGGTGAGGCCGACCAGATTGAACGTCGAGTGGGCGACCAGGTTGGCGACGATGTTTCCCCGCCTTTCGTACAGCAGGGCGAACCCGAGGCCCGTGAACACCATCACGGTCATCAAGAAGACGCTATCCAGCCACGGGCCGGGGATGTAGTGGATGAGGGCGAACGCGATCGACGAGCCGGCCGCGCCGGGCGCGAACCCGTACCGGTCCCGAAGCGCTCGAAACAGGCATCCACGGAAGAAGATCTCCTCCCCGGCCGGTGCGACGGCCAACGCGTACGTCGCGATGAAGGCGAGACTCAGGCCGTCGATGTTCCCCGGCACCTGTTCCGGCACACGGACCGTCCGGCCCGAGACCGCCTCGAACAGCAAGTTCAGGAGCAGGCCCACCCCGAACGCGAGGACCGGGTAGAGCAGCAGACCGAACCCGATCCCTGCCCGGATCTCGGGCCAGAGCCGGGACGGGAACCCGACGATCTCCTTCCATCGCGGGTGGAACCGATTCAGCCACCAGAGCAGCACCCCCAGAAGGAGAAGGAACTGCACGACGGTTGCGACCCATCGCGCGAGGCCGGGCGGCTCGACGAGCTGGAACAGCGGCAACGCGACGAGCCCGACGACGAGCAAGCCGATGAGGTACACGCTCACGGCCTCCCACCAGCGCCAGGTGGCGAGCGGACGGGGCGAAGCTTCGACCGGCGGCTCCTCCGCCGGCCAGAGGCCGTCGGGCCGTGGAGGGATGTCGTCGGTCACGCCGCTTCCGCCCTCGGCGCCTTCCACGCCTGCTCGAAGAGCGACACGTACAGGAGCCCCCCCAGTGCGAGTCCGAAGCCCAGGCCCACAGCCGCCGCACCGCTGTCCTCCGTGAGGTAGGCCACCACGCTCGCAAGAAGGATAACGAGCGTCGCGTCGCGCCACTTCGGGTGCCGGGCAAGCGCCTCGCGGATCGGCTCCGGCGGGCGGAGCACCAGCAGGAGGCAGGCCGGTAGGCCCAGCACCGGCACCAGCGCCAATGGATTGCGGACGATCAGCCGCCAGCCTACGAGCAGCCGATCTGCCCCCGTCCGGACGAGACCCGACAAGCCGCCGCCGGAGGTCTCAACGAACGCCGTGGCGTGCGTCGGTGTGGCGGTCAGGAAGACGTGGGCCGCAAGCACCGCGGCCATCCCCAGGGCAACGACGCCGAGCGCGAGCCCTAGCCCCTTCCAGGACAGCCGGCCCCAGGTTCGGAGGGCGAGCCACAGGCCGGCGGCGGCGAAGGTGGCGAGCGCGCCTCCCAGGTTCGCCCCAGTGCCCGGCAGTCCGATGAAGAACGCCACGGCGACGATCAGGACGAACCCGACCGCGCGGGGCAGACTCGCCGCCACGTACAGGGAGGATCCGATGAGTAGGCCGATGAACACGTTGGGCATGCCGTAGAACCGGGCTCCGTCCAGCTCGGATCCGCCGAGGAACGGCGTGATCGCGGCGGTCCAGTCCAGCCGCGCCTCGGCCGCGAAGAAGACCAGCACGGCCG
>JBQTIP010000021.1:0-2845 GCA_052388025.1 Actinomycetota bacterium
GAGCGAAGTGGCTCCTGGGTCATGGCGTAGCGGATACGGTGGGCCATGAACCACGCGGATTTGTAGGTGACTCCGAGCATCCGGTGCAGCTGGTGGGCGCTCATTCCCTTCTTTGACGCACACATCAGGTGGACCGCCATGAGCCACTTCGAAAGCGGGATGTGGCTGTCTTCGAAGATGGTGCCCACGGTCACGGTGAACTGCTTCTTGCAGTCCCGGCACTTGTGCAGGCCCTTCCGGCCGGGCTTCTTCGAGGTCGGCCGGGGGGTCATCAGGTAGGCGTTGAATGAGCCGCAGTGCGGGCAGAACGGTCCCTTCGGCCAGCGCACCGATTCTAGGAAGGCACGTGCCGAGTCCTCGTCTGAGAACTTCCCTGCGATCTCCCAGAGGTTCACCGTGCTTTCCATGACCAGATTCTATAGGCACGGAGGCTAGTTTGTCAAGTATATATTTACCGGAATATCTATCGACACGAAAGCGTAAGTCTGTCTGGCGGCTCAGCGGATCCACCGCGCGGAGCCACCCGGCCTCCGCGTGGATCGGCCGCGCGGGACCATCTCGCGATACCGGCGGGTCCACAGCGTCCCTGGGCGGAGCGCAAGCGGAGGAGCGAGCTCAGACGGCGAAGCGGACGTGGATGACATCGCCCTCGCGGACGACATAGTCCTTGCCCTCCACCCTGAGCAGGCCCTTCGCCTTCGCGGCGTTCCAGCCACCGGCCCCGACCAGGTCATCGTAGGAGACGACCTCCGCCCGGACGAAGCCCCGCTGCAGGTCGGTGTGGATGGCGCCGGCCGCCTCGGGCGCGGTCGCGCCGGAGCGGACCTCCCAGGCCCGCGTCTCGTCCTCGCTGGTCGTGAGGAACGTGATGAGGTCGAGCGCGCGGTAGGAGGCGTGGATCACCTTCTCCAGTCCCGGCTCGGCGACGTCGAACTCCTCGAGCAGGGCCCGGGCCTCATCCTCCGGCATCTCGGCGGTCTCGGCCTCGATTGACGCATAGACGCCAACGGCGCCCTTCGGCAGATCGGGCGGGATCCGGGCGCCTTCCTCGAGGTTCGCGACCACGACCCACGGCTTGAGGGTGAGCAGCGCGATCGCCCGAAGGTGCATCCTCGATTCCTCGTCGAGTCCGGCGTCTCGCAGGAGTGTCTCGGCCGACAGAGCGTCGTGGGCGGCTCCCAGGGCATCGGTCTCGTCGGAGGGCTTGCCTCGGGAACGCTTGGCCGCCTTCTCGAGGGCGGAGGCGACGACGGTGAGGTCGGCGAGGAGCAGGTCGGCCGTGACGTCGGCCAGCTCCGCCGCCGGCTTCGCGTCGGGGCCGAAGGAGCGCACCACGACGCAGAGGGCGTCGGCCTCGCGGAGCGCCGCGACGCTCTGCGCCGAGGAGGTCCCACCGGGAACGTCGACGAACCTGACCTGCGCTGCAACGGTCTTCCTGGACCGCTCCATCTCGCTGAGAACCGCGAGGCGCGGGTCGGGGACCGGAACGACGGCCTGATTGGCGCGGCCTCCGTGAGAACCGGCCCGCGTGAGGGCGGTGAACAGCGTGGACTTCCCGGAGAAGGGAACGCCTACGAGGCCGATGTCCTTCACGGCCTCAGTCTATGGGCCGGGCTATGACGAACGGGCGGGGCCGTCGGCCCCGCCCGTTCGCGCTCCTAGCCGGCCTTCGTCGCGGCGAAGACTCCCGCGATCGCGTCGATCGCGTCGAGCAGCTTCTGGCCTTGGGCCGGGTCCTCGGACTTCTTCGCAGCGCCGGCCTCCTTCGTCGCGGTCCAGAACAGCTCGTGGAGGTTCGGGTGCTTCTCGAGGTGCTCCGGCTTGAAGTAGTCGGTCCACAGCACCCACAGGTGGTGCTTCACCAGGTCCGCCCGCTCCTCCTTGATCGCGACGGCGCGCTCGCGGAACACGTGGTCGTCGTTGCCCTGGTACTTCTCCTGGCACGCCTTCACGGACTCGGCCTCGATCCTCGCCTGCGCTGGGTCGTAAATGCCGCACGGAAGGTCGCAGTGCGCGTGGACGACGCGCGCGGGCTTGAGCAAAGCTGTGAGCGTGGAACGCATTCCGCCTCCTCCTGATCGGGGTCCCGAAGAAACCTACCACCGCGACCGAAGACGGGGCCAGGCGACAGCCGGCCTCCTCGTTGGGGTCGCGATGGCGTACGGCTTCCTGCGATTCCGGCCCTCGCGCGTCGAGGTCACCGGCCCGAGCATGGTCCCCACGCTGATGCCCGGCGACTGGGCGATGGCCATCGCGGCCAAGCGCCCGCGCCGCGGCGACGTCGTGGTCGTTCAGCACCCGGATCGCGCGGGCTTCGAGATGGTGAAGCGCCTTGTCGGTACGCCGGGCGACATCGTGGCCGGCGGTCGCGTCCTCGGCTCCGATGAGTGGTGGGTGGAGGGGGACGAACGGGGCCGGTCCACGGACAGCCGGCGATTCGGGCCCGTGTCGCGGGCGGCCATCGTGGCGCGGGTGCGCCTGATCTACTGGCCGCCGGAGCGCCGTCGACTCCTATGAGAGTAGCGGCTGATGTTTGCCGGTCCAGCGGTCGTAAACGGCTCCGGGCGGCCGGCACGAGACGTCTTCTCCTCCCTCGCCTCCCTGGTTCTTGGGATGGCGAGGCGAGCGGAGGCGATCCGGGTCGGCGGCCCCGTCCGGTCACATGACGTCGTCACCCCACCACTCCCTCCAGGCCTCCTGGCCCATGGCCAGGACCCGAAGGGCCAGCAGGTTTGTCGGCTGTCTACCTACCCCACGCCCGCATCCCTTGGCGCTTGAACCGGCGCGCGATCACCAGGTCCACCCCGTGCTCCACCATTCCGGAGCCCCGCGGGACCATCTGCTC
>JBQTIP010000022.1:0-14277 GCA_052388025.1 Actinomycetota bacterium
CTCGAGGAGCGCCTCGAGAAGCTCAAGGACGACCCTCGCGCGCAAGAGGAGTCCGAGAGCGCGGCAACCATCCTCGCACTTGTGGTCGCCATGCAGTCCCACGACCGGCGGACCCGTGGACACGCGGAGCGGACCCGCGTCTTCACCGACATGCTCGGGGAGGAGCTCCATCTGACCACCGACGACCGCTACCGCCTACGCTGGGCCGCGCTCCTTCACGACATCGGCAAGCTCAGCGTCAAGCCGGGCATCCTGAACAAACGCGGCAAGCTGAACGAGGCGGAATGGGAGGTCATCCGCCGCCACCCCTACGAGGGAGCGCGCATCGCGGCGCCGCTCCTCGAGTGGCTGGGCCCATGGTCGGGGGCCATCACCGAGCACCACGAGCGGTTCGACGGCGGCGGCTATCCGGCGGGACTCGCCGGAAACAGCATCTCGCTGTCGGGAAGGATCGTCGCGCTCGCGGACGCGTACGACACGATGACGGCCGTTCGCTCCTACAAGAAGCCCGTGGCCGTTAGGGCGGCCCGTCAGGAGCTGGCCGACTGCGCCGGCAGCCAGTTCGATCCCATGCTAGTTCGCGCCTTCTTCGCGATCTCGCTCCCTCGTCTCCTGTGGAAGACGGGCCCGCTCTCGTTCCTCGTGCAGGTTCCGTTCCTCGCAAGGCTGGAGGCCATCGGCCGGCAGTCGGTCGCCGTCGCCGGCCTGCGCGCTACGGCCGTGACGATGGCGGCGAGCGTCACGGTGATGAGCGTCGCGGGTCCGCTGCCCGTCGGCGCTGCGGCTCCGGTCAAGGCCGAGCGGGTCGTCTCGAGCGCTGAGGCGACTTCCGAGAATACGGGGCCGTCAGCCACAGATCCCTCCGACGACCCGCAGTCGAGCAGCCGGCCGTCCCTCGCTGTCGGGAAGCCGCCCGATCCGACAACGGTTCCGTTGCCCACACCCCCGTCCCCAGTCAAGGAATCCCCAGGTGAGGACGGAGACGAGGCGACCGACACGGACGGCAACGGACAAGGGAACGGCGGCGGCGGCGGGGACGAGGACGGGGACGAGGAGGACGACGAGGACGGGGAGGACGACGAGGACGGGGACGACGGGGACGACGACGACGGGGACGACGACGACGACGGGAACGGCGGCGAGGGCGGCGGTGGCGAGGGCGGTGGCAGTGGCAGTGGCGGCAGTGGTGGTGGCGGCGGCAGCGGGAGTGGCGGCGGTGGCGGTGGCAGCGGCAGCGGGAGTGGCGGCGGCAGCGGGAGTGGCGGCAGCGGTCAGGACGGGGCGCCTCCAGGTCAGGGTTAGGACGGCACAAACCCCAGCCGTGACTTCGCGACTCCGAACTGTAGGCTGCTCAGCCGATCCCCAAGCCCGTCATGAGCGCCCGGAGCGTGAGGCCGAACGAGAAGAACGAGGCCCAGGCAAACGGCACCCAGGGATCTCCCTGCCTCGTCCTAGCGACCGCGTGGGCGATAACCAGCGCGGCAATGGGAAACAACCCGTAGGCGTAGTGGAGCCACCCCAGCCGGCGACCGAGGAGGAGCAGCACGATCCCCACGATGGCCTGAATCCCCGCCGTGACCTGAGCGACTGTGAGCCATCTCCAGAACCAGTCACCGGGACCGCGTTTCAGCAGCCACGCGCCGAGGCCCCAGATCCAGCCGATGGCGAAGACGCCCACGATGAAGAAGCCGACAACCGCGTGGATCTGCGACATCCGGGCGAATCCTACGGGCCCTCGACGCCCTCGTATCGATAGGTCCCAACGCGGCCGGACTGATCCTTGTTGAGGCGCCGAGACAGGTGAAGCCCCTCCAGCGCGAACTCGAGCGCCGACGCGGCCGCCCCCGGGCTCTCCTCCTCCACACCGAGCCGGGCCAAGAGCTTGGCCAAGCCCGGCAGATCGCCGAACTGCGCGAGCACGTCCGAGGCCGGCATCAGGTCCGAGGTCTCCGCGGCGAACCCTCCGGCGAACCGCCCCAGGATCGACTGGAAGTCGAATCCTGAGAGCCGGCGCCGGAACACCTCCAGCTCGGCGCTCCGCATCGCGCGCAGGAGGATCTCCTCCTCCCGCCCTTCCTCGATCGTGTCGAACTCAACCCTCCCCAGCGATGCCTCCAGCACGGCAGGAAGGTCACAGACGCGGGGCACCGCCTCCGACTCCCCGGCCCGGGCAGCACGGCGCACGGCAGCGGCGGCCAGCGTCTCGAGGTTCCCGATCGAGTACCGAACCGAGACGCCCGATCGTTGGTTGATGTGCGGCGAGCGCCGGAGCTCGGCGGTCAGGGCCGCCAGCACTTCCTTCATGTAGACCGGAACCCGGATCGGGGCTGTGCCGGCCGGCGGCCGCGCCTCCTGTTCCATGATCCGAATCTCGTCGGCCAGGGTCTCCGGGTAATGGGTCCTCATCTGAGTGCCGAACCGATCCTTCAGCGGCGACACGATGCGGCCCCGGTGCGTGTAGTCCTCGGGGTTCGCCGTTGCGACCAGCAACAGGTCGAGCGGCAGCCGGATCCGGTACCCGCGGATCTGCACGTCCCGCTCCTCCAGGATGTTGAACAGCGCGACCTGGATCCGCTCGGGAAGGTCGGGAAGCTCGTTGATAGCCACGATCCCACGGTTGGTCCGGGGGATGAGGCCGTAATGGATCGTGAGCTCGTCCGCCAGGTAACGGCCTTCCGCCACGCGGATCGGGTCGACGTCGCCGATGAGGTCGGCCACGCTGATGTCGGGCGTCGCGAGCTTCTCCGCGTAGCGCTCGCCGCGTCCGATCCACACGACCGGCACGGCATCGCCCTCGTCGGCAACGAGCGCCCGGCAGCGGGCGCAGATGGGTCGGTACGGGTGATCGTTCACCTCGCACCCGGCGATCGCGGGAATCTCCTCGTCGAGAAGATCGACCATCTCCCGGATCAGCCGGGTCTTGGCCTGCCCACGCTCGCCGAGCAGGATCAGGTCGTGCCCGGCCAGGAGCCCCCGCTCCAACCCCGGGAGGACCGATAGGCCGAACCCCACGATCGAGCGAAAGAGCGAATCCTTGCGCCCGAGCTTCGTGAGGAGGTTTTGGCGGAGCTCCTCCTTGACGGATCGATCCGGGTATCCGGCGGCGCGGAGCTGGCCGATCGTCGCGGGCTGGGTCATCCGCACAAGGGTACCGCCGGCTGCCCATAAGGTCGTCGGGCGTGTCGGACGGCGGTGCTAGGGTCGGGCGGATGCGCGAAGCCGATGAGATCCTCGCCGGGCTGAACGACGCCCAGCGCGAGGCGGCAACCGCAGCCCGGGGACCGGTCGCGATCCTCGCCGGAGCCGGCACGGGCAAGACGACGACGATCACGCGCCGGATCGCCTATCAAGTCGCGACCGGCGCGGTGCCCGCGCAGCGGATCCTCGCCGTCACGTTCACCGAGAAGGCGGCGGGCGAGCTTGAGACGCGTCTTTCGACACTCGGGGTCGAGGGAGTCGAGGCGCGTACCTTCCATTCGGCGGCACTCTCACAGCTTGCGAAGCTCTGGCAGACGCACACGGGTCACCCGCTCCCCGAGGTCCTCGATCACAAGGCCCCGCTCATCACCTCCCTCGCGAACGCGCTCCCCCCGCCCCACAAGTTCCTGCCGCGGCGTGAGCTCGCCGGCGAGATCGAGTGGGCGAAGAACCGGATGATCCCGCCGGGCCGCTATCTGGACGAGCTCGGCGACCACGAGCCGCCGATCCCATCGGAGCTCATGCTGCGCGTGTACGAGGGCTACGAGCGGCGGAAGCGCGCGATGGGCCAACTCGACTTCGAGGACATGCTCGGCCTCGCGCTCCGGCTCTTCGACGAGCACCCGGCCGCCGTCGAAGAGATCCGAGCGCGGTTCCACGCCTTCACGGTCGACGAGTTCCAGGACGCAAACCTGTTGCAGGCCGCGCTCCTCGACCAGTGGCTCGGCGACCGGGACGACGTGTGCGTTGTCGGAGACGACTACCAGACGATCTACTCGTTCACCGGCGCATCGCCGACGCACCTGCTCGGCTTCACGCAGCGGTTCCCGCACGCGACGGTGGTCCGGCTCGAGGAGAACTACCGTTCGTCGCCCCAGGTCCTCGAGGTCGCGAACCGGCTCGCATCGCGTTTGGGTGGATTCCGGAAGACGCTCCGGGCCACGCGGCCGGACGGGCCGCCACCGGTGGCACGGCCGCTGCCCGACGAGCCCGCGGAGGTGGCCGCCGTAGTGCAGGCGGCGTGCGGCCTGCGCGACGAGGGCGTCCCGCTCGAGGAGATCGCCGTGCTGTACCGGATCAACGCGCGCTCGGAACCCTTCGAGGAAGCCTTCGCCGCGGTTGGGATGCCGTATCAGGTGCGCGACGGCGCGTTCCTTCGCCGGCCGGGCCCGCGCGCCGTGCTCCAGCGGCTGAAGCGGGAGGCCGCCGGGGACGAGTCCGTGGCGGCCTCGGTGGCGCTCGTCACCGAGGCGCTGGGCTTCGACCCGGACGGGTCGGCCGACTCGGAAGAGGAAGCCACACGCCAGTCCGACCTCGGCCGCCTCCGCTCGCTCGCGGGAGAGTTCGACGCGGCGCATCCCGGCGCCGGCCTCGCGGCGTTCGCAGCCGAGCTCGAGCGCCGCTTTTCCACGGAGCACAGCGGCCGGGGCGTGAACCTCCTCACGTACCATCGCGCGAAGGGGCTCGAGTTCGACGCGGTGTTCCTGCCGCGCGTGCTCGACGGCGAGTTGCCGTTCCGTTCGGGCCGCGCACGGGCCGAACCCGAGGAGGAGCGTCGGCTCCTCTACGTCGGCATCACACGCGCGCGCCGGTACCTGTTCCTCACGTGGCCGATGGATGCGCGATCCGGACCGAGCCCGTTCCTCGACGAGCTGGAGGTGCCCCCGCCGGCCCCCTCTCGGCGATCGACGGCGTCTCGGCCACCCGTCGCGGTGAAGGCGGGCGGCGCCCTGTTCGACCGGCTGAAGGAGTGGCGTCGGAAGCGCGCGCAGACCGACGGTGTGCCGGCCTACGTCGTGTTCCACGATCGGACGCTCGCCGAGATCGCCGAGGTCCGGCCGAAGGACTGGGCCGACCTCGCGGCGATCACCGGCGTGGGACCGGCGAAGCTCGAGCGCTACGCGGACGAGGTCCTCACACTCGTCGGCGACGCCTAGGCTGCGGCCTCCGTCGCGGCTGGTAACGTTGCCCGCCATGGCGGCTGCGGAGTTCCTGTTCCTGTCGCAGGAGGACGTCGTGGCGGCGGGCGGCCTCGACATGCCGGCCACGATCGGGGTCGTCGAGGAAGCCCTCAGGCTGATCGCCGCGGGGGACACCATCCTGCCCCCCAAGACGACCATCCATTGGTCCGACGCGATCGACACCGACGAGACCGAGGGCCGGATCATCGCCATGCCTGCCTACGTGGGAGGAAGCGTCCACCTCGCGGGTTTCAAGTGGATCCCCAGCGTGCCGGGGAACCCCGCGCGGGGGCTCCCACGAGGCATCGGGCTCGTCGTGCTGACGGACCCGGACACCGGGCTGCCTGTGGCCGTGATGGATGGGACCGTGACGTCTGCCATGCGGACGGGGGCCGTGACGGGGATCGGGGCGAGACTGCTCGCGCGCGAAGGCGCGCGGACAGCGGCCATCCTGGGTACCGGGGTCCAGGCGCGCACACAACTCGCCGCGCTCGAGGTTGTCCTGCCCTCACTTGAGGAGATCCGGGTGTGGGACATCGACCCGGCCCGCGCGGAGGCGTTCACCTCGAACTCAGAGCGGACCGTTGCGGCGGGATTCGCCGAGGAGGCAGCCCGCGACGCGGACGTGGTCGTGGCCGCCACCATGGCCCCGGCGCCGTACGTCCGCGCGGAATGGCTGGCGCCGGGCAGCCTGTTCGTCTCCGTAAGCTCGCTCGATCCGGAACTCGGATGCATCGAGAAAGCCGACCTCCTGGTGTGCGACCTCTGGGACCGCGAGACCGAGCACGCTTCGCGACCGTTCGCGCGCGCGCAGGCGGCCCGGATCACGCGGCAGAAGGACGTCGTCGAGCTGCCACAGATCGTGGCCGGTGCCCACCCCGGCCGCACGAGCGCCCACCAGCGGGTCTTCTTCTCCCCCGTCGGCCTCGCGGTAGAGGACATCGCAGCGGCCGCGCGCGTCTTCCGGCGAGCGAAGGAGGACGGGCTCGGAACGAAGCTCAGCCTCTGGCAGACGCCGATCTGGTCCTGACACCGTGGCCCGGATGTGCCGAGGTCGTCACGCGCACGCCGGCCCGGCGCACGCCCCGGATGAACCGATCCGGGTCGAAGGCGCGTTCCGGGGGGATCACGCCCGGCTCCGACTCGCCCTCAACCAGAAGCGTGGCGCCGACCACGGCCGGGATCGCCGTCATCCGGGCTGTGGCGTCGGGACCCCATGTGACCGGGTGACTAGTGCGCTGGCGGATAGTCGCGGACGATCCGCCCCCCCGACCAACGACCTCGACATCGAGGAAGAACGCGCAGGGGGCTCCCTCCTCCTCGGGGGGGTCCGCCAGCAGGACGGCCCGGAGCACATCGAGCGGCTTGACCATCACGCCGTTCACGCGGATGGCGCGGTCGCTCGTGAGCCCCAGGCGGGACAGCTCGGCGAGCGTGCGCATGTCGGCCGGGCGCCATGTCCCGCGCACCGACACTTCACGCAGGCCCGGTCCGAACGAGCGGGGAAGCGTGTAGGTCTCGGAGTGAGGGACGTAGTAGACCTCCTGCGCCCCGAGCGGCGGGGCGAACCGCACGCGCCGGGCGCCCTCGAACGGCGCGACCTCGCGCAGACGGCCGCCCCGCCAGGCGAACCGCGGCACGCCGGGCCGGAACTCGTCGAGCAGCGTGTCGAGCAGGCCCGGGGAGAGCGCAAGGTCACGGTGGCTCGCGAACGAGATGTGGATCTCGTGAACCTCGTCGAGCCGCTCGACCGCCCTGCGGGCCAGGACGTTCGACAGGCCCGGTGTCGCGCCGCAACCGATCACGGCACGGACGCCGGCTCGGCAAGCGCGGTCGTGGAGAGCGAGCTGTCGCGGGGTATTGTAGAGACCCCCCAGGTCCAGGTAGTCGACCCGTTCTGCGATCGCGGCTCGAAGCGCCGGCACGCCAAGCAGGTAGGTGGTGCAATTCACAAGAACGCCTCCGCCCCTGATCGCCTTCCGAAGCGAGGGGACGTCGGAACCCTCGACGCCGCGCGCCGAGCACCTCACCCCGATGGCGCGGGCGAGGGCGCGGACACAGGCGCGGTCGAGGTCGGCCAGGATCACCTCGTCGAACTGATCGACGGCCGCGAGACCACCCGCGACCTCCCTGCCCACTGCCCCACACGCGCCCAGGACGATCGCTCGCATCAGTAAGACGGAGGTGTGATCACCCAGAGGACCTCGGCCTTGCTCGGCCCGGGGTTCAGGTTGCGGTGTGGAAGCCGGCTCTCGAATAGCAGGCTATCTCCTTCCTCCAGCTCGTAGAGCTCGTCGGCCACCCAGAACTGCAGCCGCCCTTTCAGCACGATCACGCACTCCTCGTCGGAGTCGTGAGAGTACGGCTCGTCGCCGGACCCGGCTCCGGCCTCCACCGTGGACAGAATGACTTGCAGCTTGCGCGAGGTCCGTGGCGTCAGGAGCACATCCTCCCAGTGCCGCTTCGGGTGGACGAGCCTGCGGCGATCCTTGACGCGAACCAGCTCGCCGCCGGAGCCGCCGCCCTCGAAGAACGAGGCGACCGACTCGCCGAGCGCCTCGGCGATGCCTCGGAGCGAGGCGACGGAGGGACTGGCCACGCCCCGCTCGACCTGCGAAAGGAAGCTCTCCGAGACGCCGGCGACCTCCGCCACGGTCCGGAGAGACAAGCCCTTTCCCTCGCGGGTCGACCGAATCCGGCGACCCAGCTCCAGCTCGTCTCGCTCTTGACCGGCCATCGGCGTCATCCCCTCTCCGCGCCGGGCAGCGCGACCTGGCCGCCCGATCTCCTCAGCACCACCTGCGCGACAACTATGGCCGTCAAGGTAACGGTCAGCATCGTGGTGGCTACCACGTTGGCCAGCGGCGTCAAGCCGAAGCGCAGCTCCGAGAACACGCGAAGCGGCAGCGTCGTCGACCCGGCGCGCGTGACGAAGGTCGAGAGCACGACGTCGTCGAACGAGAACGTGAAGGCGAGCAATCCCCCAGCGACGATCGCCGGGAAGAGCTGAGGAAGCGTTACCCGCCGAAACGTCTCCCATCTGCTCGCGCCGAGGTCGGCCGATGCCTCCTCGAGGGTCCGATCCGTCCCGGCGAGACGAGCTCGGCAGATGAGGATGACAACCGAGGTGTTGAAGACCGCGTGGGTGATCACGATCGCCGGGGGTCCGAGCAACCCGGGGACGAGCGTGGCGAAGAACAGCAGCGAGCCGATCGCGATCACGATCTCCGGGACGACCAGTGCCATGTACATGAACGCGTCAAAGGCGGTTCGCGTCCGCCTGCCCACGTTCCGCAAGCCGATCGCGGCCGCCGTGCCCAGGACCACCGCGACGACGGCGTTGGACCCCGCGGTCCAGCTCGACAGGAAGAACGCCTGGCGGATCGACTCGTCGCGCCAGGCTTCTCCCCACCATCGCAGGCTGAACCCGCGCCACGAGGCGACGACCCGGGATTCGTTGAAGGCGTAGATGACCACCACGAGGATTGGCAGATACAGGAAGAAGAAGACCAGCGCCCCGCCGAGGGTGAGCAACCGGTCTACCGTGGCGTCCCACGACCGCGCGGCGCGAAACGGGCTCGGCCGAAGCTCGGAGGCAAGGGCTGCGATATCGCTCAAAGCGCCGCCCCCAGATTCTGTTCGGCCTGGCGGCCGAGCACGCGCAGGTACAGGAAGATGACGACGAACAGAAGCGCGACCATCACCAGCGACATGGCCGCGCCGAAGGGATAGTTGAGGGCCTCCAAGAACTGGTCGGCGACGATCGGCCCGAACAACCCCTGCTTGCCGCCGCCGAGGATCGACGGGACGACGTACTCGCCGGTCATCGGGATGAACACCAGTAGGCAGCCGGTGATGATCCCCGGGAGCGTGAGCGGCAGCGTCACCCGCCGGAACGTCGCCCAGCGCCCGGACCCGAGATCGCGGGACGCCTCCACTAACCCACGATCCATCCGTTCGATCGACACGTACAGCGGGAACACCATCAGGGGCAGGTAGTCGTACACGACCCCTACGAACACGCCCCTGAGCGTCCCGAGGACGTGGAGCGGGTTCGAGATCAAGTGGAGGTCTCGCAGGAGCCCGGACAGGAACCCGTTCGGCGACAGGATGAGCACCCATGCGTACGTTCGGATCAGGATGCTGATCCAGAAGGGGACGATGACCAGCAGCATGAGGGCCGTCTTGTGCTTCTTTACCCGCGTCCCGAGCCAGTAGGCGAACGGGTAGCCCACCAACAGGCAGCCGAGCGTGCCCGCGAGCGCCAATAGCATGGTGTTCCAGTAGATCTTCAGGAAGACGGCGTCCCAGAGCTTCTCGAAGTTCTCGAAGTACAGGCCGAACGTGATGTCGAAGAAGCCCGAACGGGAGGCAAAAGCGTATGCGGCGATGACCACGAGGGGCGCGACGAAGAACACTCCGTAGTACGCCCACGCGGGCGCGATCAGCCCGCGGGGCTCCCCGACGCTGTCGCGTCGCCCCACCGCCCAGGGTTCCAAAGGCGACCCTAAGCCGACTTGAACTTCGTCCAGGCGTCCGAGCGCAGCTCGAAGGCGAGCGCGTCACCGTTGTTCGCCTCGAGCTGATCCGTCACCTCCGCTGCGGGGTAGATCGCCGGATCGCTCGCGATGGCGGGATCCGTGAAGTCCGCCGCCCCGGCGACCGCACTCGCGTAGTACGTGAAGTTGGTCTCGCGACCTTGGTTCTCGGGCGTGAGCACCCAGTTGATGAACTCCAGAGCGATGTTCGGGTGCGGGGCGGAGGCCGGGATCGCCCAGGTGTCCACCCAGAACTCGGTTCCCTCCGACGGGATGACGTACTTCGTCGAGGGCTGGTCTTCGAGCGTGTAGAAGTAGTCGCCGTTCCAGCCCAGCGCTACGTAGGACTCACCTCGCTGGATCATCTCCCGATACCCGGAGGACAGGATGGCCGAGAGGTGCGGCTTGATCGCGATGAGCTGCTCGAGCGCCTCGTCGATCTCTCCCTCGTCCGTCGTGTTGTATCCGTAGCCGAGCATCTTAAGAGCCGAGCCGACCACCTCCGGCGCGGAGTCCAGCACCGTGTATTTGCCCGAGTACTTCTCGGCGAGCTGGTAGAAGTCGGCCCAGCTCGTCATCTCCTCCTCGACCTTGTCGGAGACGTACATGAATCCGGTCGTCCCCCAGTCCTTCGGGGCCGAGTACTTGTTCTCCGAGTCGAATGCCAGGCCCAGGAACCTCGGGTCGACGTTGGCGAGGTTCGGGAGTCGCTCGTGGTCCAGCTCGAGCAGCAGGCCCTCGTCGATCATGATCTGCACCGCGTACCCGGTCGGCGCCACGAGGTCGTATCCGGTGGCCCCTCCCTGGAGCTTGGTGATCAGCTCCTCGTTGCTCGAGTAGAAGTCGATCGTCGTCGAGATGCCGTACGCGCCGGCGAAGTCCTTCCGGGTCTGCGGGTTGAGGTAGAGCGCCCAGTTGTAGATGTTCAGCTCGTCCTCGAGCTCCACGGTCGGCGGCGCCGTCGTCGCGCCACCTCCTCCGCCGCCCGGCGCCACCCGCTTCGAGCAGGCGGCCAGGAAGCCCGCGGCCGGCGTCACCACGGCGGCCCTCAGGAAGCCGCGACGGGAGAGCGTCACTCGCTCCATCCCCGCCATGTAGCGATCGAGCTCGTGCGGGCCGCGCCCGTCAATGCGCACCCGCCCGTAGGGCTCACCCTTCTTGTGCCCTCGCATTCCCCCTCCTTCCGCCGAGAGACTCCCTCTCTGCAGTGGTGCTTCAGCGATGTGTGATTGTGCTTCAGGTCGAGGCGGGGCGCAAGACCCGGATCTGGGCGGCGCGCCGCTCAACTGAGACGCAGGATGAGGAGGCCGGCGGCGAAGAGCGGCATCGCGACCGCGAGCATCGCAAGGGCCCTCTCGGGCGCCGCGCGGAGCGTCGCCGCGTCGAGAGGTTCGCTCGTCCCGTCGGTGAGCGTGATCTCGCCGGTGACGGCGTGAACCTTGCGCCGGAGCCTTCGCACGGGGGTCGAGAGCACGCGCTGGGCCGCTGACAGCATCCCGCAGGCGGCGGCCACAACGGCCGCCCCGAGGGAGAGCCGGCCCGTCTGCGCGAAGTAGCCGGTGAGAGCGGGGAACGAGCCCCAGGCAAGGGCGAACCATATGTCGGAGTGGAACGCCCCGCCGACGATCTCCAGGTTGTACGCGACGAGCAGGAAGCCGCCCACCGCGATGAACGCAGCAATCCATCCGGAGACCTCGATCGCCCCGTCCACGCCGAGCCCGACGGCCCCTGCCAGCCCAACGGCGGCGATCGCCCAGAGCACCGGCGCCGGGATTCGCGTGGAGAGCGGCCGCCCCCTCAGCTCGTCGAGTGCGTGCGCCGCGAGCCCGACCGCGAGGAAGAAGGCGAGGAGGCTCTCGGCCAGCCACCGCACGTTGACGGAGGGGGCCAGCGAAGTGCCGATCGCGACGTACGAGAGGTGCCAGAGCGTGTATGGCGGGTGCAGGAGCGTCCAGTAGTCGCGCCAGCCGCCGGGTGCAAGGGCGTAGAAGGCAGGCCGCTCGGTCTCAGCCACGCGGCTCGCCCTTCATCGCCCAGATCACGATCCCGCCGCCGAGGCTCATCGTCCTGGTCCGGACCCTCCGCAGCCCCGCCGCCTGCCACATTCGAACCTGCTCGGGGAGCGGGTACCGGCGGTAGAACCCTGAGATGCTGGGCCCCAGGAACCGGCCGGTCCGGTACCAGGCAAGCGACGCCAGTCGGCCAGCCGCCGGCAGCAGCAGCCGCGTGTACAGGAGCCAGGCGGCGTGGGCCGCGGGCCGCTCCGGGACGTGGAACTCCAGGCACGCGAGGACGCCGCCGGGGCGGAGCACTCGAGCCAGCTCGGTAAGCGTCGCAGCCGGATCGTCGACGTAACGCAAGAGGTACGTGAACGTAACGGCATCGAACGTCTCGTGCGGGAACGGGAGCCGCTCCGCCTGCCCCTGAACGACCGCGATGCGGTCATCGAGCCCCGCCAGTCGATTCGCGTCCCGTCCCTCACGGAGCATCGACTCGCTCTGGTCGAGGCCCACTACACGAACGTTCCGACGTAGCGTGACCTCCCTGGCCACCAGGCCAGTGCCGGTGGCCACGTCCAACACCCACGAGCCCGGGATCGCGTTCACACGGGAGACCATGAACCGCCGCCAGCGGCCGTCCTGTCCGAACGAGAGCAGCGCCCCCATGCGGTCGTACTCCGGGGCGATCCCGGCGAATAGCTGCCTGGCGTGCCGCGTCCTCTGCGAGTACATCGGGGTCTGAGCCTACGACGCTCGCCCCACCGCGTGACGCGTCAGGTCAAGGGGAAGGGCGACTGCCACCACCACGGGGTGACGCTCACCTCCACCGCGTCGACCCATTTCACCCACCAGAACCCCCTCCGCCCCGGGGCGACGATCCTCGCCGGGAAGCCATGACCGGCAGAGAGGGGCGCCCCGCCGACCCGGGTCGCGAGCAACAGGTTCGCCGAATCGGCAAGCGGAAACCGGCGGCCGTAGCCGGTCGAGGAGCCGATCCCAAGGCTCCTGGCCTCGCCGAGGCCGGGGAGCAACCGCCAAAGGAACACGCCATCCCACTCCTGCTCCGCATACCACCCACCGGTGCAGTCGAGCGTGGCCCGCACGCGATCCTCGAAGGCCGCGAGCTCCTGGTAGGACCAGGCCCACTCCACCGACGCCCAGCGAACCGTGAGCGTCCAGGACTCGGCGTCGATTTCCGGGACATGGTCGTTCAGCCACTGCGTCACGGGCATCTCGCTGGGTCGGAAGGAGCCCCGCTCGTACGAGCCGGTGGATCGCCGCGCACCGCCCGGAAGCGAGGTCGCAGCGACGAGCCCCTCCACCGCGCCGTACACGAGGGCCGATCCTCCCAGGAGGGCTCCGGTCCGCAGAACGGCCCGGCGCGACAGGTCGGTGCAGCGTGGGCGGACACGGCGGGCCACCACGTGCCAGACGGCTAGAGGGATGGAAGCGAGCGCGGTTCCGACGTGGAGCTGCATGGCGGACACGCCACCCACCGACCTGAGGACCCCGGTCGCGTGGCCGACGCCCGACAGGATCGCCACGGCCACGAGGATCGACAACGCTATGGAGGCCCACGACCCCCGCCGCCTGCGCCGGAGACCGCGGCTCGCGATCACCGACTTCCATGGGGCAAGGAGTAGGATCGCGAGCCCCGCGACCCCGTGAGCGATCACGATCCACCGGACCAGCCCGGAACCGATCGCGAAGGTGAGTCCGCCGCTCGCGAGCGCAAGCGCCAGGAGTAGGAGCAGCGCGACGTTCGTGCGGCGCCCCGCAGAGAGGCGTTTCGCGCCCATCGAACGAGCCTACGTCGCTCCGAGCAGTTGGGGAAGGTCGGCGATCGAGTCGATCACGTGGTCGGGCTCCCCGCGTTCCATGTCCTCCGGGCGGAACTTCCCGGTGCGCACCAGGACCCCTGTGAGGCCGAGTTCCTGAGCTGCAATGACATCGGTCACGATGTCGTCGCCGACCATGGCCAGACGATCGGCCGGCACGCCCACGGCCTCGACGGCCGCCTCGAAGAAGACCGGCGCCGGCTTGCCGCACACTTCGGCCTGGACGCCGGTCGCCTCTTCGATGCCACGCGTGTAGGCGCCTCCGTCGAGCTCCAAGCCCTCGGACGTCTTCCAGTAGAGGCTCCGGTGCATCGCGACGATTGGGGCGCCCCTCATCACCATCTTGAAGGCCCTGTTCACGTTCTCGTAGCTGAACAGCTCGGACGCACCCCCCATCACCACAACGTCGGCGTCGTCCTGAGCGAGCTCCATCCCATCCAGGTCCTCGATCGATCCCTCGTCCGAGAGCAGGAACACGGACGCGCCGGGGTGGTGCGAACGAAGGTAGGAGGCAGTCGCCGCGACGGCCGTCATGATCTCCTCCGGCTTCACCTCGATCCCAGCCCCGACCAGCGTCGCAGCCATCTCCCGGCGGCTCTGCGAGGACGTATTCGTCACGAGGCGGAACGGGAGCCCCTCCTTGCGAAGCCAGTCGATCGTCTTCGCGGCACCGGGGATCGGCTCCCAGGACACGGCCAGCACGCCGTCGATGTCGAGGAGGACGCCCTCGATATCCCTCACG
>JBQTIP010000023.1:0-13256 GCA_052388025.1 Actinomycetota bacterium
GATCGCGTACCGCCACTCGTCGTGGGTGAGGAGCAGGGGCATCTCCGCGAGCGTGGCCCCGGGGATCTGGGCCAGGGTCAGGCAGGCGCCTCGCAAGATGTCGTCGGAGCGCGGCCCCCAATGGTTCTGGTAGATGCGCTTGAAGATGCCGGCGATCTGATCGGCCACCAGCTCTGGGTCGGGACCGGACAGGACGTTCAGCCCCACCGCCACGGAGGGATCGGTGGGGTCGATGAGGCACGTCCGGTCCCAGGCAACCTCGGGGAGCCGCTCCAGGATCGTCTCGACGAGGTCACCCTTGGGATCGATGACCACGGCCGCCCTGCCGGCCTCCGCGTCCTGGAGGGCGAGTCGCGCGAGCAGCGTGGACTTTCCCGTTCCCGTCTGGCCGAGCACGTGGATGTGGTGGCGAGCATCGGCCACGGAGATCGCCACCGGCGACGCCGAGACCCCGGCGTTCGAGACCCCGAGGACTCGCCCCTCGGCGGGCACGGAGCGGTCCGGCGCCAGGATGCGTGACCCTGCCGCCTCTACGCCGATCACGAGGCGGGCGGGGAGGGTGGCCAGGCGAGCCACCTCACCGACGGACAGGACGAAGGGCCTGCCGAGCATGCGAGAGCGGATCCTCGCCCGCGCCCGCCACAGGCGCTTCCTGGCAAACCGGTTCGGTCCTTCGAACATGGCGAAGGCCGCGGCCACCGAGTGAGCACGCACCTTCGCCGCTTCGCGGGATGGGGCGGACGCCGCCAGGCGGAGCGAGCACTCCCACAGCGGCGCGGCGGCCTTCTCGTGGACGGCTCGGAGCTCCGCCTGCGCCGTGGGGTCGTGGCTGAGTGGTGAAACGAAGTCGGTGCCCTTCGCCCAAGCGGAGCGTGGTCTCCCTCGGTCCTTGAGCGAGCGGCGGTGCCCGCGACGAAGTCGCGCCGCCACCCTCGAGGACGCCGGTCGGGCGAGCATCTGCATGAGCATCGCCTCACCCTCGGGAACCGTGGCCATGGTCGACAACGCCACTCGAAGGGGATCGCCGTCGGGGCCGTTGCCGATTGGGAAACACTCCGCACGCGCCATGGCCATCTGCGCCCCGGCAAGAAGGCCATCCGCTGGGATGGCGAGGTCCTCTCCCGCTTCGAGAAGTGAGGCCCCGGGCCACGCCGCTTCCAGCGCCCGCTCCACCAGGTGCAGGGGGACGGCTCGCGGGACCCATAGGGAGATCTCGGTTTCGTCTCTTTGGGCCATCACCTCCCACGCGAGTGACGGCTGTCCCCTCAGGAGCCGCTTCCACCGGGGTCGGATCAACCCGTGGAGGGCCGTCCAAAGGACGGAAGCCCCGTCCGTCGGGAGGCGGGAGGATCCGGATGCGCCGGCCGTCCCGAGCCAGCCGCCGGTCCCGGAGCCGGATGATGGCGACTGCCGTGAGCGACATCGCCGCCAGAGCCACGACGGTTGCGATGGCCGCCGGGGCGACGGTGCCCCACGAGTTGGTGAGGGCGGCCCAGATGCGGTCCCAGAGCTTCTCGGGATGGAGCAGGAGATCCCAGAGGAACCCGGTCAGCGGTCCGTCGGGGGGATCGACCTTCCCGGAGGACGGACGGGGATGCCGCCGCTCACCGTCTGCGAGGGCGACCGTCCAGCGCGTCAGGACATCCCGGCTCCACGTCATCACTCCTACTCGGACAAAGGGCTGGAGGTCCGCGGAGCGTTACAAGTTCTCGGAACTATCTCTTCCCCGGCGGCTCTCGTGAAGCCAGAGTTTCAGCCTCTTCCGTGCCCGGTGCAGGCGGACCTTGGCGGCTCCTTCGCCGATGCCGATCCTCGCCGCCACCTCCCTGATCGGGAGGTCCTGAACATCGGCGGCCCACAGGGCCGCGGCTTGGTCCTCCTCGATCACGCCCTCGTTCAGTGCCTCTCGTATGAAGTCGATGGCCGCGGCCTGGCTCACCACTTCCTCCGCGATATCCGTCGGATCCCGCGCTTCCGCGAATACCTCATGGACGGGCGTGGGACCCCATGCTCTCGTTGCGGCTCGATCCTCTCTCCGATCTCGCGCTCAACCCGTTCCCGGGCGGCGCCAAGAAGCCGTCCGCTCAACATCTCAGTCCCGAGATGCGTCTTAGCGGCGCGATCGAGGAACGCAGCCACCAGCGTTGCGTCCAGCTCGTCCTGCGTCATGCCGCGCCCGAAGAGGGCCCGTCGCTTGGCGATGAGACCCGGGAGGTACAGCTTGAGGAGCAGGAGCTTCGCCAACTCGTCGTCGGGGGAGAGCGCGCAAAGGATCCCGGCGATCTCGTCCTTCGGCGCGTAGGAGATGGACCGATCACGGAAGAAGCCCACCAAGGCGTCCATATCCTCGAACCGTGCGAGTGGAGGGTGTTCGGACCGCCATGTCCGGAGGTGACGGCCGAGCCTCGACGCCTCATGTTCCTCCTTGAACCCCCGCTCGATGTCGGCAAACAGCCTCTCGGCCATGAAGCGATGGTATGGGGATGCGCTCGAGGTCGTGTGAGAGCCATCCTATGGGCCGATCGACTGGAAGAGTCCGAGCATCGGATGCCGCAAGATCGTGTGCCGTGAGGCTGTCCGCTGCCTCACACGAGGGGATGGCCCCGCAGCCCACGATGCATGCGAGAGGCCACCTCCCCACCCGAGGTCGCCGGGTCACGATGTCCGCCTCCAAGCTCATCCGCCTCGACAACCCCGTGCTCTACGTCCGATCGATGGGCGCAAGTCGGGCTCCCAAGCCTGCTACCCGCGGACAAGTAGGACTACGAGGCGCCAAAGCGGCGCGGATCGTACGCCTCCTCATCGACGTCCGTCCTCCCTATGGGGTCAGGGAGATCGCGGAGGCTTCCGGCGTCGTCGTCAGCTGGGTCTCGAAGCTGCTGGACTCACTCGATCGCGAAGCCCTTGTCGAGCGATCGGGGCGAGGGCGCGTCGAATCTGTCGACGTTCCGCGACTGCTGCGCCGATGGGCCGAGGCCTACGACGTCTTCAAGACCAACGAGGCGAGGACCTTCCTTGCCCCCCGAGGGGGCAGCCAGGCCCTTGAAGGGATGAAGGCATTGTTCTCGTCCGGGCAACTGGCAATCACTGGCTCCTTCGCAGCCGTGCGGCTTTCCCCGGTCGCCGCCCCGGCACTCCTCGTCGCCTATGCCGAGGACATCGACGCCCTGAGCCGAGAGCTTGGTCTGCTACCGGCAGACGAGGGGGCCAACGTGGCGCTCCTGCGTCCGTACGACTCAGTCGTGTGGGACCGAAACGAGTTCAAGGATGGGCTCCGATACGTTGCGCCCTCCCAAGTCGCCATCGACTGCTTGACGGGCAACGGCAGGATGCCGGCGGAGGGCGAGGCGTTGATCGAATGGATGGTCACCAACGAGTCGCTGTGGCGGCTTGAATCACTCGCGAGCCTCGGTTCCGAGGCTGCCGCGCCATGAACGAGGAAGCGTCTTCGATCGATCCTGGGTATGTCGCTGCGCGGCGTGTCTTGCTCGACGCACTGACCGCTCTCGCACCACAGGCTCAAGCCGTGATCGTTGCCGGGGCACAGGCGGTCTATCTCAGAACCGGTGGGGGAGATGTCGCGATCGCAGTTGCCCCGTTTACGACGGACGCAGATCTTGCGCTGGACCCCTGGCCAGCTCGAAGACGATCCTGAGCTGGAAGCCGCCATGAGTGAGGCTGGGTTCGAGCTGCTCGCGCAGGAAGCCGGCCACGTCGAACCCGGTATGTGGATCGCCAGGACCACCGTCGACGGGACTGAGTTCACGGTCCCCGTCGACCTGATCGTCCCCGAGGGCGTCGCTACTGGCCGCGGCAGGCGCGCGGCCCGCCTGGGGGTCCACGGCAAGCGAGCCGCACGTCGGGCCGTGGGCCTGGAGGCTGCGCTTGTCGACCACGGTCCCCTGACGATCTCGGCACTCGAGGCCGGTGATGATCGGTCGGTTGTCACCAATGTCGCCGGCGTGGCGGCGCTCTTCGTCGCCAAACTCCACAGGATCCACGATCGCGTCGCTGGCGAGTCGAAGATGCGACGCGACGACAAGGACGCCGGCGACGTAATTCGCCTGATGCAGGCAACTTCGGCGGACGAGGTAGGCAGCACCCTCGCGAGCTTGTGCAGGCACGAGATAGCAGGGCCGGTGTCGAAGAGTGCGCTCGTGTACATGGACTAGCTCTTCGGACGGCGAGGGCGCGTCGGGATCCAGATGGCGACTCGCGCTCTCCGGCTCGGCATGCCCGAAGATCGCGTTGAGGCGCTGTCGGTGGCCTACACGGCGGCCCTGTTGGCCTCCGCGTCGAAAGGCGGGCCCCCTGGAAGGGCCGAGTAGCGAGGAGCCTGGTGCCGCCGACTCATCTGACGAACAGTTGGAAGCCCGACTCGCCCCCGAAGCACCAGTGCTGACCCGATCGAACTTGGTGCTGCGCCACGTCGATCCATCGCCAGGTCTCCGTCCTTAGCGAGGAGACGGTCTGAGGGAACAAGGCACCTGATTCCACCCTCGATCAGCCCCTAGCCTGACGGAGCCGTCAGCTCCGCCAGCGCGTCGGCGTCGGCATTCGGCTCCTTAGCGCACTAAATCGCGGCGGTCGTTCAGAAGGGCGATCCAGTCGTCGGAGTACAGCTCGATGCGCGTCTGCTCCTTCGCCGACAAGGGGTTGTTATGGGCCACGATGTTCCGGGGCGGCTCCAGCTCCTCGAGCTTCTGCGTGATCCACTGCTGGGTCGGGAAGATGCCCTTGAAGTCGTTCCAGTTCTTCGTGATCAGCTTCGACAGATCACCGAAGTCCGAATAGTAGATCTCGTGGCTTCCGCGCTTGCCATGCCAGGGCTTCTTGTCGTCGCCCTCCTTGCGCGTCTTGACTCGGTTCTGGACGTCGGTGGGGGCGCGCTTGGACCACCAGTCCCTTCCATGTTTCGCCGTCAGTACTCGGTTGATGACGTTGCGGAGGGAGTTCTCGAGGACGTAGAGCTTCGGATACACGTCGGCCATCCGGCTCGCGTCCTTCGCAACGCTGGCGGGCAGCATCGCGTCGACGACCTCCATTCGCGGAGCAATCCGAACGGGCTTGGTGGGGGCGGCCCTGAGTTTCGTGGTCCTGGCGGGTGTCGCCCCAGTCTGGCCGTCTTTGGACAGCATCGACCTAATCCGGTCCACCGTCGCGGTATCGAGGTACTTCGTCAGATCGAGCCCCTGCTGGTGGGCGAGGACGTACGTTCCCTCCTCGGTCGTCATCGGTCCGTAGAGCCGCTTGACCTGGGCGACGCGTTGTGAGAGCCGCTGCTGGGAGACCCCGAGCTTCTTCAGCAGGTCCCTTCGGAGCCCCCTGTTGGTCGCCATCTCAGCTCAGCCCCCACCGCCGGACTTCGGCTTCCTCATCGCAGCCTGATGCTTCGCGTCATAGAGAGCAACGCTCACTTGGTTTGAAGAGATGCCAAGGATGGATGCAACGTCCTTGGGCACGAGGCCAGCGGAGGAGAGCGTCAGGATCGCGTCTTTGCGCGTCATGTCCTTCGTGAGCATGCTGGCGAGGAGGCGAACCACTGTGTCCAACTGCTGCTCGACTCCTGCCAGACTGCCGTCGCTACCCGCCGTGCCCATCACGACCGCCCGCGTCTACGAGCGCTACGGGAACGAGCGGCTCGCACCGTCGCCGGCGTTGTTCCTACCACCTCCGCGATCACGTCCGTGTCGAGTCCCGCTCGCGCCAGGAGAGTGATGGCCTCGACCCCTGTCCGTTCCCCCAGGATCCCCACTGCGGTGAGCCGGATCAGAGAGTCCAACTTCGCCTCCAGGGCCTTCGTCTCGTTCACGCCTTCCCTCCCTCGGTCTTCGAGCCCCCCTGCTTGGCCCGCCTGTGCGCAGCCACGCGCAGGGACTCATCACTGGAGCCCAACACGACAGCGGCCTCGCGCCGCGGGAGCCCAAGGCCCATCAAGGAGTCGGCACGCTCCAGGACCGTCTGTTTGCCCAGGTCAGCGATGTGCAGGCAGAGATAGGCAGGGGCCCGGCCGATGAACGGATTCCAGTCGAACTCCTCTGTTTCGGGCTGCACCATGAGGAACTCCTTCTGTGACCGAATCAACCCGCTTAGGTTACACGTTAGTGATTCCAGTCGGCAAGGCTCTCACCAGGTAAGATAGGGAGCTGTTCCGAGGAGTCGATTGCATCAAGTTGCTGCGATTCTCACGCCGATATACGAGGGCATGTACGACGAGGATGGTACTCTGTTCGCTCCCGGCACCTGCCAGGAGCGAACAGATCGGCCAGCAGGGTCGGGGACGCTGCCAACGTTGCAGCTTCCCGACCGGCCCGGGCTGGCTGAGCACGAGGAGGCGCAGAGTGGCGAAGATCCCGACAAACCACCGGGAGCCCTGGACCGATGCCGAGGAAAAGCAGCTCCGGAAGGAGGCGCGTGAGAATACGCCTACGCCGCTGATCGCTCACAAGCACGGGAGGACAGAAGAGGCGATCCGGGGGAAGGCGCAAGAACTGGACACCTCCCTGAAGCCGACGAACAAGTCGCCCTACGGGACGGGGGGCAGGGGCAGGAGGCGGTCGTAGCCGGGCGATGTCCACCGCCCAGGTAGCTATCGTCGTCCCTGCCCTTGTGGCCGTCGCGCTGGCCGTCATCAACGTCCTCTACCAGCTCAAGCTCAACCGCCAAACGCTCGACCACCAGCAGAAGCTCGCCGTCCAGGCGCGCGTCGCGTCAACGTATGAGGACATGCTGGAACTAGTGGGCCACACGATGGAGACGGTGAACGCGACGAAGCCGATTTTCGTGATGGGCCAGCCACCCGAGCCCCCGGAGGAGCTGGACAAGAGCCTGATCCGGAAGGTCCAAGCGCGCATCGGCGTCCACGGGAGCCCGGAGGTCAAGGCCATCCTGGAGCGCTGGAGCAAAGGGACGTCCGAGTTCCACGTAGAGGCGTGGAAGCTCAACGAGATGCAAGGCGCCGAGCAGCGCTCGATGAAGCCCAGCGAGATCAAGGAGAACTGGGGTCGGTTCCCCTCCGAGCAGTGGCAGGTCGTCGAGGGCAAACGCAAGGACCTCCACGCGACGGTCCGCGACCTGGAGGAGGCGGTGACCTCCGAGATGCGGTCGTAGCAATTCGCACCTACAGACCGGCTACGAGGCCGCAGGCCAAAATACAGGGCCCGAGTGTCTATCACGCGACGAGCAGCAGCTCCCCACGAACGACGAGCGGTGTGGCTGAGGTTCGCCACGGCCCTCCGACACTCCGCCCTCCGACCCGAACCGGACGTACATCTCCGAGATCCGCTTCCACCAGCACTCTTCGCTTGCTCGGCTCGTAAGTGAGGCTCAGTCCGAGGCTTTCGGAGAGGTCCGCCTTGGTGCGGAGCCCGAGAGCAGATGTCAACGCCAGACGCCGTTCCTCGTTGTTGCCAGAGCGGACCGCAGCGCACGTTCCCGAGAGCATGAACGGAGGTCCCGTGGTAGGCTGGGTTACTCGATTGGTGGTTCGCTGGAGGGAGGCCGACGCATGGGCAAGGTCGTGCACTTCGAGATCCCGGTGGACGACGCGGCACGGGCGAAGGAGTTCTACCGCTCCATCTTCGATTGGCAGCTGAACGACATGGACATGGGCGGCGGGAACATCTACACGATGGTGACCACGACCCCCATCGACGAGCAGAGCCGGATGCCCACGGAGCCGGGCGCGATCAACGGCGGCCTAATGCAGCGGAGCCCGGACACGCCCGCCCCGGTCATCACGATCGGTGTCGACGCGATCGACGACGCGCTGAAGAAGATCGAGGCCGGCGGCGGCGGCGTCGTTCAGCCCAGGACCGAGATCCCCGACATGGGGGCCTTCGCGTACTTCAAAGACAGCGAGGGCAACGTGGTCGGACTGTGGGAAACCTTCTGAGCCGCAGCAAGATCACCAGCGGTGGGCCGTTGGCCGCCCGCTCGTAGGCCATCCTGAGTCCCTGAACGTCGATCTGCTCCACGTCGTTCGCCGTCGGTGTCGATATCCAACCGGGCTTGACGTCGAGCGCACACGGCAAACACCAGGTAGGGCAGCAGCCGGCGCGGGCGTACTGTTTCTCCCGTGCTCACCTGCTCCAGCTGCGGCCAGCAGAATCCGGACGGGTTCCGCTTCTGCGGCGCGTGCGGATCTTCGCTCGAGGCCGACGCAGGTCGGGCACGCCGCGAGGAGCGCAAGATCGTTACGGTGCTCTTCGCAGATCTCGTCGGCTTCACCGCTCGGGCTGAGTCGCTGGATCCCGAGGACGTGCATGCCCTGCTCGTCCCGTACCACGCGCGCCTCCGCTCCGAGCTCGAGCGCTTCGGCGGCACGGTGGAGAAGTTCATCGGCGACGCTGTGATGGCGGTCTTTGGCGCGCCCGTGGCGCACGAGGACGACCCCGAGCGCGCTGTCCGGGCGGCACTCGCCATCCGTGATTGCGTCGGCCAGATCGGCCAACAGGAAGAGCTGCAGGTCCGGATCGCGGTCACGACCGGCGAGGTACTGGTCAACTTGCGCGCCCGCCCGGAGGCGGGTGAAGGGATGGCCTCCGGGGACGTCATCAACACGGCCGCTCGCCTGCAGGCGGCGGCACCCATGAACGGGATCCTCGCTTCCGAGGCCACCTACCGTGCCACGAGGCACGTGATCGAGTACCGAGAGCGGGAGCCGGTCCAGGCGAAGGGGAAGGCAGAGCCAATCAGCGTATGGGAGGCGCTTCAGGCGCGCGCCCGATTCGGCGTCGACGTCGTCCAGGAGGTGCACGCTCCGCTCGTGGGGCGCGAGCGCGAGATCGCGCTCCTCAGACAGACCCTCGCGCGCGTGCGTGAGGAGCGCTCGCCACAGCTCCTCACGCTTATCGGCGTTCCCGGGATCGGCAAGACCCGCCTCGTGTACGAGCTCATGCGATCCGTCGACGAAGACCCCGAGCTGACCACCTGGCGCCAAGGGCGGTCGCTCCCATACGGAGAGGGCGTCGCGTTCTGGGCACTCGGCGAGATGGCGAAGGCGCACGCGGGCGTCCTCGACAGCGACTCGCCCGAGGACGCTGCTCGCAAGCTCAAGGAAGCGGTTCACGAGACGATCTCCGACGCGAACGATGCGGGTTGGGTCGCCGGCCATTTCCTTCCGCTCGTCGGCGCCGTCGGCGACGCGGAGCTCGGCGCCGACCGGCGCAGCGAAGCCTTCGCGGCCTGGCGCCGCTTCTTCGAGGTCCTCGCCGAGCAGCGGCCGCTCGTCCTGGTGTTCGAGGATCTTCACTTCGCCGACGAGGGTCTGCTCGACTTCGTCGATCACTTGGTCGAATGGGCGAGCAGTGTTCCGATCCTCGTCGTGGCCACGGCTCGCCCTGAGCTACTCGAGCGCCGGGCCGGCTGGGGCGGCGGCAAGGCGAACGCGACGACGCTGTCGCTCCAGCCATTGTCCGACGAGGCGACCGCGTCGCTGATCGGGAAGCTGGTCGGTCGACCGGTACTCGAGGCCCAGACGCAATCCGGCCTCCTCGCGCGCGTCGGAGGGAACGCGCTCTACGCCGAGCAATTCGCGCGCATGCTCCTGGAGCGCGAGGAGGTGAGCGAGCTGCCGATACCCGAGTCGATCCAGGGCATCATCGCCGCCCGCCTGGACGCGCTGCCTGCGGATGAGAAGGACCTGCTCCAGGATGCTGCCGTGATGGGGAAGGTCTTCTGCGCGGTCGTCCCTTTCGGCTATGCGAACGACGAAGACGAATAGGTCCCCAGTGGACTTCTCGTGTAGGTTAGGAGGAGGTGGGGCTGGCCGGTCAAGACAGGAGCCGGTCGGGTCCCTCGAGGTGGCGAACCACGTCCGCCAGGAACTTAGCGGCGGGGACCCCATCGACGATCTGGTGATCGAAGGTCAGGCTGAGCACGAGGAGCGTTCGGACCTCGATGCGGCCCCCCACCACCGCGGGACGAGGCCGGGCCCGGCCCACGCCCAGGATCGCCGACTGGGGTGGGTTGAGTAGCGGGGTGAAGGCGTCGATGCCGTAGGGCCCGAGATTGGTGACGCTGAACACGCCGCCCTCGGTCTCGGTGGGGGCCAGCCTCCCATCGCGGGCTCGCTCGGCGAGGTCGGCGATATCGCGGCTCAGTGTGTCCAGGTCCTTGCGATCCGCCTCCCGGACTACCGGAACGATCAGGCCCTCCTCCAGGGCCACGGCCACTCCGATGCCCATGCGGTCCGGGTACTCCAGCCCCGCCTCGGTCAGGCGGGTCCCGAGCAGCGGGTGGTCCTTCAGGGCCAGCGCGCACGCCCGCACCACGGCCTCCGTGAACGAGGCCCGGCGGCCCCACACGGCTGTCAGGCGGTCCAGCTCCCCGGCCAGGGGTGTCACGTCGGCCTCGGCCGTCACCGTGAGCTGGGCCGTGGATGCCAGCCCAGCCCGCAGCCGGTCGGCGATGGCCCGCCGCATCGGCGACATGGGCACCGTTCCCCTGGGCCGAGCTTCGGCCCGAGGTGCGGTCGGCGCACCCTCGGCGGCGGCCCGGACGTCGGCCTCCACCACGCGGCCGCCGGGCCCCGAGCCCGCCACGGCGGACAGGTCCACTCCCAGCTCCCGGGCCAGACGCCTGGCCGCGGGCGTCGCGACCGCGACCCCACCGGAGGCCGCCGGCGCGGCGGCCGCTCTCGGCGTTGCGGACGCGGCCTCCTCGATGACGGCGATGGGCTCCCCCTGCTTCACCACCCCACCGGGCTCGAGCAGTAGCTCGACAACCTGCCCGTCCGCCGGTGCCATTACGTCCGCGCTCACCTTCTGGACCTGGACCTCCGCGAGCAGGTCGCCCTCCCGGACCAAAGCCCCCGGCTCCACCAGCCAGGTGACGAGCATCCCCTCCTCGACCTCGTCGGAGAGCGCCGGCATCAGGACCTCGCGGCGCATTCCGCCAACCCTCCTCCAAGCCACCGGGGAGGGAGAGCGCCCGGCCCTCCCTCCCCGCGGACGGGCTCTCGCCAGCCGGCGCCTACTTGCCGACCAGCTCCCTCGCCGCTTGGGCGATCCTCTCGGCGTTCGGCAGGCAGAACTGCTCGAGCGGGCGGCTGTAGGGGATGGGCACGTCCGGGTAGGCCAGCCGGACGGGCTGGGCGTCGAGGTAGTCGAAGGCCCCCTCGACGGCCGTCGTGATGACCTCCCCGCTCGTCCCGAAGCTCCGGTAGTCCTCGTCGACCACCAGGAGCCGGTGGGTCTTGGCGACCGAAGCCACGATCGCCTGCCGATCCAGCGGCACCAGCGAGCGGAGGTCCAGGACCTCGGCCTCGATCCCGTGCTTCGCCAGCTCCTCGGCGGCGTCCAGGGCCCAATGCACCATGAGCGACAGGGTGGCGATCGTGACGTGCTCGCCTTCCCGCTTCACGTCGGCCTTGCCGATGGGCACGGTGTAGGGCTCCTCCGGAACCTCACCAGTGGCCCGGGGGTTCGGGGTCATCCACCCCAGGCCCATGATCCCCTTGTGGAACATGTACAGGACCGGGTTGTCGTCCCGGATGGCCGAGATCATCAGCCCCTTGGCATCGTACGGGGTCGAGGGGATGACCACCTTGATCCCCGGCACGTGGGCGAACAGGCCGCAGAGCGTCTGGGAGTGCTGGGCGCCGTCGCCGTAGCCCCCGCCGATGGCGGTGGTGACCACGACCGGCACCTTCAGGTTCCCCCCGGACTCGTAGTGGATCTTCGCCATGTGGTTGTAGATCTGGTCCATGCAGACCCCGAAGAAGTCGACGAACATCAGCTCGACGATGGGGCGCATCCCGGACAGGGCCGCCCCGGTAGCCGCCCCGATGAAGGCCGTCTCGGAGATCGGGGTGTCCATGATCCGGTCCGGCCCGAACCGGGCGAGCAACCCCTCGGTGGCACCGAAGATGCCGCCGTAGACCCCGATGTCCTCGCCCATGACGAACACGCTGGGATCGCGCTCCATCTCCTGGGCGATGGCCTCGGAGACCGCCTTCGCCGTGGTCAGCAGGCGCTTCGTTCCAACTGCCATCGTCTCCATCTCCTTCCGATCACGCGAAGACGTGCTCCAGGGAGCTCTCCGGAGCGGGGTACGGGCTGGACCGGGCGAACTCGATGGCCTCGTCGACCTCGGCCTGGGCCTCGTCCCACACCTTCTTTGCGTCGGCCTCGGTCAGGGCCCCGGACTCGGCCAGTCGGCGCTCGAAGACGCGGATGGCGTCCCGCTCCGTGAGCCCCTCCAGCTCTTCCTTGGTCCTGTAGACCTGGGGGTCTCCCTCGAAGTGGCCGAGCAGCCGATCGGTCTTTACCTCGATGAGCGTGGGGCCCTCGCCGCGCCGGGCCCTTGCCACGGCCTCCCCGGCCGCCTCGTACACGGCCACCGGGTCGTTGTCCGGGATCAGCACGCCCGGAATCCCGTAGGCGGGGGCCCGGTCGCTGTTGTTTGCGATGGCGGTGGCCTTCTCCTTGGGCACGCTGATGGCCCAGGCGTTGTCCTCGCACACAAACACGACCGGCAGGGTCCACAGGGCCGCAAGGTTCAGGGACTCGTGGAAGGCCCCCTGGTTGGCGGCTCCCTCCCCGAAGAACGACACGGCGATGTCGTCCCGGCCCTGCTTCTTGAAGGCCAGGGCGTGGCCCACGGCAGTCGGCATCCCCTCGGCGATGATCCCGCTGCACCCGAAGTTCGTGTCGGCGTCGAACAGGTGCATGTGGCCGCCCTTGCCCCGCCCTAGCCCTGCCTCCTTGCCGAAGATCTCGGCGGCCAGCCGCTTCATCTCCATCCCATGGGCCAGGGCGATGTGATGGGGCCGGTGGGTGGCGGTCACGGCATCGGTGGGCCGAAGATGCACACACACGCCGACGGCCGCTGGCTCCTGCCCGGCCGCCAGGTGCATCTCCCCCGGGACGGGCCCGGCGGCGATGTCGAACGCCGGGGTCTTGCCCTCCATGTACACCCGGGCCATGGTCTCCTCGAACACCCGGGCCCGCACCATCTGGCGATGCATCTCGCGAAGCGTTTCGTCGGTGGGCATGGGCGCTCCTCCTCTCATGCGACGGATGGCCTGTCGGAAGCGTGGTCTCACCCCAGGCGATCACCTCCCCCCTGCCCGGTCCGGCGACCCGGACAATAGCCCTACTCATCACCGAGCCGCACTAGACGATAGCGCCGAACGGCCCCTCTCTGCAGGCCCCAGGGGCCTGACGACGAACCCCGCGACCTCGCCTACCGCCAGGCCTTGCGGGGCTCAGTTCACTGACCCGCGCCCGGCGGTGCCGGACACCAGGTGGTCC
>JBQTIP010000024.1:0-12682 GCA_052388025.1 Actinomycetota bacterium
GCGGTCAACCGCGAGGCGGGCAGGCTCCGGCGGCTGGGGGTCCGGGTGCTCGCGGCCGTCGGCCACCTCGGTGCCACCGGCGGCACAGTCAACGCGCCGACGGGCCCGCTGATCGACCTCGCCGACAACGTCAAGAACGTCGCCGCGGTAGTCGGCGACCACACGAACTTCCAGGTGGTCTCGAAGCGGCCGAACGGCGTCCTCGTGACCGAGAACCTGAGCCGGGGGGTCCGGTTCACGCGGATCCGCCTGGTGGTCAGCACGAAGACGGGGGCCGTCGTCTACGCGACCGCCGACTTCCACAAGCCCTGGAACATCGGCACGACCCCGGATCCGACGATCCAGGCTCGGATCGACGAGCTGACCGCGCTGCTCGCCCCGATCCTGGGAACCGTGGTCGGCGAATCGACGGTGTTCATCCCACGCTCGGACGCCTGCGGGCGGTCGGACGGGCGGCTGTGCGAGTCCTTGGTCGGCGACACCGTGAGCGACGCGGTGCGCGCGACCTACGGCACCGACTTCGCCATCATGAACGCCGGCGGGCTCCGGGCAGACCTCACGTGCCCCACCACGGACAACCCGAGCGACTTCTGCCCGACCTACACGCCTCCGCCGTTCCCGATCACCCGTGGGCAGGTGCTCACCGTGTTGCCCTTCGGCAACGTGGTGGCCACGCTCACGGTCGACGGCGCGGAGGTGAAGACGTTCCTGGAGAACGGGGTCTCGCTCATGCCGACCCCAAACGGGCGGTTCCCGCAGGTGTCGGGGCTCTGCTTCACCTACGACGTCTCGTTGGCCGCCGGCAGCCGGGTTATCTCCGCGGTCCGACAGGCCGCTGACGGAAGCTGCACCGGCGCGGCGATCGACTTGACGTCGGCAACGACCTACACGCTAGCGATCAACGACTTCATGGCGGCCGGGGGGGACGGCTACCCGAACGTCGCCGGCCGGGTGACCACTCGCGACCTCCTGGACCAGGTGGTGGCCGACTACATCACGGCGAACACGCCGATCAGCCCGTCGATCCAGGGCCGCATCGTGTGCACGACGTCCGGCGCCACGGCGTGCCCCGTGTTGCTGTAGCGGGCTGAGGGAAGCGCGCTCTCGGGGCCGGTCTTCGGGCCGGCCCCGGCGTCTACGCCGGGACGATCGGCGTCAGCTCGGCGATCGCGCAGGTGCCCCGCCAGCGTTTGATCGAGTCGGCCGGGGGCCCGACCCGGCTGCGTCGGCGGTCGACGAGGGCCTTCGCCGCCTCCTCCCACTCGGCACCCTCGAGCATCCGCACGGAGGCGTGGAACTCGTCGAGCGACGTGTCGCGGAGCTTGCGGCGCGTCACCACGACCACCTCGGGTGACTCCGGCACTCCGGGCACCGTCTGCTCCTCGGGCCCGGGCTCCTTCTGCGAGAGAACGTAGAGCCGCCCGTTCTTGTAGGCGAACCACGCAGGGATGCTGGTTCGCTTCCCGCCGTTCTCGATCCCGACCCAGATCACATCGGACTTCTTGAGGCCGTCCTCGACCTCCTTCGAGAGCTTGGCCGGCGCCTGCTGCACGTAGACGGGGACCTCGATCTCGCCGAGGATCTCCTCGTCAACGATGAACGACACCAAGTAGGTGCCGGTCTCGTCGAAGAAGGCGTCGTCGATGAGATCCCGCTCGATCGTGAGATCCATTGAGCCGAGCATGCGGCGGACCTCCGGCCCCCAACGGTAGACGGTGCGCCCCGACGGCCCGATGAAGCGCACCTCCTCGCTCACCATGCCGGTCCCGATCTTCCAGGCCCGGTGCATGGAGAACGGAAGCGCGCGTCCCGGCCGGTTCACGAGGTACAGGCCGGCGGGGGCCTGGTCCCCTTGCGCCTCCAGGACGCGCTCGTCGACCACGTTCGCGAAGACGAGCTCGCCGACCGTCATCGAGCGCAAAGGATAACGAAAGCCTCCGCTCGCCGTGGGCCACGCCCCGGCGTTAGGCGCTGCGGGCCAGCCAGAGCCGCGGCTCCTCCAGCTCGGGGAGTGACGGGAGAGCCTCGGCCGAGTCCCACATCCTCGCGAGCGTCGCCTCGTCGGTCGCCTCGGCAACCTGGTCGCAGAAGGCCTTGCCCAGTCGGTACTGCTCGCGCTTCATCTCGATCCCGAGGAGCCGCTCGAAGACCGGGTCCGCGGACTCCGACTCCCGGTACCGGCGCATGGCCTCCTCGATCTGCCCGTAGGAGGGGAGCATCCGCCGTCCGAGCGCGTGCATGACGTGGTCGCCGTAGCCCTCGGCCGCGGCCATGAACGCCTGGATGCGCCCGAGCTTCAGTCGCTGCTCGTCGTCCAGGACGGTCCCGAACAGGCCCTCCTCGGAGTCGAACATCGACTGCAGGGCCTCCGGGTTCGACATGTCCAGCCGCTCGAGCCGCTCCTGAAGCCCGGCGACGTCGAGCTCGAGGGTCGACAGGAAGTCCTCGAGGAGCGCCCGGAACCGTTCTCGCGCCCAAGGCTGCGCGAACTCGAATCTGTGCGTGACCTCGTGCAGGGCGACCCAGGCCCGGAAGTCGGTGGGCGGCAGGCTCCAGTCGCGCTCGAAGGCCGCGATGTTCGGGACGACGAAGAGCAGGGCGCCCGGTCCCGGCCGGGGTACGGCGATGTCGTACTGGCCGAGCACCCGCTGCGCCAGGTACCCGAGCACGGTCCCGACCTGAGCGCCGAGCAGCAGTGGGGAGAGCTGCCCCAAGACTTGCTGGGCGAAGCCGGCCGCCTCCGGCGGCGCGTGCTCCTGCTGGGCCCGCGAGACCGCGTCGCCTAGCTTCGCCGCAGCCGGCTCGATGAGGCCCTTCAGCCCCTCGATGTTGGCCTGCACCCATTGGGCCCGGCGGACGGCCTCGACCTTCGCCACGTCCGTGGGCGGCGTGAGGCCGGTGAAATCCGCGACCTGAAGCTCCGCAACCCGGACGGTGTCCTCGAAGCCGCGCTGGTCCGGCTCGGTGGGCGCGGGGTCATCCTGTCCGAGCCCCGCGGCCGCGATCCCGACCTGGCGCGCCAGCTCCCAGTTCACGGGGCCTGTCGAGGACAGAAGGACGCGCTGGATCTCGCGAAACAGGGGAACGTCGGCGAAGAGGTCTCCCATCTCCGGCGGGTCTTGCTCGCGCGGCTCGGTCATGAAGCCATTCTAGGGATGGCCGCGCGTTACGCCGCTCCCCACATGCGGGCACCCTCGAATCCGTGCACGGGAACCAGGTAGGTTCCTTTCCCGGGGCCGTGAGCAGGTAGACGCCCGGGCGTTCGATGGCCGATCCGCAGGCCGCCGTCGGCAACAGCACAACGGCCCGACTATCAGCCGTCCACCCGAGAGCGAAGGACTCGGGCGCGTCCTCCGGTCGCCGTTCCCCTGTGACCGCGATCGGACCGTCCCAGGACGGGGCGTAGAAGAACGCAATCGGAACCTCGCACTTTCAATCACCCTGCAAACGCCCCGGCGAGCCTCGCTTCCTACAATGGGGCGGTGCGAGACGACCTGTGCATCCGGATCACTACGGATCCCCTCGACATCGAAGAGGCCGTCGCGTTCGTCGGCGACCCGGGCGCGGGGGCACTCTAGTTCGGGCTGGCGGCAAGAGGGCGCTGCTGCTCGCTCTGACTCTCGGGGCGTTGCTCCCGGCATGTACGGCTAGCCCAGGGCTTCAGGACGAGCGTCCGAGCATTGTCCTGATCGTGACCGACGACCAGCGGCACGACACCCTGTGGGCCATGCCTGAGGTGCGGCAGCGACTGATACGCTCTGGCATCCGGTTCAGGAACGCGTTCGTGGTGAATCCGCTCTGCTGTCCCAGCCGAGCCAGCATCCTCACCGGGCAGTACTCGCACACGACTGGGGTCTATCGGAATGTCGGCGAGCATGGCGGTTTCGATGACTTCCGTGACGACTCCACGATCGCCACGTGGCTTCAGGACGCGGGCTACCGCACGGCGCTCATCGGCAAGTACCTGAACGGCTACGCCGACACCGACTACATTCCTCCCGGCTGGGATCGCTGGGCCGCGCTCGAACGTGCTCCAGGCTATTACTACGACTACAACCTGAACCTTGATGGAGAGCTCATCAGGTACGGCGCGAGCCCAAACGACTACTCGACCGACGTGCTAGCGGATCTCGCCGTTTCGTTCATCGAGGAGACCGAGGGGCCGCTCCTTCTCTATTTCGCTCCACACGCTCCTCACGGTCCCCCAGAACCTGTGCCCAGACACGAGACCGCCCTCTCCGATCTCCCACCTGCCCGGCCCCCGAGCTTCAACGAGCGGAACGTCTCGGACAAGCCAATCTTCGTCCGCAGCCATCCCGTGATGGATGCGGCGGCAGTAGGAGAGATTGATGAGTACAGACGCGGGCAGTTCCGGTCGCTCCTGCCTGTTGATGAGGCCATCGGGCGCATCCTCGACGCCCTGCAGGAGACCGGGCGGCTCCAGAACACGCTGGTCGTCTTCACTTCCGACAACGGAGAGTTCTGGGGCGAGCACCGTCTCGATGGGAAACAGGCACCGTACGAGGAGGCGATCAGGGTTCCGTTCGTGGTCCGGTACGACGCGCTCGTCGAGCGCCCGCACGAAGATGGGCGCTTCGTACTCAACGTCGACCTCGCGCCGACTTTCGCCGAGCTGGCTCGAATCGCCGCACCGGGAGCGGAGGGCCGGAGCCTCCTCCCGCTTGTCCAGGGCGCGCGCCCCCAGTGGCGGGCGGACTTTCTTCTCGAACACCTCGCAACCGAGGACGTGCTGGTCCCACCCGACTACTGCGCCGTCAGGACGAAGCGGTACCTCTACGTTGTGTACGGAACCGGCGAACGGGAGTTGTACGACCTGACGCAAGACCCGAGCGAGCTGGTAAACCGTGCGGCCGACCCCGCACTTCAGCCGGCGCGAGAGGTACTCCACCGGCGCATGCGCGAGCTCTGCCAGCCGCCTCCGCCGGGGTTCGCGCTGCCGGATTCTTAGTTCCTACAATGAGCCCCATGCAGGCGCGTCTTCTCGTTCGGATCACCGCCGGGCCTCTCGACTCCCAGGAGGCGGTGGAGTTCGTCTCCGATCCCGGCGCCGGCGGGATCTGTGTGTTCCTCGGGACCGTCCGCGATCATTCTGACGCGGGGAGCGTGACGGGGCTTCGCTACGAGGCCTGGGAGGAGCTCGCGGAGAAGCGCCTGCGTGAGATCGCGGCCGAGATGTTCGAGAGGTGGCCGACCAAGAGAATCGCGCTGCTGCATCGCACCGGCGCGCTCGGGATCGGCGAGGTCTCGGTCGTCGTCGCCTGCTCGGCACCGCACCGCGCCGAGGCTTTCGAAGCCTGCCGGCACGGGATCGAACGCCTCAAGGAAGACGTCCCGATCTGGAAGAAGGAAGCACTCGTCTCGGGTGAGGCCCACTGGGTGATGGGGAGCTAGTGGGCCGGGACCTGGCGATCGACCTCGGGACGGCGAACACGCTCGTCTATCGTCAGGGCGAGGGCATCGTCTTAAACGAGCCGACCGTGGTCGCCATGAACGCGGGGACCGGCGAGATCGAAGCCATGGGCGACGAGGCCTGGGAGATGATCGGCGGCCGCTCGGGCAACGTTATTGTCGTGCGGCCGCTTCGCCAGGGCGTCATGACCGAGTTCGACATCACGCAGCGGATGATCGAGGTCGTGCTGCGCCGCCTCGGCGTGGGGCGCTTCCCGAAGCCGCGGGTGCTCGCATGCGTTCCCTCTGCAAGCTCGGAGGTCGAACGCCGTGCCGTGAAGGAGGCGATCAAGGCGGCCGGGGGTCGCGGGGTGGTTCTCGTCGAGGAGCCGCTGGCGGCCGCGATCGGCGCCGGTCTCCCGATCCACGAGCCGATCGGGAACCTCGTGGTCGACATCGGCGGGGGGACCTCCGAGATGGCAGTGGCATCGATGGGCGGTGTCGTCTCCGGGCGCTCCGTGCGGCTGGGCGGCTTCGACCTCGACGCAGCCATCCAGGAGCACATCCGCGCGGAATACGGCGTGGCGGTAGGCGAGAAGGCGGCCGAGGAGATCAAGATCGCGATCGGGTCGGCCTTCCCAGCCCCGCAGCACAAGGCGGCGATGGTGCGCGGGCGGTTCCTGGACTCCGGCAGCCCCACCGAGGTGCAGGTGAGCGAGGACGAGATCCGCCAGGCGATGGCCGGGAGCGTGGGCGGCATCGTGGAGACCGCGCGGCGGTGCCTCGCCGAGTCGCCGCCCGAGCTCACCCACGACGTGCTGGAGACCGGCATGTTCCTGACCGGCGGCGGAGGCCTGCTGAGGGGCCTTGACCTCCTTCTCGCGCAGGAGTGCGAGGTCCCGGTGCACCTCACCGAGCGTCCGCTCGAGACGGTGGTGCTCGGCGCCGGCATGATGCTCGAGCACCTGGACGACTACCGATCGTCGTTCCAGCTCGTGAGGCGGCGATGACGTTCTCGATCGTCGGCGCCGACCCCCGTGCGGGGGACTGGGGGATCGCGGTGGCGTCGAAGTTCCCCGCGGTGGGCGCCGTCGTGCCCTGGGGCCGAGCGGGCGCCGGCGCCGTAGCGACGCAGTCGTGGGCGAACACCTCCTTCGGGCCCGATGGGCTCGACCTCATGGCCGGCGGGCTCTCGGCGCAAGAGGCCCTGGAGCGGGTCCTCGCTGGGGACGAGGGCCGTGAGGACCGCCAGCTCGGAATGGTGGACGCGGCGGGACGCGCGGCCACCTTCACCGGCTCGAAGTGCATGGACTGGGCCGGCGGGCTCTCCGGCGACGGGTTCGCTTGCCAGGGAAACATCCTTGTCAGCAGCGAGGTCGTGGCTGCCATGGAGGAGACCTTCGGCGCGACCGAACGCGACCTCGTGGACCGGCTGCTCGCGGCGCTCGTCGCCGGGGACGCGGCCGGCGGCGATCGCCGGGGGCGCCAGTCAGCCGCGCTGCTCGTGGTCCGGGCGGGTGGCGGCTACGAGGGCCGCAACGACCGATACGTCGATCTCCGGGTCGACGATCACCAGCAGGCCGTGACCGAGCTGGCCCGCCTGTTCGACGTGTGGGATCGGGAGATGCTCGTCCGCAACGATCCCTTGCTCGTGGCCGAACCCCGGCTGGTGGCCGAGATCCAGCGGCGCCTCCGCAACCTTGGCGACTACGACGGCCCGGAGACCGAACGGCTCGACCACGCGACGCACGCCGCCCTTTCGGTGTTCGCCGGCCGGCTCAACCTGGAGGGGCGCCTGCGCGACGACGATCAACTATCCGAGGCGCTGGTTCGGGAGCTCCGCGACGTCACGCCCGACGTGCGGTGAGACGCATCACTTCTCGAGGAAGTTCGCGATCTGCTGGTTGATCATGTGGCCGGCCTGCCACAGGGTGGCGGCGAGGACCATGCCCGCCGCCCCGACGAGGGCGATCAGGCCGAGGACGCCGAGCAGACGGGAGCGGAAGGGACGGTGCGCGGCGACCGAGGTCCGGTCGTACGCGAACGGGTTGGCGCCCTCGCCTTCCACGCTGGGGCCCGACGGGAGGGTATCGTCCGGCGGCCGGTCCTCCCAGTCCCACGTGCCGGCGGCCGCGGCGAGCTCGCCCCGGGCCCTGCGGCCGGAGAGCCCGTACACCACGACCCCCACGAGGGCCGCGATCGCGAAGATCGCGACGGCCTTCATGTCCTCTCTTTCAGACTGAAGCGTACCCCTTCGAAGTTCGCCATCGTTCGAAGGTTGTCGCCGTACCATCTTCTGTGGTGCGCAAGAGGCTTGCGATCATCGTCCCGCTCCTTGGCCTAGCCGCGTTCGCCGGCCTGTACTCGCTTCCCTATTACAGCATCGGGCCGGGGCCGGCTCGGGAGGTGGCGCCCCTGATCGAGGTGACCGGACACCCGCGGTATCCCTCGCAGGGACGCTTCGTCATGACCTCGATCACGTTTCGTCAGGTCACCGCGCTGGGGGCTTTCCTGGCCTGGCTGGACCCGGCCCGGGCCGTGGTTCCCGAGAGCGATCTGTTCACCCCGGGGGAAACCGAGGAGGAGGAGCAGCGCCGCTCCATCTCGCAGATGGACCAAAGCAAGATCGACGCCGTCCACGTCGTGCTTTCGCTCTTGGCCGACTACCCGGATGAGCGAGGACGAGGAGCCCTCGTCGAAAGCGTGGTCTCCGGCTGCTCGGCGGCGGGCCGCCTATACCCGGGGGACGTGATCCTGGAGATCGACGGCGACCCCATCGGAGATCGGGCCGACGCGTCCGCCGCGATCGATGCCGCCGCGTCCGGCGAGACCCTCAACTTCGAGGTCCGGGCGGACGGTGAAACGGAGGAGGTCGACTTGGTCAAACGGCCCTGCGGGGAGGCAGAGAAGGTGCTCGTGGGCGTGTCGCTACTCGACAACTTCCCGTTCGGCGTGAGCATCGCGAGCGGCGACATCGGCGGGCCCTCCGCCGGCCTGATGTGGGCGCTCGGGCTCTACGACCTGCTGACCCCGGGAGACCTCACCGGGGGTCGGACGATCGCGGGCACCGGTCAGATCGACCTGGACGGGACGATCTACCCGATCGGTGGCATCGGGGAGAAGATCCTCGCCGCGGGGAGGGCCGGCGCCGACGTTATCCTCATCCCGCGGGACAACCTCGAGGAGGCCAGAGCCGCCGGTGACTTCGGCATAGGGTTGGTCCCGGTGTCGACGTTCCAGGAAGCCCTGGACTACCTTGGGTCGGCCGCGTGAGCGGGGCCCGGGAGCCTCCTGATCCGGAGGCCGATGATAGGCTGAGCGCCGCCTGCCCCGACCGGGGGCAGCACCGCTGCCTTCGGGCGGCGTCCGCCCTGAGGGGAGTTTGAGGAAAGCTTGGCACGGGCTCCTGCGCAATCCACTCAGCGGCGACGCCTGCTGATCCTGATCGGCGCCGTGATCGTCGTGATCCTCGTCGCGTTGACTCTGCTGTCCGGCTTTTTCATCGAGCTGCTGTGGTTCCGGGAGGTCGGGTTCTCCAGCGTGTTCTGGACGGTGCTTCGCACGAAGATCCTGCTGGGGATCGTCTTCGGCATCGCCTTCTTCGCGCTCCTCTACGCGAACCTCCTGATCGTGCGCTGGATCACGCCGCGCTACCGCGCTCTCACACCCGAGCAGGAGATCATCGAGCGTTACCGGGTCTCCTTCGAGCCCTACATCTGGTGGGCGCTGCCGATTTTCGCCGCCGTCATCGGACTCTTCGTGGGAGTGGGAGTTACGGGGCAGTGGAGAACGTTCCTGCTGTGGCGGAACTCCTCCGGCGTGTCATTCGGAACCGTTGATCCCCTCTTCAACCGGGACCCGGCCTTCTACGTCTTCAGCCTCCCCTGGCTGCGATTCGTCCAGGGATGGCTGTTCTCGTCGCTCGTCGGCGTCACGGTCATTGTCGCAATCGCGCACTACGTGTGGGGCGGCATCCGTCCACAGGGGGTCGGCGAGAAGGTCACGCCGCAGGTGAAGGCGCATCTCTCGGTGCTCCTGGGCCTGATCATCTTGACCAAGGCATGGGGTTACGAGCTCGGGACGTTCGGCCTACTGACCTCTCCGCGCGGCGTCGTTACGGGAGCTTCCTACACCGACGTCAACGCCCAGCTCCCGGCGCTTCGCATCCTGGTGTTCATCTCGATCGCTTGCGCCATCCTGTTCCTCGTGAACATCCGCCTGCGCGGATGGGCTCTGCCCGTCATTGCGGTCGGGCTGCTGGCGCTCGCCTCTATCGCGGCCGGAGGCCTGTATCCGGCCTTCGTCCAGCGATTCCGCGTCGCGCCGCAGGAGCAGCAGCGTGAGGGACCCTTCATCGAGCGAAACATCGAGGCCACGCGGCTGGCGTTCGGGCTGGATTCCATCTCGCTCACGCCGCGGTCGGTCGCCGTGTCGGTGTCGCCCGAGGACGTCGCGGACAACGACGCCACCATCGCGAACGTCAGGGTGTGGCGGCCGGACGTGCTGCTCGAGAACTTCCAGTCTCTCCAGCGGATCAAGCAGTACTACGAGTTCAGGGACGTGGACGTCGACCGCTACGACCTGAACGGGGAACGGCGGGTACTGATGATCTCCCACAGGGAGGTCAGCCAGAGCGGCATCCTCACCGGCGGCAAGACCTGGCAGAACGAGCACCTGGTGTTCACACACGGGTTCGGGCCGGTCGCCGCGCAGGTGAACACGGCTAGCCCGGAGGGCGCGCCGGTGTTCACGGTGAGCGACATCCCGGCGGTAGGCCAGCCCCTTCCGACCCAGCCCCGTGTGTATTACGGCGAGGTCCGGGACGTTCCGTTCATCGTGGTGAACACCGGGACTCCGGAGCTCGATTACGAGGGCGCCGCAACCGGCGAGCAGCAGTTCCGGTACGACGGCGCGGGGGGAATCGAGGTCGGCGGGTTCTTCCAGCGCGCGCTGTTCGCCTGGAGGTACCGGGACGTCAACCTCTTGATCTCCGGCCTGATCGATGGCGACAGCCGGATCATGATCTACCGCGACATCACCGAGCGGGTGCCCAAGGCGGCGCCGTTCCTGAAGTTCGACGGTGACCCGTACGCGGCGATCGTCGACGGGCGGATGGTATGGATCTGGGACGCCTACACCACGACCTCCGAGTATCCGTACTCACAGGAGGTGGACCTCGCGACGGCCACAACGACGCCCGGGCTCGACGGAAGGGCCAACTACATCCGCAACTCGGTGAAGGTCGTCGTCGACGCGTACGACGGAAGCATGACCTACTACGTAAGCGACCCGACCGACCCCATCATCCGGGTCTGGCAGAGTGCGTTCCCCGAGCTGTTCACGCCGGTGGAAGAGGCCTCGGAGGAGCTCACGGCGCACTTCCGCTACCCGGAGAACCTGTTCCAGGTGCAGGCCACGCAGTACGCCAACTACCACGTGACCGACCGGGACGTCTTCTACCAGAAGCAGGACCTGTGGCAGATCCCCGCCGACCCGACGACGGGAGGCGGCGCGACCACCGCCGCCCAACCTCTACGGCCCTACTACCTGCTGATGCGGTTGCCCGGCGAGACCGAGGAGGAGTTCGTGCTGATCCTCCCGTTCGTCCCGGAGGGCAGGCAGAACATGGTCGCGTGGATGGCCGCGAAGTCGGACCCGGAGAACTACGGGGAGGTGGTGGCCTACGAGTTCCCGCCGGGGAGGAACGTCGACGGGCCATCCCAGGTCTTCGCCCGGATCAACCAGGACCCGACGTTCTCGTCGGACCGCACCCTGCTCGGCCAGAGCGGGTCGCAGATCATCTTCGGTGACTTCCTGGTCATCCCGCTCGGCGAGGCGATGCTGTACGTGCAGCCGGTGTATGTGCGCTCGGAGCAGACGAACGCCATCCCCGAGCTGAAGCGCGTGCTGGTGGTGAACGGCGGGACCGTCGGACTCGGGGACGACTTCGCGGAGGCCCTCGCCGACTCCCTCGGGGGTGTGGTGGCGCCGCCGCCGCCGCCGGACGGAGAAGAGCCACCGCCGGTCGGCAACGTCAACCAGCGGATCGCCGCACTGGTGCAGGAGGCGCTCCAGCACTTCTCGAACGCGGAAGCCGCCCTCCGCAACGGCGACCTCGCCACCTACCAAGAGGAGATCGCGCTCGCGCAGGCGGCGATCCAGCGCGCCAACGAGCTGGCCGCGAAGCGGGGGATCGGCTCGCCCTCCCCCACCCCAACGCCTTCGGCCAGCCCGACCCCCTAACCCCCGCCTCAGCGAAGCTCCGCCCGGCACGGGGGGGCGACTCACCCTCTCCTTACTGAGACAGGACAGCTGGGGGCCTATCTTTCGAGTCGGAAATCGAGGTCCGCGCTCACGTCGGCCGTGTCCATCTGGGCCTTCTGAAGCTTCCCGGAGTAGTCCCAGTTCATCGCCTGCCATCGGCTGAACTGGTCGAGCACCCAGATTCCGGCTTGCCGGCTGCCGTTGCCCGACTTCCCGTTGCCGCCGAATGGCAGGTGGGCCTCCGCCCCCGACGTGGAGTTGTTCACGGACACCATGCCCGCCGAGATCCGCTCGCGGAAGCGGAACACGTTCAACGGATCGCGGGTGTAGATCGACGACGACAGGCCGTAGCCGTGGCCGTTGGCGAGGGCTATCGCCTCGTCGAACGTGCCGAAGGTCGCCACGCCGACGATCGGGCCGAACGTCTCGGTCCGGTACAGCTCGTCCTCGATCGTGACACCGTCGGCGATGGTCGGGTGGCAGTAGAGCCCGGCTCCCGGGTCGCCCACGAAGCCCGCCCGCGGGTTCTCGCTAGTGATGCGCCCGGTCCCGGAGGACCCGTGCAGCTTGTGGTGTGGCTGGACGAGGTCCAGCCAGCCCTCGAACCGCTCGCAGAACCGCGCGTTGATCATGGGGCCGTACAGGACGTCTTCCATGGGGTCGCCGACGGCTGCGTTCTCGACGGCGGAGGCGAACCGCCAGAGGAAATCGTCGTAGACCGACTCGTGCACGATCGCCGTGCCGAGCGACGTGCAGCGCTGTCCCGCGGTTCCGAACCCGCTGAACAGCGCGCCCTCGACCGCGAGGTCGAGTTCGGCGTCCGGCATGACGACCAGCGGGTTCTTCCCGCCGAGCTCCAGGCACGGGGACTGCAAGTGCCGCCCGCAGAGCTCGCCGATCCGCCGGCCGACCGCCGTGGAGCCGGTGAAGCCGACCTTGTCCACGAGGCCCTCGTCGAGCGCTCGCTCGATGCCTTCGAACGTCGTCGGGCCGTCGGTCAGCACCATGT
>JBQTIP010000025.1:0-1782 GCA_052388025.1 Actinomycetota bacterium
GGACCGAAGACGTGATCGTCACGACGGACGCGGAGACGCTCGCACAGTGGAACCTGAGGCGCATCACTTTTGAGGAGGCGCTGCGCTCTGGTCGTTGCCGCGTAGAAGGCCCAGCTGGCTTGGTCAAGGCGTTCCCGACCTGGGTACGACCGAGCCCCTTCGCGGATATCTCCCCCGCCCGCTAGTCGGTCCACAGTGACGGGTGGACCGTCGATGCCTTCCGAGGGACGTCGAGCAGTCCGCCTGGCGGAGAAATCGAGGAGAGCGACTCCACGATTTCTCCACGGTGCCCCCGGCAGGAATCGAACCTGCGACGCACGGTTTAGGAAACCGTTGCTCTATCCACTGAGCTACGAGGGCGACAGCCGTCCCGTCGGTCATGAACCCGACCCATACGATACCGGCGCCACTCGATCGTGCTCACGGTCAGCCGCGCTCCGCGGCAAGCTGGGCCGCGGCCGACTGCACGGCCCTTACGATCTTCTGGTAGCCGGTGCAGCGGCAGAGGTTCCCGCCCAGGCCCTGGCGGATCTCCACCTCGCTGGGGTCCGGGTTGGCGTCCAGCAGGGCCTTGGCCGACATCAGGATGCCCGGGGTGCAGTAGCCGCACTGCACGCCGCCCTCCTCGAGGATCGTCCGCTGCAATGGATGAAGCGCTCCGCCGTCGGCAAGGCCCTCGACCGTGGTCACCGCCCTGCCGCCGGCCTGCAGGGCCAGGTACGAGCACGAGTTGACCGGGCGGCCGTCGATCAGCACCATGCACGCCCCGCACTCCGAGTCGTCGCAGCCCTCCTTCGTCCCGGTCAGCCCAAGGTCCTCGCGCAGCGCGCGAAGAAGCGTCCGGTCGGGCTCCGCCTCAAGCTGGTACGACTCGCCGTTCACGTTCAGGATGAGCGGGTACTTCACTCACGCCACCTCGCTCGATCCGTCCGCCGCCGTGATCGCAAGCGTCGCCGGCACCCCGATACCATCGCCGCGGGCCCGGCGCAGCGCGAACGACAGGGCGCGCCGGGCGATGACGGGCACCATGGCCCGCCGGTAGTCGGCCGGGGCTCGCACGTCGTCGATCGGCCTGGCTACCTCGGCGGCCAGGTCCGCCGCCTCTCGGATCGCGCCGTCGGAAGGCTCCCTACCGGCCAGGGCCTCGCCGACCGCCGGCACCAGCACACAGGTCGGCGCCACCGCCGTGATGGCGAGGGCCGCGCCCGCCACCCGGCCGTCGCCGCCCAGCGCCACGAACGCCGCCACACCCACCACAGCGATCTCCATCGCCTGGCGGTAGTCCAGCCGCACGTAGGCGCTTCCCAAGGCGGCCGCCCCGGCAAGCGCCGACGCAGGCCCCGGGATCGTCACCGTCGTCAGCAGCTCCCCGAGCTCGAGTGCGGTCTTGCCCGGACCGACGAAGAGCTCCGCGACCCGAAGCGTCCTGGTTCCCACCGGCCCGGCCACCTCCGCCGACGCCCCGAACACCAGCAGCGGGCTCCCGGTCTCCATCGCAGGCGAGGCGTTGCACAGGTTGCCCCCGAGCGTCCCCACGTGCCTGGTCGCCGGAGAACCGACCAGCGCAGAGCCGTCGGCCAGCGCCGTGAAGTTTCGCACGACGATCGGGTGCGACTCGAGGACGGCGTGACTGGTCCCGGCCCCGATCCGGAGAGAGCCGTCGGGCTCGCCCCGCACTCCCTGCAGCTCGTCGATCCGGTGAAGGGCGATCATCACCTCCGGCAGCGGCGCCCGCGCCTTGCGGGCCAGCACGACCAGGTCGGTCCCACCGGCCAGGAACCG
>JBQTIP010000026.1:0-3161 GCA_052388025.1 Actinomycetota bacterium
GCCCCGATTGGGCGATCACGATCGAACGCGCGACCGTGCGGATCGAGGCCCCGGCCGCGATCACGACGATCGCGTGCTTCAGTGGCTCGTTCGGCTCCTCACTGCCGTGCGAACGGGCCCGGATCGAGGGCGGCGCGGCCGCCTTCTCCCAGAGATCGCTTTCCGTGTTCACCGGCCTGACGGTCGTGGCGGCCCTGCCGAAGGGCGTCGTCGCGGAACCGAGACCGATCCTGGAGGAGCGGTGGAGCCTCGCCGGGGCATTCGCGTTCACGCCGTTCACGGCCGGCGCGGCGTCGGTGATCCTCGTGGCGGTCGTCGCGCTATTTGGCCAGCTTGCGTGGAAGACCGGCCGCGACCGCCGATACGTCGGCTCGCAGGTCGACATCGTGATGGGCTCCTCCGACGGTCGGGAGCAGGCGGTTCCGCTCGGCGAGAGCGACGAGGCGCCGGTGGAGTTCGCGCCGCCGGAGGATCTGCGGGCCGGCCAGATCGGCACGCTCATCGACGAGGTGGCGAACCCGCTCGATATCACGGCAACGATCATCGACCTGGCTGTGCGCGGCTACCTGACGATCGAGGAGATCCCGAAGGAAGGCTGGTTCGGGAAGCCGGACTGGAAGCTCTCGAAGCTGAAGGACGCCGACGACCTGCTGAAGTACGAACGACAGCTATTCAACGGGCTGTTCAAGGGAAGGGAGGAGGTCAAGCTATCGGCCCTCCGCGCGAAGTTCGCCGAGCGCCTGAAGAAGGTGCAGGACGCCCTGTATGAGGACTCGATCGAGCAAGGGTGGTTCCCCCGGCGCCCGGACAAGGTGCGCACGTTCTGGGCGGGGATCGGCACCGGCGCCCTCATTCTCGCCACCGCGGCGCTGGCGGCGGCGATCGCCTGGACGCACGTCGCCCTCCTGCCGATCCCTCTGGTGCTCGGAGGCCTGCTACTCGTGATCGGGGCCCGATGGATGCCGAGGCGAACGGCCACGGGGACCGGGTTACGCCGGCGCGTGCTCGGCTTCCGGCGCGTGATCGAGACCGCGGACACGCACCTGGCTCGCTTCGCCGAGCAGGAGAACATCTTCTACCGCTACCTGCCGTACGCGATCGTGTTCGGATGCACCGAGAAGTGGGGGGAGGCCTTCGCCGCCCTCGCGGAGGAGCCTCAGCAGGCGTCGTGGTACCTCTCACCACACCCGTTCGCCCTCGCCGGCTTCTCCCACGCGATCGACGGGTTCGCCGTCACAACGGCCGGCACGCTCACGTCGACGCCCTCGGGCTCGGGCTCGAGCGGCTTCGGGGGAGGCGGCTTCTCCGGCGGCGGAGGCGGCGGAGGCAGCGGAGGCTCCTGGTGAAGGAGGCCCCAACCCGCTTGGCGGCCTGAGCCGGCAAAGACGCTACAGTTTTCCCATGTTCCTGCGTGAGAACGAGGAGGGTCGCAGGATCGCGCCCCACCTCACGCCCGGCGAAACGATGCTCGACCTCGGTGCCGGGACGGGGTTCATGAGCCGCTGGCTGCGGGACCGGACCGGCGTCGAGCCGACCCTTACCGATGTGGTCGACTACAAGAACCGGGACGGGTCTCTGCCGTTCATCAAGCTGGACGACCCGTTCCGCGTGCCGGTCGACGATGGGTCGTTCGACGCGGTGCTGCTCATGTTCGTCTTCCATCACATCCGCCGGTACGAGGATCAGGAGCGCCTGCTCGACGAGGCCATCCGCGTCGCGCGACGGAGGGTGATCGTGGCCGAGGACACGCCCACCTCGCGCATCGATCGCGTCTTCAACGTGTGCTGGGACTGGATCCTGAACGTTCGCCACGGCGTCCCGACGCCGTTCACGTTCCGGGACGTCCACCAGTGGACGGACCTTTTCGAGGACCGCGACCTCTCGATCGCGCACGTGGAGACCTACCGCCCGACGTGGCCGACGCTGAAGACCTACCACCACACGCTGTTCGTGCTGGATCGGTGAGGCGATGCGCGTCATCTTCTCTGAGGACGGGCGCGACTTCGCCCGGCGGGACTGGTCGAGCCTCGTCACGGCCGACCCCGCCGGGACGTTCTTCCACACGCCGGCGTACCTGAAGCTCTACTGGGAGGAGTTCGGCGAGACGCCCGAGCACCTGCTGCTTGCCTTCGTCGAGGAGGAGGACGGGGCCCAGGTCGGGGCGGTCGCGTTCGAGCGCCTGGGCTCCACGCTGCGGTTTCTCGGGGGGACCGAGGTGACCGATTACATGGGGCCGGTGGCCTCGCCCGGCGCCGAAGACGCCGTCGCGAAGGAGCTGTTCGTTGCGCTATCCGCACGGGATGACTGGAGCGAGGCGGACCTTCGAGGGCTCCCGGAGGACTCCGTGTGGCTGCCAAGGCTGCGCGAAGCCGCTGCCGCGCAAGGGTTCTCGGTCGAGGTCGCCGATGACAAGGTCCCCGTTGCGCCGTTCCTCGCGCTGCCCGGGTCCTACGACGAGTACCTGGCCGGCCTTCCCACGAAGCTCCGCCACGAGATCAAGCGGAAAGCGCGCAAGCTGGAGAGCGACGCCGGTCCCTACCGCATCTGCCTCGCCACCCACGCCAAGCTCGTCGAGTACCTCGATCTGTTCGTGTCGCTCCACAGGTCGAGCGATGGTCCCAAGGGGGTATTCCTCCAACCGGGCATGGAGATCTTCTTCCGCCGCCTCGGGGAGGCGTTCCTGCCGCGCGGCATCTTCAACCTCACCTTCATCGAGGTAGAGGGGAAGAAGCTCGCCGGCACGATCGGATTCCGGTTCGAGGGCACGTACTCGCTCTACAACTCGGCGTTCGACCACGAGTGGCGGCAGCTGTCGCCCGGCATGGTCCTAGTGGCCGAGGTGATCCGCTCGGCCATCGAGAGCGGCTGCTCGGAGTTCGACATGCTGAAGGGCGACTACGAGTACAAGTACCGTTTCGGGGCCCACCCGAGGGCGGTGAAGCGGTTGGTGATCACGCGCTGACCCGGTCCTCAGATCACCTGACCCAGGCGAACGGTCCGGCGAGCGCCTCTGCCTTCACGTCCTCGGGCAAGAAGCTGGCCTCCAGGGCGTTGCGCGTCGCCGCCCGCAAGTCCCCCTCGGTGAATCCGATCTCGTCCCGCGCGACTTCCAGCTCGTGGGTGAGATCGAGCGCGAACAGGCCGGGGTTGTCGGTGTTGAT
>JBQTIP010000027.1:0-9441 GCA_052388025.1 Actinomycetota bacterium
CCGGTGTCTGGTGCAGACCCGTGTAGACGACCTCGAAGCCGGCGTCACGCAGGGCCCGAGCCACGACCTTCGCCCCCCGGTCGTGGCCGTCGAGGCCGGGCTTCGCGACGATGATGCGCAGCTTCTCAGGCATGCGCGGCCAAGTGTAGCGAACGACCAGGATCCTCCCGCTTGCGGCCACTCGGCCGGCCCATCGGACACTATCCCCGTGATCCCCGAGACCCGGTACGCGAAGACGCTGGATGAAGTACATCGACTACCAGGTGCTGGGCGACGGACCGGTCGACCTCGTAGCGATGCCCGGCTGGGTCTCGAACGTCGACTCCGTGTGGTCGCTGCCCGATTGCGCTCGCAATTACCGGAGGCTCGCGACGTTCTCCCGGCTGATCCTCTTCGACAAGCGGGGCACGGCCTGCCAGGGTCCTGGGGAGTGGGGGGCACCGAGCGTCGCCGACGATGAGGAGATCGTCCGAGCCATGGCGGCGTGGGCCCGAGCTAGCGCGAGCCCCGGGGCGGCCGTCGCGCTCAGCCGCATGAACTACGAGATCGACGTCCGGCACGTGCTGCCGGCGATCCGCGTGCCGACCCTCGTCCTGAACAAGCAGGGCGACGAACCCGAGCCCGTCCGGTACATGGCTGAGCGCATCCCGGGCGCGAAGTACGTGGAGCTGCCCGGGAGGGATCACATCCCCTGGTTCGGGGACCAGGAGGCGCTCCTCGGGGAGATCGAGCGCTTCCTGGCTGACGTGCGCGACGAGGAGGTAGAGCTTGACCGAGTGCTTGCCACGGTGTTGTTCACCGACATCGTGGGCTCGACGGAGCGCGCCGTCGGGCTGGGCGATCGGAAGTGGAAGGACCTTCTGGAGACCCACCACAAACGCGTGCGGGGACAGCTGAGCCGCTACCGCCGCCGGGAGATCGACACGGCGGGCGACGGCTTCTTCGCCGCCTTCGACGGGCCGGCCCGGGCCATCCGGTGCGCCCGCGCGATCGCCGATTCCGTGCGGGACCTGGGGATCGAGGTTCGGGCGGGGCTGCACACGGGCGAATGCGAGCTGATGGGAGAGAAGGTCGGCGGCCTCGCCGTCCACATCGGGGCCCGCGTCGCGTCGAAGGCGGAGCCGGGAGAGGTACTGGTCTCGAGCACCGTGAAAGACCTGGTCGCCGGCTCGGGGCTCCGATTCGTCGATCGGGGCATGCACGAGCTGAAGGGCGTCCCGGGCGAGTGGCGCCTCTTCGCCGTGGAGCGGTGAGTCCTGCCGGTCGTACCTATACTCGGGAGGCGATGACGAAGCGGATCCGGTTCCGGCCGCCGGGGCTCAAGCCGGGAACGAAGATCGGCCACCTCGGTCCCTACCGGGGCCGGCTGGGCCTGGCCTGGGTCATCGCGCCGCTCGTGGCCGGGATCGTGATCCTGGCGGCGGGCTACCTGCTGCTCCTCCGCTAGTCCGTATCAGACTAGCGCCAACGTCGCTCGGGGGGTGACTTCATGAGATGGGACGAGTTCGCCGCGGCCTGCCCCGAGATCGCCACGCTGGCACACGACCGCTTCGCGAAGGACCAGGTCGTCATGGTGGGCACGCTTCGCAAGGACGGCTCATCGCGGATCAGCCCGTGTGAGCCGGACTTCGCCGACGGCCGACTGATGCTCGGCATGATGTGGCAATCGAAGAAGGCGCTCGACCTGCTCCGTGACCCGCGAATCGCCGTGCACAGCTGCACGAGCGACCGGATGGGGACACAGGGCGACATCAAGCTCTACGGGCGCGCCGTCGAAGTGCGGGATCCCGAGCTGCGGCACGCCTTCCGCGAGGCCATCCAGGCCAGGATCGACTGGGCGCCCGAGGAGCCCAACTTCCACCTGTTCTCGATCGAAGTCGAGTCGGCGGGTTACGCGATCTTCGGGGACGAGCACTACGCCTTGGCCTGGAATCCGACGGAGGGGCTGCGGCGCTTCCCCTTGGGGTGACGACGGTGGCTCAGCCCACCCGCTTGAGCGGAGCGTAGGAGTTCAGCCGCTGAATCAGCACCTGTAACCCCACGTAGTTCATCCGAAGATCCCACCCTACGCGTGAGGGGCTGATGCATATCCTGTCAAGATTCGCAAGAGTACTGGCATATCCTGTGACTCAATCAACCTTGCGCAGCGGCGCATGGGCGAGCAGAAGTCGCTTCTCGCCGGCATCCTCGAAGGCCACCGTAGCCTCGGCGCCGGTTCCGGACCCCGAAACCTCCAGCACCACGCCCTCACCCCACTTGTCGTGTATCACGGTATCCCCGGCGCCAACCGCGATCGGCTCGTGACGCCCCCCCGAAACGGCCGCCCTCGCGGTGGCGGCCCACCCGCTCCCCGGTCCGGTCGCGTCCGTTTCCAGTGAGTGCAGCAGCTCGGCAGGGATCTCCGACAGGAACCGGGAAGGCGGGTTGTACGACGTGCTCCCGAAGAGCGTCCGGCTCCACGCATGGCACAGGTACAGACGCTCGCGGGCTCGGGTGATGCCCACGTACGCGAGCCGCCGCTCCTCCTCGAGCTGTCCGGGGTCGCCCATCGACCGGTAGTGGGGAAACACGCCGTCCTCCATCCCCACGATGAACACCACCGGGAACTCCAACCCCTTCGCCACGTGGAGGGTCATGAGCGTGACCGTCGAGGCTTCCTCGTCGTAGTCGTCCTGCTCCCCGACCAGCGACACCTGCTCGAGGAAGTCGGCGAGCGTCCCGTCAGGAGCCCGGGCGTCGAACTCGGCGGCGACCCCCCCGAGCTCCTTCAGGTTCTCGATCCGACCCTCGGCCTCGATCGTCCGCTCGGCCTCCAGCTCCATGAGGTAGCCGGACTCCGTCGCCGCCGCCTCGACCATCCGAGGGGCGCGCGCGCCCCCTTCGATCAGCTCGGCCAGCCGGTCCATTATCTGGACGAACCCGAGCACGGCGCCCCGGGCCCGCGCTCCCAGCACGCCGATCTCCTCGGCCCGACGGGCGGCCTCCAGGAAGGGGATCTCCTCCGAAGCCGCGAAGCTCTCCAGCGCGCCAACCGTCGCATCGCCGATCCCGCGCTTCGGTGAGTTGATCACCCGCCGCGCCGAGATCACGTCCTGCGGGTTCACGAGCAGCCGGAGGTAGGCCAGGATGTCCTTCACCTCCTTGCGCTCGTAGAACCGCACCCCGCCGAACACGCGGTACGGGAGTCCCGTCCGGACGAAGATGTCCTCGAGCACCCGGCTCTGAGCGTTCGTTCGGTAGAAGACAGCCACGTCGCGATACCGGTGGCCCTCATCGTCGACAAGCCGGTGGATCTCCTCCGCGACGAACAGCGATTCCTCGTGCTCGTTGTCGGCGCGGAACCGGACGGCAAGCTCACCTCCAGCCGCCTCGGTCCACAGGCTCTTCGGCTTGCGCTGGACGTTGTGCTCGATCAGCGCGTTCGCGACGGCCAGGATGCTCTGTGTGGAGCGGTAGTTCTGCTCCATGAGGAAGACCGCGGTGTCCGGATAGTCGCGCTCGAAGTCCAGCAGGTTCTGGATCGTGGCGCCGCGCCACGAGTAGACACCCTGATCTGCGTCGCCCACGACGCATATGTTGCGGTGCTTGGCCGCCAGGAGGTTCACGAGCTCGTACTGTGCCCGGTTGGTGTCCTGGTACTCGTCGATCAGGATGTAACGGAACCGCTCCTGGTAGTGCTCGAGCACCTCAGGGTGATCGCGGAACAGCCGAACCGTCTCGCCGATGAGGTCGTCGAAGTCGAGGGCTCCCGCGGCTCGCTTCCGCTGCTCGTAGGCGGCGTAGATCCCCGCCACCGTCTCCTCGTAGAAGTTCGAGGCGACGCGCGAGTACTCGTCGGGGCCGACTACGTGGTCCTTCGCCTTCCCGATCGCCGACGCCACCGCGCGGGGTGGGAACCGCTTCACGTCCACGTTCATATCGCGAAGGACGTTGGCGATCAGTCGCTCGGTGTCTGCCTCGTCGTAGATGGTGAACGCGGAAGGCAGGCCGAGCCGCTCGTGCTCGCGCCGCAGGATCCTCGCGCAGGCCGAGTGGAAGGTGAGGATCCACATCCCGGCGGCCACCTTGGTGCCCAGCAGCCCCTCCACGCGCTCGGCCATCTCCCGCGCGGCCTTGTTGGTGAAGGTGATCGCCAGCACGGCGTACGGTGAGACGCCCTTCTCTCTGATCAGGAACGCGATCCGGTGCGTGAGCGCCCTGGTCTTTCCCGAGCCGGCCCCTGCGACGATCAGCACCGGGCCTTCGGTGTGCAGCACGGCCTCGGCCTGCATGGGGTTCAGCGATTCGAGCAGAGTGCATCCGGGCGCCACGCATCAGATTGTAGGTTGCGGTGCCGATACCTCGGATGACCTGCGACACTGGGCGGATATGAGCACGCGAATCGAAGCCGCTGCCGGCCCGGAGATCCGCCGAGACCCAAGGCACCGCCGGCGCAGGGCGGGGCGGGTTCTCCGGATCCTCGGGATCCTTTGCCTCGCCGGTGCCGTCGGGGTCGGCGGATACCTCGCCTGGTTGCTCTGGGGAACCGGCCTCACGACGAAGCGGCATCAGAGCGAGCTGCGGCGGCAGTTCGAGCCGACGCTCGGCACCAGGCCGGCCCCGCAGACGCCGGAGGAAGAGCCGGTCCATCTCCCCGGGGACGCGGTCGCGATCCTCCAGATCCCGCGGATCGACCTGGACGTAGTTGTAGTGGAGGGGACCGACACGGAATCCCTGAAGCGGGGGCCGGGGCACTACGCGCAGACCGCCTACCCCTGGCAGGATCGCGGCCGCGTGGGGATCGCCGGCCACCGCACGACCTACGGCCACCCGTTCTGGTCGCTCGACAAGCTGCGACCGGGCGACCGGATCATCCTGCAGACGGAGTACGGCACCTTCCGCTACGAGGTGACTCGGTCCTTCATCATCGTGCCGTCGAACGACTCGGTCCTCGATCAGACCTCGGGTCCGACGCTCGTCCTCACTACATGCAACCCGAGGTTCTCGGCGGCGCAACGCCTGATCGTCGTCGCCGTCCGCCTTTGACGGCGGCCCGCGCCTACTCCCACTCGATCGTCGAGGGCGGCTTGGACGAGACGTCGTATGCGACGCGGTTGACGCCCGGCACCTCGGCGATCACCCGGCTCGAGATCCGGTCGAGGACCTCGTGGGGGAGCCGCGCCCAGTCGGCCGTCATCGCGTCCTCGCTCGTCACGGCGCGCAGAACGACCGGGTACTGGTAGGTCCGGCCGTCGCCCATTACGCCCACGGTCTTGACGGTCAGCAGCACCGCGAACGCCTGCCACAGGTCCCGGTACAGGCCGGCCCGGCGGATCTCCTCGTTCACGATCCGATCCGCGCCGCGGAGGATCGCGAGCCGGTCCGCCGTCACCTCGCCCACGACACGCACGGCGAGCCCCGGCCCCGGGAACGGATGGCGCCACACGATCTCCTCAGGCAGTCCGAGCTCCTCCCCCACCCGGCGGACCTCGTCCTTGAACAGGTCGCGTAGCGGCTCGACCAGCTCGAAGTCCATGTCCTCGGGCAGCCCTCCCACGTTGTGGTGGGTCTTTATCGTCGCGGCGGTCCGCGAGCCCGACTCGATCACATCCGGGTAGAGCGTGCCCTGCACCAGGAACCGCGCGCCGACGGGCCCTGCCGCCTCCTCGAACACGCGGATGAACTCCTCGCCGATGGCCTTCCGCTTCTCCTCCGGCTCGGTCACGCCGGCCAGCCTCGCAAGGAACCGATCGGCCGCCTTCGCGTGCACGAGCGGTATCTGGAAATGACGACCGAAGGTCTGCTCCACCTCCTCGGGCTCGCCCTCGCGGCTCAAGCCGGTGTCGACGAACACGCACGTGAGACGGTCGCCCACCGCCCTGTGGACGAGTAGCGCCGCCACGGCGGAGTCCACGCCGCCGGACAGCGCGCACAGCACCCGGCCGTTACCGACCTGCTCGCGGATCCGGCCGACCGATCGCTCGATCACGTTCGCCGGCGTCCAATCCGGCAGCAGCCCGCAGCCCTCGTAGAGGAACCGCTTCATGATGTCGAGCCCGCTCGGGGTGTGTGCGACCTCCGGGTGGAACTGCACACCGAAGAGGCCCCGCTCCCGATCCTCCATGGCCGCGACCGGCGTGGACTCCGTGTGGGCGTTCACCCGGAACCCCTCCGGAGGTCGCACGACCGTGTCGGCGTGGCTCATCCACACGGTCTGATGCGCGGGGAGGTCCGCCAGCAGCACCCCGGGCTCGTCGACAGTGAGCTCGGTCCCGCCGTACTCGCGAAGGCCCGTCGCCCGGACCTCCCCTCCGAGGACTTGCGCCATCAGTTGCTGCCCGTAGCAGATACCCAGAACCGGCACGCCGATGTCGAAGACCTCCGGATCGATGCCGGGGGCTCCTTCCTCGTAGACGGAGGCCGGGCCCCCGGAGAGGACGATGCCGGCCGGCCGCCGGGCCTTCAGCTCACGCGCGGAGAGGTCGAACGGGACGATCTCGGAGTAGACGTGGCACTCCCGAACCCTTCGCGCGATGAGCTGCGCGTACTGCGCCCCCAGGTCGACCACCAGGACCGGGCGGGCCTCGGTCGACATCACGCCATCCCCAGCCCTTGCGCCTTCTGGTAGGCCTTACCCTCGGTGGGGATGGACGGCGCGACCACGAGCTCGGCTTTCTGGAACTCCTTGACGTTCGCATAGCCGGTCGTCGCCATGGACGTTCGCAGCCCCCCGAACAGGTTGAGCGTGCCGTCGTTCTCGTGCGCGGGACCGACGAGGATCTCGGCGAGCGAGGCGGCCCGGGTGGTCTTCACGCGCGCTCCGCGCGGGAGAGTCGGGTGGAATGTGGCCATCCCCCAGTGGTACCCGCGGCCCGGAGCCTCGTACGCCCTGGCCAGCGGCGACCCGATCATGACCGCGTCCGCCCCGCAGGCGACCGCCTTGGCGATGTCGCCCCCCGTTCGCATCCCGCCGTCGGCGATCACGTGGCAGTAGCGACCCGTCTCGTGCAGGTGCTCACGGCGGGCGGCCGCCGCGTCCGCGATCGCCGTCGCCTGGGGAACGCCGACACCGATCACGCCGCGTGTGGTGCAAGCGGCTCCGGGCCCGACCCCGACCAGCACGCCGACCGCGCCGGTACGCATGAGATGGAGCGCCGTCGCGAACGACGCGCAGCCGCCGACGATCACGGGGAGGTCGAACGTGGCGATGAACTCCTTCAGGTTCAGCGGCTCGGATCGGGTGGAGACATGCTCCGCGGAGACCACCGTTCCCTGGATCACCAGGATGTCGAGCTCCGCCTCCAGGATCAGCTTCGCGAAATCGCGAACGCGCTGGGGCGTGAGCGAGGCCGACGCGATCACGCCTCCTTCCTTGATCTCGCGGATCCGGCGCACGATCAGCTCTGGCTTTATCGGCTCCTTGTAGAGCTCTTGCATCCGCCTGGTGGCCTTCTCGTCGGGCACCGAGGCGATCTCATCGAACACCGGCTCCGGATCCTCGTAACGGGTCTGCAGGCCTTCGAGGTTGAGCACGGCCAGGCCCCCCAGCCGGCCGATCTCGACGGCCGTTGCAGGCGAGACCGCCGCGTCCATGGCGGCGCCCACCACGGGTAGGGCGAAGGTGTACGCGTCGACCTCCCAGGAGATGTCTACGTCGTCGGGGTCGCGCGTTCGCCTCGACGGCACGATCGCGACCTCGTCGAATCCGTAGGCCCTGCGGGCCACCTTCCCGGTGCCGATCTCGATGTCCATTGCCCTCTCCCCCAGAAACGCAGGACGCCCACCCGAATCGGGTGGGCGTCTCAACGACTCATGGCTGGAAGGTACCAGCCGGCCGAGGCTGGTGCGACCTCCTGGAGTCAGATACTAGGTCTTCCTGAAGATCCCATGGAGGAAGTGGCGCACCCTCTCGGTCGATGTGCCGTAGGGGAATTGCTCGAGGACGACGGTCTCCATGGATGCCGGGAGCAACCGCGCGATCAGGGCGTACGACGCGAACTGGGGACCGCCGCCCATCCCACCGCTCACGATCCGCCGGATCCGGGACTTCACCCCCCGGACGGAGAGAACGGAGGGTCTCGCGGACTTCGACGCCAAGAGCTGGAAGACGCCTCCGGATCTGAGCAGGCGGTCCACCTCGAGGAAGTAGGCATGCCAAGACTCCTTCGGGATCACTTGCAGGCAGCCGCGGTCGAAGATGAGCGCGAAGGCCCCGGCACGGAACGGCAGGACCGGTGCCTCAGCGATCACGAGCGTGACGGGGGCACCTTTTTGGCTCGCTAACCGTCGGGCCTGCCGAACCGCTCCGAAGGCGATGTCGACGCCCACGGCCGGCCGGAAGAACCGAGCGAGGTATGCGGTGGCCACCCCGTAGCCGCACCCGAGATCCAAGACCGCACCGTCCGGCAATCCGCCCCGCTCGACCAGCTCGCGCAGCTGTGAAGGGGGCTCGTCGAGATGCCATGGGAATTCGGGCCCCGCGTGCTCCTCCCAGTCGGTCTCCCACAGTCTCCGCAGGTCGCGCCGATCCTCAGGCATGGTCGTGCAACAGTATGGACCGCTGCTCTCGGTCCCGGCCGGGTGCGGGCAGGAGTCCCTCTAAGGCTGCCGACGGCGGGCGAAGGTTCCGAACCTTCGCTCACAAGCGGGGCCGATGCCGGCTCGAACCCTCGGACGGTCCACCAGGACGAGCAGAATGCTCGGGGGTGCGGTCACGCGGAGGCGACTCCGGCTCGCTCCTGGACGTAGCCGAGCTCCTCCAGCTTGTCGCGGACCATCTGACAGGCCTCGAGCGGGGTGCACTGCTCGGTGTTGATCGTGAGCTCGGGGTTCTCCGGCGGCTCGTAGGGATCAGAGACCCCGGTGAAGTTGGGGATCTCGCCGGCGATCGCCTTCTGGTAGAGGCCCTTCACGTCGCGGCGGGTGACCTCCTCGAGCGAGGCCTCCACGTACACCTCCACGAAGTCGCCGACGAGCGCCCGGTTCTGGTCGCGCACCGCGCGGTACGGCGATATGGCAGAAACGACCACGGCGACGCCGTTGCGGGCCAGCAGGTGCGCGACGAAGCCGATCCGCAGGATGTTCGTGTCGCGGTCCTCCTTGGAGAACCCCAGGCCCTTCGACAGGTTCGTGCGCACGACGTCGCCGTCCAGTAGCTCCACCTTGTGGCCGCGAGCCCGGAGCTCGGGTACCAGGAGGTCGGCGATCGTCGACTTTCCGGCGCCGGACAGGCCAGTGAACCACACGCAGAACCCACGAGCCTCGCTCACAGGAAGCTCCTCCCGACCGCCCCCTCGGGCGTCTCCATGTCGTACAGCTTCATGATGGTCGGGCCGACGTCGATCAGGCTGAGGCCGTCGACCCGGCCGGTCGGCTGGCCGGGCAGCCCCGACATCATGAAGATGCCGGTCCGATCGTGGTTCGCCCCATCGGGGCCCGTGTCGTTCTCGTAGGTGAACAGGC
>JBQTIP010000028.1:0-6211 GCA_052388025.1 Actinomycetota bacterium
GATGAAGATGCCGTCCACCCCCGTGGAGACGATCCGAGGGCCGCCGCATTCGGCCGCGGGGAGCTCCCCGTCGTCGAACAGGGCGGCCCGCTTGCGCTCCCAGGCCGCCCGGACCCTGGCCTGGGCACGGCGGCGTCCTTTCGTCGTGGTTGTCGAGCGGACGCTACGTGCCCTTCTCATTCGGGTGTGGGGTTCCCGAGCCGCTGGCTCGGGGCGACGCTAACTCGCCGACAGCGCCACCTTGTGCCAAGACCGGTACGGGAGTAGAACGTTCGCTACATGACCTCAGAGATGGCCGGCTCCCCTAGGCCCCGCGCTCCGCCGCCCGCGGCATGTCGACCTAGCTACCCGCGATGAGAGACGGAGGGAACCATGACCAGTATCAGTAGAAGGAATCTGCTCAAGGCTGGCGCCGGCACGGCCGCAGTCACCGGGCTCGCCCTCGGCGGGGCCGGGGTCGCGGGGGCGGCGCCTGCTGGGGGAACCGGCGTTCACATCCACGTCACGTTTGTCGACGCCGGCGGCCCGGGCGACGACATCAAGGTCAGCATCTCCGCGGAGGGGAGGAACAACAAGCTCAGCGGGGCCGGCTGGGACTTCGAAACCGCACCTGCCGTTGGCACCCCTGCATCCAGTGCGTGTTACTACACACAGGAGGGGTCGGTACACGGTCACACGATCGAGCTGTCGGGGACCGTGTTGTTCTCTAACGACCCCACCTTTCTGGATACGCCGGTCACGACGGAGGCCAACCTCAACACCGGCAGCGTCACCTGGACCTTCGGGACCTTCGAGTTCACCGGGACTGGCACCGTCGTTCGCACCTGAGACTCGGCCGCACCACCGCCTGCGCCCGTTTCGGCGAGCACGAGCCCGGGCCGTCCACCCCGGCACGACCGTCTCGAGGTCAGCGCCTTCCAGCGCGCCCCGGATCAGGGTCGCCTCGGGATCGCCAGCCAGGCGGGCACCCGTCTCGTAGGTCGGTCCGGAAGGTGGGCGTCAATCACCGGAAGGATGCCCGGCATCTCCCCGAGCGAGCGGAGAATGTCGATCTCTGCCTGTGAGTTCCCACCGGTCCCGAGGGGCTGATCAGCCTCTAAGGGCCGATCTGAGTCTCTCCGCGGGTGGGAGCTAACCCGCGTGGAGTTCTACAAACTGCCCTTCCCGCGTGAGGAGCACCGCCGGCCGTACGTGGGGGAGCTGGGTGCCCTGCGAGACGCGGGGCTCTGCGCGACTGGCGCCGAGCGGACGCTATCCCTCCTGTAAGCGCGCCTTGATGGGAATCCGATCTAGGGTGTAGAGTATTGCACCTGCAATGATCCGGACGCGCTGCTTCGGAGTGGTCGGGGCGATGATTCCCTCTCGCCTGTGCTGTCCCGGCGTGGCCGGCGGCGCCGTCGCATAGCCGCCGCCGAAGGCACCACCTTCCTTCCGTCCATTCGCTTTCACGCAAGGAGGTTCCGACCCCATGGATGTCATCACCACCACCGTCGACGCGCGAGGGCAGGCCTGCCCCGGCCCGCTCGTCACCCTGGCGAAGGCCCTGAGGGACGTTCGCATCGGCGACCTGCTCGAGCTCCTCGCCACCGATCCCGGCTCGAAGTCCGACGTCCCGTCCTGGAGCACGATCTCCGGCAACGAGCTCGTCGAGGCCTCCGAAGCAGACGGCGTCTACCGCTACGTCTTGAGGAAGGCCTGACATGAGCGATACCAACGGGAACGGCACCGCCGGCAAGGAGAACAAGATCACTATCATCGCCTGGGGCGGCGACCTCGACCGCATCTGGCCTACGCTCATCCTGTCGACGACCGCCGCCGCGAGCGGCATGGAGGCGAGCGTCTTCTTCACGTTCTGGGGCCTGTTCGCGCTCGTGAAGCCCGGCGTGCGGATCACCGGCGAGAACTGGATGCAGAAGATGCTCTCGGTCGTGAACCCCGGCACGCCCGCCAAGGCCAAGCTGTCCAAGGTCAACTTCGCCGGCGCGGGGCCGTTCATGATGAAGAAGCTGGCGAAGGACTACAAGACGCCCAACCCGACCGAGCTCCTGGAGATGGCGCGCGACATGGGCGTTCGCCTGATCCCATGCCAGATGACGATGGACCTCCTCGGCCTGAAGAGAGAAGATCTCATCGACGGGCTGGAGGAGCCGATCGGGGCCGCGACCGCGCTGCTCGAGATGAAGGAAGCCTCGATCCAGCTCTTCATCTAGGGTCGGCTCTTACGGGGCGGCCGGCCCGGTCGGCCGAACGATCCACAGCCCGCCGTTCATATCGCTCGCGAAGATGAGTCCGTCCGATGCTCGGATGGCCACGCCCCAGACGATCGGGATGTTGCCGGGGACGAAGTCCGAGTGCGACGGCGCTCCTTCGGGAACGAACTGCCCAACCATGACCGGATCCGACGGCGTCGCTCCGTTCAGCGGCGAGAGGTCGAGCGCGACGATCCCGTTCGTGTACCAGGACGCATATGAGCGGTTCCCCAGCACCTCGTTGTTGTGGATCGACCAGAACCCCTCGGGCGGCGGGAGCTCGTGAACGCCCGGCAGGCCGTCGAACTTCGCGACCTGTTCGCCGGTGGCGGCATCGAAAACCCGCAGGAACCCCCAAGAGGGCTCCAGCGCCTCGAGGGTCGCGACACCGGCAGCCCGCATCCCCGCGGCGGTCGCGTGGTCGGTGAACAGCACCGGGATGTCCACCGTGGCGAGCGGGGGGAACCACTGCGGGCTGGTGGCCTCCGAGATGAAGTCGTGGACCGCCGCAGCCGCGCCCGCCGCAGCCGCAGCCTTTTGCTGCTTCTTATGGGTGCACAGCGGATCGGCCCCCCCGTCCTCGTCGAAGAAGGGGAAGAGCGTGCGCACCACGACGATCCTCCCGGCGGTCGTCCCCGGGTAGTCCTTGTCCTCGCACCCCTGCCGCTTGGCCCGAACGACCTCGGCCGTGAGGCTCGAGCCCGGCATCTCCCACAGAGGCATGGCTAAGGGCGACTCGTTGGCTACACCGGTCGTCGGCGGGTCCCCGTACACGATATGCGCGAGCCCGCGAGGGTCGAAGTCCTCGTCGTTCTGCAGGAGGAAGTGTGTCGTCGTCCCCTGGTACTCGGAGACGGAGTGCGCTTCGCCCTCGGCGTCGGGCGCGTACTCAGTCCGCGACACCAGGGTCGGGTTCGTCACGTCGGTGATGTCGATGGTGAGCACGCCCAGGTCCCAGTAGGAGACGTACGCCTTCGTGCCGTCGGCGCTCGCCCGGGCGCTGTGATCGAACATGGCGCCGAAGCTCCCGAGCCCGTAGAAGGGCCCCGGCGCGAACCCATACGCGTGCGCGCCCCACTCGCCGACCTGGACCGGGTTCCGAGGGTCCGTGACGTCCACGATACGGAAGTCGCCGCCCGGGACCGGATCGAAGAACTCGGAGCCGGGCGTCGCGAGAAGTGCGTAGACGCTCTCGCCCCGCTGGAACAGGTCAAGCTCGTGGACTCCGCCCCCGCCGTTGGCGACCCCGAGGAAGCTGAGCTTCTCCGGGTTGTGGGGATCCGTTACGTCCCAGAATTGCGGTCCGAACTTCTTCTGATCGATCTCCGGCCCACCGCCGCACCGCTGGAGGCCAACCGCCAAGAGATCGCCTGAAAAGAAGGACGTCGAGACGCTGCGCACGACCACGTCCTCGGCGCTCGTGAACTTCCGGCCACCGACCCTCCCGATCATGACGGGGTACGTCGGATTCGTGACGTCCACGATCTTCACGCCGAGCCCGTTGCACGGGTCGGCCCAAGTGCCGACGTACGCGAAGTCGCCGTGCACCCACACGTCCCCGTTCGTGTCCGACGCCCCGAGGTCGGTGTGCCCGACGATCTCGAAGTTGTCGATGACCGGTGCGGCCGGGCCTCGGGATGTCGACACGCCGGTGGCGCGGGCGGCGAGCAGCCGCCGGCCGAGCGCGTTGACGCCGGCGCCCTTCTCGGGCGGCCGGGTCCACGCATGCGATGTCCCCGTGACGGTCGCGAGGAGGACAATCGAGCAGACAAGGATGAGACCTGTACGCCGGATCTGACGCACCCCCTGCCGTCGCACGAAACGCATTGCCGAAGCGTTGGCCACTCAAGCACCCAAGGATCGGCCTTGTCAACGCCGTCGTGCATGCGCTACAACATCGTGAACGGGACCGCCTTCGATTCAGCCACTGAGCTCGCGGTCGAGGCGCCAGGACGCCTCCGTCACCGGTCGCGACACCTCGATCACGGTGCCGTCCTCCATTGCTAGTCTGAAACAGACTAGCTGCGCGCCGTCGCGCTGCTCGTGCCACGCGCGCTCGACCTCCACCTGCTCCTCCACGCCCCCCCAGACGACAGTCCGGGGCCACTCCTCGGCCTTCGCGCCCTCGTAGAAGCGGATCACGAGCGCGGGGGTCCGGCCCATCCACAAGGGGAGGACCGGGGTCCAGATGAGGAACAGGACGCCGACCGCGGCCACCGCCCAGCCCACGCCGAGCGCCGGCAGCAGCGGGATGGCGAGGATCGCGGCCACCACCCGGGAAATGTTGTAGAAGAGGTCGTACACGGCGAAGACCCGGCCGCGGTAGCCGTCCGGGATGGCCTGTTGGACCATCGTGTCGACCGGCACCTTCTTCCAGGCGAATGTGAGGCCCACGGCGAAGCTCGCCAGCAACACGGTCACGCCGGTGATGTGGGTCGAGACGGCCAGCAGCACCAGGCCCCCGATCACGAAGGCTCCGGCGACGATCCGCTCCTTGGCGAAGCGCTCCTCCAGCTTGCCGACGGTGATCAGTCCAACGAGGACGCCGATCCCCCCGGCGCCGATCAAGTACGAGAACGAGCCGACGCCCTCGCGGAACCGCTCGCGGAAGACGACCAGCGACATGACCAGGATGACCCCCTGCCCCATCTGATCGAGCGTGATCGAGGTCATCGGGCCGAGGGCCCGAGGTGCATGTGCCAGGCGCCGGACCCCGTCGCGGAACTCCGTCGCGAGGCGCTGCAGCTCGTGCCGGAGCAAGGCGTCGGGCAGCCGGTGCGGCGAGAGGCTCCCTCGAATCCGGGAGGCGACGAGCGACGCGACCACCCACATGACGCCGGCCGCCACGACGATCGGCACGGATCCCACGGCGTCGGCGATCTGACCACCTACGAACACACCGGCGAGCAGCGCGACGGTCCCACCGACGGTGGCCATGGAGTTAGCCATCAGCAGGTCCTGGGTCGACACCAGCCGGGGGACGACCGTAACCGCGGTCGCGAGGAAGAAGCGATTGACCGAGATCACGAGCAGTGCACCCGCATAGAACGGCACCGCGGCCGCCTCCGGGTCGAACAGCACGAGCCCGACGGCGGCCGCCCGGAACCAGGGCGCGACGACCAGGATTAGCCGCCGGGACCATCGGTCGATGAACACACCGGTGAACGGGCCGATCAGAGAGAAGGGCAGCGACACGATGAGCGTCGCCTTCGCGAACCCGACCGTTGTCGTCTGCTCGGTGGGCGAGAAAATCACCGACGAGATGAGCGAAGCCTGGAACAGCCCGTCGGCGGACTGGCTGATCAGCCGGATGAGGAACAGCCTCCGGAAATCGGGGTTCCGGAGCGCCTCACGGGCGCGAGCGATGCTTCCCCGCTGCACGCCGTTGATACTAGGGGCGGCGGGCGTATCGGATGACGGACAGAACCCGGGCGCTTTTCACGTCCCGGGCGGTGTCGTCCCGGTCGGCTGAGCGACCAGAGTGAGTCCTCGACGGATCGAACGAGTGACCAGGCGCGGATCCGCTCCGGGTCCAGCTCCAGCTCGTCGGCCAGCCGGTCGACGAGGCGTTGAACGAGCGCGGGCTCGAGCTTCTCCGGCAGGAGGCTTCGCAGCAGGTGACCGGTGTCGAACGCGCGCTCTCCGACGAGCGGCTTGGGTCGATCGCGAGCCACGGCTCGCGCTTGGCGGCCAGGACGTTGCCGGGGTAGAAGTCGCGGTTGGCGAGCACGAGCTCGCGTACGAGGGCGAACGGGTGCACGGGTGCACCTCCGGCGCCGGCCGCCACAGACGGAGCAGGACTTCGCAGGCAAAGGGGGACGACCTCACTCGGGGCGGGGTGGTCGAAGAGCGATGTGCCCGGCTCCAGCCGTTCCAGCAGAAGTGCTCCGATGCCCGGGTCCGCATCGAGCAAGCGCACGGCGCCGTCGCCGTCCCAGAACGCGAGCGCGTCGCCCTCGTGG
>JBQTIP010000029.1:0-4982 GCA_052388025.1 Actinomycetota bacterium
GTGCTGATCCGCGACGATGCGCAGATCGTGGAGTACATCTGCCTCCGCAAGCTCTACGCAGACGAGGACCTCTTCGAGCGCCGCCCGCGCGCCGAGGTGAGGCTCTGGCGCGCCGCGGACTTGGAGCCCCAGCGAGAGGAGGTGAACACACAGGGGGAGCGCCCCGGCGGGACCGCGAGTGTGGACATGGTCGGCAAAGCGAACCCGCGGCCCGTCGGGGCAACCTCTCGGAGATGATGGCGAACACGCTCGCGCATCGCTTCTGGGTGAAGGTCCGGGTCGGCGGGCCGGATGAATGTTGGGAATGGCAGGGATGGAAGAAGGGATGGAAGAAGGGACACGGTTACGGAATGATCCGTGCTGGCGGGAGAGGGAGTCGTCATCTTCGTGCCCACCGCGTGGCTTGGGAACTGATCCATGGCCCCATCCCTGCCGGGCGCTTGATATGTCACCACTGCGATAACCCGCCGTGCGTGAACCCTCGGCACCTGTTTCTCGGGACTGCCCATTCGAACGCCTTGGACAGGAAGCGCAAAGATCGCGGCGTTCGTACTGTCGGTCATGGGAAGTTGACACCCGAGTCAGTCCAGGAAATCCGTCGTCGGTACGCTGCTGAGCCGCACGTAGTCGGAGCACTAGGCCACGGCGTGACGGCGTCGCTGGACCAGTTAGCGCAGGAGTACGGCGTCCATCCATCGACCGTCTGGCGGGTGGTTCAGAGGATCAATTGGAGACACGTCTGTTCTGAACCGAGGAGTACGCTGGAAGGGTGAGGGCCTCGGCCTGAAAACGAAGGCCCGAGGGGGCGTGAAGCTCTAAAAGTTTTCGAGCTTGTGCCATGCTCAGCAGCGAGCACGTGTTACGTCGTGGCCGTCTTCTGCTGGATCGCGACCTTGAGGGCAGCGATCGCGGCAGCTCCGGCCGCGATGGCAGCGGCCTTCACCGTCGAGACGTTGACGTACCCGGCACCCGACGCGACCAGCACAGCGAGGAACGCTTCGACGGCGGTGAACGCCACGCGCTCCGCGATGTCCTTCCAGTTCATGGCTCCTCCTTCTTTCGGCGTAGGAACCGCTCAAGCTCCTCCACGAGGTGCTGAGCCGCCCTGCGCGGGTTGGCGTCGGCGTGAAGCGCTGCGCGTATGAGGTAGATGCAGACGGCGCCGGTGGCGACGAGGAACAGCGCGTAAAACACGTCGGCGATCACTGGTTTTCGTGCCCCCCAGGGGCGTTCGCCTTTGCCATCTCGTCCTTCACCCAACTGATTAGGGGCTCGAATGTCGCCCTTTCATCGACGTGCGACGTGAGGACGCGCCGGGTCTCATCGAGCTTCGTCTCGACGCGCGTCGTCCGGTCCCGAATGTCCTGGATCAACTGACCGTGTGCGTCGAGGGTCCGCGTGTGCAGGTGCTGTACGGCGGCCACAGCCTCGATCGTCTGGGCTACGTCGTGGATCGTGTCTCCGGCCGTCTTGGCGTTGTGGGTGTCGAGCTGCCGGTCGATCACGCGGCGAACACGCCCCCCGCGTACAGTCGTAATCACCATCGCCGCCGCTGAGATGGCCGCGACGATAACCGCTGAGATGGCCGCAGTAAGAGCATCACTCGCCGCGATCATGCGCATGGCGGTGGGGGAGCGTCGCGGGCCATCGTTGGGCATCCTGTGGCGTGAGCGTGCGTGTAGTGAAGCGGCACCCTCCACACGGCCTCGCAGACGAAGGGCTGGGTGATGAGCAGATCGACCATGCGGTCCATCGCGGGCATGTCGATCGAGTTCACGCCGGGCCGATAGATGTAAAAGTCCCAGGCGTTGTGGAAGGCGTGCTCCGACCACTCGCCACCGCTGCGCTTGCGCCGACAGGCGAAGATGCCGAGCGAGCCCACCCGCAGCTCGTAGCCGACCTCGATCGCGAGTCCCGGAACTTGAGCGTAGATGAAGTCCCAGATCCTCCGGAGGCTCGCCGTGGCCGACGAATCGGAGATCGGGGGCGCGGGATCAGGCGTGTAGTAGACGGGTCGAAGCACCTGGATGATACTGCGCGAGTCCCGAATCCACACGGCGTCGCCAACGTCCGCGCGCTTGGCTCGTCCCTTCGCGACAGCCGCAGCCGATCCCGGCGCGCGTCGAGGTCCGTAGTGGTCCTCGCCCCGGAGCTTGATCTGCACGGGACCGTGACCACGCAGGCGGGAGAGCAACTCGGCCTCCGCTACGGCGAGCGAGACGGGGCCGTGACCCGGGGCAGTCGAGCCCCGACGGCTCAAGTGGTAGGCCCTGGTTTGCGTCATGGTGTCACCTCGTCCCTGTCATCCGCTTGTTCCCGCGTAGAACCCGCCGACCTTCGACGCCACGAACACTGCCCCCTCCACGGTCATGTGTCCCCGGTTGTCGGCGTACATGGAGCAGGGATGCTCGACATCGGGTCCGGCGAAGGTGTCGGCGTAGCCGGGGGACTGGGCCACGGCCGCGATGGCCTGCTCGACGAGCGGATGGATGCGTGAGGAATAGACCGTGCCGTCGCCGAAGCCCGGCGGGCTCGGGCAGATGGCATTGTCGGTGCCGCCATTCACCGGGATCAGTTCGATGCGAGCTCCGGGCAGATGCGACCGGATCCCTGCGACGGCGTCTTGGACGTAGCCCACGAGGGTAGAGAGCGGGACTTCCTCTCGCGGCGCGACCTGCAGTACAGCTCGGGTCGGCGTCCCGCAGCGCGAGAAGACGCGGCCGTTCCAGCCCGCCCCCTCGACGCCCCAGTGGGTGATGTCCTGGCCACCGCGAGCCTGCGCTTCCCAGAAAGCCGCTCCCGCATAGGTCTCGAAGCCTGCCTCCCACATTTGGCGCGTGTTGGAGAATCCGAGGAGGCGAGAACAGCTAAAGCTTTGGGCGGTTGCCTCATCTAGCGGGGCCAGTAGGAAAAGGCAGAAGGCGAGGACGGCAAGTCGTCTCATCCCGACGAGCCGACGGTGACGCCAGCAGAGCCCGCTCGTAGACCCCTGGCAGTCAGAGCAAACACCGATCACGGCCAGAACCTCCCTATCGTCGTCATTGCCGCGTTCGAACCCCTCAGCTGATACGCCGTACCGTCTCGGCGCTGCACGCGAATAACCGTGGCCGGGTGCATGAGGGTGATGCGGAAGTCGCCCGGCTCCAGATCGCCGCCATCCACAAGGGTGTTGACGAAGTCGATCAGCGTGCCGTTTAGCGGCGTCTCCTCGAGGGAGACGGCCGCCGTCTTGCATCCCCTGATTTCACAGTCGAGGAACGTCGAGTGCTTGGGGCCGAGCGAATGCTTCACCACGACGATCCCGTAAGGCGAGACACCGCCTCCGTCGATCAGCACCCGATCGTAGAACGTGTCTAGCGGCAGGGTCCCGCCGGCTTGATCTGCACGGGACCGTGACCGCGCAGGCGAGAGTGCAGCTCGGCCTCGGCCACGGGGAGCGAGACGGGACCGACGCCCGGAGCGGTGGAGCCACGGCGGATTAGGTGGTAAGCCTTGGTTTGCACGGTCCCCTCCTACGAAATTGAGAGCGGCTGGATCGGGCCAACGAGTGTGGGCCCGGAGCCGGGCGCGGTGCCACCACCGCCGCCGCCGCCACCGCCGCCCCCCCGGCCGCTGTTGTCCCGCCCGATCCCCGCGAATGCAGCCCCCGCCGGAACCTTGCCGGGCTCTGCGGGCGGCAAGGTGGCATTGCGGCCGAAGGTAAAGAAGGTCCCGACGCCGATCTGGTTAAGCGCGGCCCGGGCGAGGATCGTCGCAACGGAGACCGGCCGTTCGATCCCGAGTCGGACTCCGCGTGAGGACAGATCGACCTCGGCCACCGGGACGTCGAGCGAGATGCCCGAGCCCCAGTCGGTGATGCGCATGATGGCGCCGGGGCGGATCTGGTAGACCGACGCCGTTGGGTTGCCTTGGAGCTTCGCCGATGCGGTGTCTACGGTGCCCGTGCGCCGTGGCACCGACACTTGCTCGACCAGGTTCGCGGCCACGAGCGTCGCGAGCGCGGAGTCTTTCTGCTGGTCGGGCATGTCGAGGTAGTAGACGGAGACCTCACCCGGCCCGAGTGGGTTCGGAACTGCGTCTACGGTGACGAGGCGGGGAGCGGTGGTAGCCACATCGGTGTAGTTCACGACCACCCGATTTGAGATGGGGATCGGGGGAAGCTGAGCGATCGCTTCGCGTGCGAGCGAGACCTCCCAGATGTCCTGCCACTGAGTGAACGAGAGGCGCGGGCCGGTGGAGGACTCCCCGGCAACAAACCAGTGATGGTCGCCTTGGAGCGCCTCGCAGTAGGTGAGCAGATTTTCGAAGGTGCCAGTCCAGTCGAGCGGTAGGGGATTGAGGCGCGAGGCTGCGACCTCGGTGATGTCGTAGCCCACGCGGTGTCCGACGTCCTTCACGGTGTCGGAAACTCGCCACACGTCGCCGCCGGGAGTGCCGGTCGCGGGGATGATCCCGTTCACCCGCATGTTTGCAATCCGGAGCATGGCCGGGAACGGACCCGCGAAATTGGTGCTGGTCTGGTAGTCGACCATCAGTGCATCTTCTTTGGCCGTGCCGAGGTCGATGTCCTGCGCGCTTGCTGCACCGGCAGCAAGGGTCGCTACGACTGTGCGGGCTCCTGAGGGTCCGGTGAAACGGCTGATCTGGATTTGTGTGCCGGTCGGAATGCCGGAGGCGATGTCGAAGGCAAGTCTCGTAAGTCCCCGAGGAGTTCCCGGAGCCCAGAAGGCCAAGGCGTGTGAGCCGTTACCGGCCGCGATGATGTTGCCGTTTAGGGTGCTGAACTTGGTTGACACTTCGATCACGTCCGCGCCCCCGAGCTCGTATGGCGCCTCCTTCGCATCGGTCCAAAGGCCAACGTCGCGCGACTGGTAGAGCAACCTTACGGTCTGGCGGCTGAGCCGATCGAGGTAGCCGGACGCCTGTACTTCGGCGATGCCAGCTGAGACGTAAGGGTCCTGTGGGAGACGGCCCGACCAGAC
>JBQTIP010000030.1:0-4566 GCA_052388025.1 Actinomycetota bacterium
CATCGTCGACCTCGACCAGGAGGCCGTGATCTACGACGAGCGGAGCGGGGACCTTCACCATCTGAATCCCACGGCCACCCTGGTGTTCCAGCTCCTGGACGGGAGCGCGACGATCAGAGAGCTCTCCGCCGACATCGCCGAAGCCTTTGGGTTGAACCCCGAGGAGGTGGAGGGCCAGGTCCGGGCTCTCGTGCGTCGGTTCCGGAGGGCGGATGATCACGGTCGTCCGTACTTTCGATCTGCCGACGCTGGGGAGGGTCTTGCTCGGAGAGCTCGAGTCGCTTTCCTTCCCGAGCAGGGATGACGCGGTCTTCGTGAACGCGAGCACGGGGCGAACGGACGACGCGACGGTGCTGAATCCCGGTGCCTCTGGTGCACCATTTGACCCGACTGCGAAGGCACATCGAGCGCGCCGGCATCTCCGTCTCTCCCGTACAGTCGGTCGCCGTCGAGGTGGAATCCGGCAGGTTGACGGCCATCGCTCCACGGCTGGGCCTCCCATCCGATGCCCTCGATCGCTTGCGGCGCCTGGCTCCGACCAACGGGGGCGCGGATGCCAGGATGTTCGTCGAACGCTCGCTCGATGTCGACGCAGTCTGCTGGTTCGCCGAAGGTCGATGCGCCGCTGCTCGAGCCGATGTCGCGGGCGCTGAGGCTGCATCACCTGGCGGCGGAAACCGTCAACCTGAGCACCATGGGAGGCCCGGCGATCCAGGGGCTACGGCGGCTCGTTGAGCGGGCGCGCTGCTACGCGCTGGGCGGTGACGACGCCAGGGACATGCTCGATGCGCTTGGCCACGCGTTGAGGGCTGAGGGCCGCATGATAGTGGATGAAGGCTGCCGGGACTCTGTGTGGCGGTTAGTGTCCCTCGCTGACGTCTAGCAGAAGAGTAACCCAGACGTCCGTTCCCTCGGCCGCGATCCCGTAGGGGCGGTTGCCCACCACGATCGTTTCGATGACCTCATCCGTCCGAGGATCGATCCGCGACACCGTCCCGTCCCGACTGTTCACGACCCAGATGGCCTCTGTGTTGGCAGCGACGCCGGTAGGGCCATCCCCAACTGGGATCGAGTGGACGCGGTTCGAAGCAGGATCGAGAACGGCGAGCGAGTCACCGGCCGGATCGGTTATCCAGACTCGGCCCGCGCCGACAGCCAGCCATCCGGCTGCCCCCGGCACCCGGATGGTCTTCACGACCCGGTTCGTCTCTGGATCGATCCGCGTCACGATCTCGTCGACGCTGTTGGTAACCCAGACGGCTCCTGCGCCCACAGCGACTCCGTCGGCCGGGATTCCGACCGGTATCGTTTCGACGGCATCGTTGGTCGCGGGATCGATCCGAATCACCATTCCTCTCGTGGCGTCGGTCACCCAGACTGCCCCCTCACCGGTCGCGATGCCGCTGAGGAGGCTTCCGGGCGCGAGATCACGGAGCCGCCCGGTCACCTCATTCGTCTCCGGGTCGATTCGGTACGTGGTGTCGCCGATCAGGACCCAGACGGCATCCTCGCCGACAGCGATATCGTTTGGGTTGACGGCGAATGCCGGAGCCACGTCGATCGGCGCCACCGCGTTCGATGCCGGGTCGATTCTCATCACGGCGAGCCTGTTGGACGAGTTGTTCGTCACCCAGGCAAACCCGAGGCCGACGGCCACGGAGTTGGGCCTGGAGAGCTCAATCGTCCCAACCACTCGGTTCGTGGAGGAGTCGATCCGAACGACGCCACTGCGTGTCCTGACGGGCGGTGTTTCGGTGGGTGTCGTTCCGACGACTCCGTCACTACCACGAGTGAGGATCGAAGCCAGGCTCACGAGCCCCGTGATCAGGAGGACTCCGGCGACCGCGACGAAGGAGCGCTTCACACCCAGCCGTGGACCTTCCCGCAGCCCCGTTTAGGCTATGTGCACCCAGGAAGCCACCGACGGGACGCCGCTCGAGTCGACGATGAACAGCATGTAGTAGCCGGGCGGCGCCTGGTTGCTATCGGGCGGTGAGGTCACGTTCAGGGTGTCCCCGCCGGCTGCGGTGAACGACAGGTCCACGTAGCGCTGGTCGAAGTCGACCGAGTGTGTGACCGACCCGGGCCTGATGAGGGCAACCCGGCCGATGGCGGAGGCGTCCGGTGAGGAGATGGTGAATGCCTGCCCGTAGCCGAACGAAGAGGGTGCCGACGTGATCGTCGGCCGGGGTCCCTTGAAGAGGTAGGGCGGCGAGTAGATCTCCCCCTGGAACTGGTAGGAGCTCGCGCTGTCCTGGCCGGCCGTGAGCACCCGGCCGTCCGGCAACAGCACCGCGGTGGAGTGATAGATGCGGGGGGCCACCTGCGCGGCCACATCCGTCCAGGTCTCGTTCACCGGGTCGAACAGCTCGGCGGTCCTCACCGCGTTGCTGTAGCGTCCGCCGTTGCTCCCGCCCGTGCCGCCGCCGACCATCAGCACCGTCCCATCGGGGAGGAGCACCGCGTTCGCCCACACGCGCGCATGGTTCATGGGCGTCGTGTACCGCCACTGCGGAGAGGGGGCGGAGAGGTCGATGATCTCCGCGGTGGCCGTGGCCGTGATCGCCCCTTTGATCGTGGGGCTTCCGCCGGCGATCAGCACCTTGTTCAGCCCGGGCAGCAGCACGGACGTGCCGCCCTCGCTCCTCGACCCGAAGTTGGTGTTGGCGAGCGCCGACCATGTGTTTGTCGCCGGATCGAACAACATGGTGGCGAGCGTGTTGTCCCAGATGATCTTGCCGCTCGGCATGAGATGCATCTTCGGGTACAGGCCGACCCTGCGGGTCGCGCTCGTCGGAAGCCTGGTGATGGTGTTCGAGTAGAAGTCGTAGGAATCGACGGTGCCGCCGCTCCGGTCACCGGAGAAGATGAGGGTTCGCCCGTCGCCAAGGGCGACGTTGGTCGGGTACCACCGGTCGGCCGACAGCAGCGGTCCCGATGTCCAGGTGTTGGTGGCGGCGTCGAAGAAATCGTTGTTCTTCACCCCGAGCCCGAACTTACCGAGATGCACGTGGCCCCCGGTGAGGAACTGCCGGCCGTCCGGTAGCTGGGAATGCCCGGCGCAGAACGCGTCACGTTGCCAGTTGAGGCTGACGTCCGTGATGTTCCCCGTGACCGGGTCCCACACCCTCGCGTCGCTGCCCACCGCGTAGACGGGGTAGGAGAACAGCAGCACCGTGCCGTTCGGGAGAAGGATGCTGTGGATGCCCTTCACGCCGAGGTTGACCATCTGCGGGTCCCACTGCCCGACGATCGTGGGATCGGCGCTCGCGCGCGAAGCACCGATCGCCCCGACCTGAACGGCGAGGAGGCAGAGGAGGACGGTCAGCCGCTGCCAGGGACGCACGGGGCCCTCGGTCCGCGTTCGCAAGTCTGTCTCCTTCTGTAGGTGCATTGGCCCACAGGAGCGCGTGGGCAGATCCATGCCGGTTCTCCCGCCTAAGGTATTCTGCGACAGGCCGGGTCAAATGGACGACGTCTGTTCGCCGTATTCTTGGTACGCAATGGGTGCCACGTTACGGCACTCCTGGACGGGTGGGTGTGTGATCAGGCGACCACCTCCTCCCAGACGCCCGCTATGCGGGCGGGTCGGTGAGGAGCGAGCGGAGCGCGAGCAGGTTTTGAGCACCTTCCATGGACCATCGCTCCCTGTCGCTTCAGCCGCTGGGCGACGGCCAGGTCGATCGTGTGCTCGATCACCCCGGTTTGGTCTCGAGAGACGCAAAGGGTCTCCCGCGCCGTGGAAACATCCAACCGGCGGCGGGCGACGAGGTGGGCGAGGGAAACGGGCGATCCGCCGGTGCTCGCCCGAAAGAGCCCAGGTGATCCAACGACCCACGCGCTCGGGCTGCCCACGTCCGGTGCGCGACCGTACAACTGAGCTGCATCAGATCCGGAGCGGATCCGGGCGCGCGACTCCGGGGCGCGTGTCCGACCCTCGGCGTCTCATGCGTTCGCGGTAGACGGAATACGCCAGCGGCGGCGTGCCGCGTAGCCCGAATGGTATCTACCCTGTGCGCCATCGCAGTCGCCGGCCAACCGGCGGCGTTCTGGCTCCTCGACCCTGGAGGGATCGGTGGCGAACGGACAGGCCCAGGTTCGGATCCTGATCGCCGACGAGCAGTCGCTCTTTCGCGAGGCGGTGAAGGTCGTTCTGGAGGCCGAGTCCGATCTTCAGGTCGTCGGCGAGGCTCGAGACGGGATCCAGGCCGTCTCCGAGGCCGAGCGCGCGCGTCCCGATGTGGCGCTGCTCAACGCGGGACTTCCCAACTGTGACGGCCTCCGGGCGACGTCCTTGATCAAGGAGCGCGTGCCCGAGTGCCAGGTGCTCCTCCTGTCCAACGAGGAGGACCAGCGGACGCTGATCGCTGCCCTCGAGGCCGGTGCGAGCGGCTACCTGACCAAGGAGTGCCCGCTCTCGGAGCTCATCGACGCGACGCGCGCGATCTACCGAGGCGAGACGCTCGTTCCTCCACGGATGCTGGGGACGCTCCTGTCCAGGCTCATCCGCCGCCGCCGGGAGCAGGACGAGGCCCTCCGGCGCGTCTCGCGGCTGACGCGGCGCGA
>JBQTIP010000031.1:0-4356 GCA_052388025.1 Actinomycetota bacterium
AGCACTCTGAGAGCATGAAGCGTCGACGACGGCTCGCTCGTCGGGGCGCGGATGTCGGGCTCGAGCGCGTGCCCGAAGCCGCCGTCCGAGTTGCGGTAGGCGCGGAGGGCGTCGAGAACCGGTTCGACCGGTGCGCCGTGCAGAAGGACGGCCAGCCGGTGACGGTCGAGCAGCCGCGCGTTAGAGACGACGAACCGCTCTGCTGCATCGATGCCGACTGGGGTGCTGTGGGCGTCGTTGCTCATCTACTGCCTCCTTGAGCGTCGCGGGTGCGAGATCAGGCGCCTGCGAGGCGGTCGTCGATGCGGTCGAAGAAGGACGCCCAACCCGATCCGGCGCGTTCGTACTCCTCGGGCGACATGCGGCCGTGCTGCTCGAAGGCCATCTCGGTGCGACCGTCCCCGAGGTCGGTGAGCACGACGACGATCAGCTCGTACAGATCCTTCTCCGGCCGGTCGGAGATCGTGAACACGAGCCGTTCGGGCTCGACGGCCTCTCGGTAGACCCCCCACCAGTGGATCTCGGGGCGCTCCGGGCCGGCGAACATCGTCAGCCTCCAGGTGCCTCCAGGCGTGACGTCCATCGACACCGAGGACAGCGGCACCTCGCCGCCCGAGCCGCCGAACCAGTCTGCGAAGGCCTCCGGATCGGTCCACTCACGCCACACCCGGTCGCGCGGCGCCGCGAACACGCGGGTGACGGAGATCCCCAGGCGTAGGGAGTCGTCGCTCGCGGACGGCGGCGTCATCGGGGCGTCCTGGGCTGCGACGCCCGGAGGCGCTCGTCGAGCAGGTCGAAGCTGTCCTGCCAGAACGGTCGGTACCGTTCGAGCCAATCTGCCGCCTCGGCCAGCGGAGGGCCGTGAAGGCGTGCGGGCCGTAGCTGCGCCGAGCGTCCACGCGTGATCAGCCCGGCGCGCTCGAGCACCTTGAGGTGCTTCGAGACCGCCTGCAAGGTGATCGGAAACGGCTCCGCGAGCTCGTTCACGGTCGCTTCCCCGTCGGCGAGCCGCGTCAGGATCGCGCGCCGTGTCGGATCCGCAAGCGCCGCGAACGTCTCCGTGAGCTCGTCGACCGCCATGTCGCTGTTCTTCCGCCTTTCTTATCCGACCGGTTTATCAACCATCAAGTTGATTATGATACCCGGGCAACCGGATCGACCGCACTGCAGACGAGAAGGAGGAAGACGTGGGCAGGATCGTCGTCACCGAGTACATCTCCGTCGACGGCGTGGTGGAGGCGCCGAGCGGAACGGAGGAGTTCGAACGCGTCGGCTGGACGGACGCGTTCTCGCGAGGGCCGGAGGGTGACCAGTTCAAGCTGGACGAGACGATGGCATCGGATGCACTGTTGCTCGGCCGCATCACCTACGACGGCTTTGCCCCCGTCTGGCCACACTACGAGGGGGCGTTCGCCGACAAGTTCAACTCGATGCCGAAGTACGTCGTCTCCTCGACCCTCGCGAACCCGGGGTGGAACAACACGACCGTGCTCCGCGGTGACGTGGTCGAAGAGGTGACGAAGCTCAAGCAGCGCTACGACGGCGACGTCGTCGTGCACGGCAGTCCGCAGCTCGCGCAGACGCTGATCGAGCACGACCTCGTCGACGCCCTCCACCTGCCGGTCTACCCCGTGATCGTCGGGGCGGGCAAGCGGCTCTTCGCCGAGACGAGCGCCGCGAAGCGACTCCGTCTCGCCGAGGCGAAGACCGTCGGCGACGGCGTCCACATCCTCATCTACGAGAAGGTTGCGTGACGGGGCTCGGCGTCATCTTCACGGCCGACCGGCCGCCCAAAGCGCTGGCGGAGTTCGCCGCCGCGGCCGAGTCCGCCGGTCTGGACCTCGCCGGCGCAACGCCCATTGGCGCCATTACCTGACCAACGACCGAGGCGCGACCGCCCCTCTCTACAGGGAAGGGGCCAGCGCGCGACCGCGATATCCGGGTACTTCCAGAAACCCTCTATCCATCAGGCTGCCCGGTCTCGGCGAAGCACTTCCTCGCGCACGGTGGGAGAATTCAGAAGCCAACTCTGGCCGTAGTGAGAAAGACCGTTATGCTGCCGGGCTATTCAAGCGGCCGCGGACTCATGTGCCAAGCCATGCTGTGAGCCTCGATCTTTCGCGAACCAGCCCATCCTGATTGAAGTGGTGAACACAAAAATGGGCCCATGAATCCTCGAACGCCATCTCCATATCACCCATCACCGAGGTCGTGCCTTCTCCGATTTCTGCATACGTGAACTCGAAACTCCCACTAGGACGTGCCAGCGCAATGTGGAACGGTTCACCAGTAAACTCGTTGATTATCGGTCTGCCGGTGCTCGTCATGATGCCCGGGATATCCACCTTTGCAGTTCTGAGTTCCAAGTTCGCTTCGAGACCAATCGGCAGGAACAACGTTTCGACAACTTCCGAGCATGTGGACGCGAATACGGAGAACAAATTGCTGAATGGTTCGCATGCCTCGCCTGAGATAATTGTTTCAAGCGCGATTCGTTGCCCCTCATCCGCACCCTCATCGATAACGATCTGGCGTTTGCCATTTCCATCTTTGATTTCGCCAGGCCACTTGTACAGCGCCGCCCAATTCAGCCCCGCGATCGGTATATCGTTGAAGTAGCCTTCCACGACGTTGCCGACGAAGGCCGACTGACAGTATCCATGGGTGCTCGGCAAGTTGAATTGGCAACCACAATTCACGGCGCAGTTGCAGTTATCATAGGTTTCGCTCTTAAATAGCCATTGATCAGTCATCGTGGCGATCCTTTCGGGATGATGGTCCGTCGTAATGGCATTGTGAGAAGCTGCAAGCCTTCCCGTTCGCTTCCCACTCCAAATCGAAGTCCCTGTAGGTGAATCGTTGACTGCGCCCAAGCGTCGCTGGGTTGGGGGCACATTTCAAAAACGGCGGATTCACCTGCTGGGCTGCGTGGTCGGCGCTACCGCCGACAACCGCCTCCGCGTCGATATCCAACACGCCCTCAATTCGGACGATCCGCTTTCGCCCTTTGCGCTCAACCTCAATTGGGACCCATCGCACGCCCACGACCTCGCTGATCATGGTGCGCCACTCACCGAAGAGACCACCCACCTGACCAAGGAAGATTGCTTCTAGCGATTCGCGCTGCCGCGGCGCCAGTTCTCATTGGCCATCTTCTCATCCCGATAATTCGAGTTGTAGGAGGTCACCATTCTCCGATGTCGTCCGTCTGCATCATGCTCGGCGTCTTATCGGGCTCGGTCAGGCCGGGGACGCTCGACGGGGCTGCGGCGATCCAGATTCCCAGCGCGATGAAGGCGAGCGCGAAGCCGCGCGAGAGGCGGAGCCCATACGGAAGCACCTTCTCAGCGAAGATGATCCCCGCGACCGCCGCCATCCAGAAGAGGCTCATGACTCCGAGCGCGAACAGGATCACCATCAGCCCCCAGCAGCAGCCGACGCAGTAGAGGCCGTGCTCCGCGCCCATGCGGAGGGCGCCGATCCGGCCTTCGCGCCAGCCGTGCAAGATGAAGTGCATGGGGCCGCGGCAGTGGCGCAGGCAGAGCTCCTTCAGCGGCGTGAGCTGGTAGAGGCCAGCGGCGGCGATCGCTCCGCCCGCGACATACGGGCCGGCCTCATCCCAAGCGAGGAACCCGGGGTCGACAGCCGTGAGGAGCCGGACAACGCCGTAGGCGAGAAGCCCGAATGCGGTCCAAGCGGCGAGGTAGCCGGCGAGGAAGACCCAGGGCGGGATGAAGGATGCCCGTCCGCGCCGGTGACGCTGGCGCGAGACGTGTGCATAGAGGAGCACCATCGGGGCGACCGACGGCAGCATCATCGCCGCCATCATCGTCACCCAGATCCCGAGGTACCAGGCTAGGTCGCCGAGGTCGGTGCCGGGTCCTGTGTCCATGCCCTGCATCCGGTTGACCGCGACTGTCCAGGCGGCGAGAGCCGCCGTCAGGAGGAGAGCCGCAGTCGACATCGCGTTGAGTGAACGGAGAGGCGACCTCTGGTGAGCTTCATTCAGTGGAGGGGCGACGATGCTCATCGCGTCAACCCTCCTGACGGGGCCCTGCCGCGGCATCCGAGATGCCGAAGGCGACGATGCCGGCCGCGGCCAGGTCGTTCCCAACGCATTTCCCTTGTTCCTTGCGTCAAGGTAAGTCCGGTCATTACGCTCACTTCTCGTTCGCCGGAGCGATGTTCTGGTTGACGTGGAAGAGGTTGTCCGGGTCATAGACCGCGTTCACGGCGGTGAGCCGCTCGGAGTTGGCGCCGTAGTTCGCGGGGGCACGGTGGTCGTCGTCGCCGGACATGAAGTTGATGTAGCCGCCTTCACTGCCCGAGTGGGAATGAATGGCTGCGTAGTAGTCC
>JBQTIP010000032.1:0-3039 GCA_052388025.1 Actinomycetota bacterium
AAGAGCCGGCTCATGGCCGAGAGCCGCCGGAGGGCACTGTCTGGACGGCACGGGTCCCCGGTCGCGTGGTTGGAGGGGCGTTGTCTGTCGTACGCCGAGAGCGTGCCGTACAGCCTGTTCCGCGATCTCCTCTCTGGATGGCTCGGGATCGCGCCCAACGATACGGAGGGGCATGTGCCGCCCACGCTCCGAGGCCACGCCGCACTGCCGGTGTGGAGCGACACGACCGACACTCCGTACCTCGAGCTTCTCCTCACTGGCGAGCCCACGGCGAACGCCGGCGCCGGTCAGGACGCGGAGTCCCTCCGCGAGCGGGTGTTCGCCGCGGCGGAGGCGACGTTCCTTCGGCTCGCGGCATCCTGCCCCCTCGTGCTCTCGCTGGAGGACCTGCACTGGGCCGACCCCACGTCCCTCGCCTTGACGGAGCGCCTGCTGACGGCGGTCGCCAACGGCCCGCTCCTTGTCCTCGCGACGCTCCGGCCGGTCCCCGAGCACCCGTCCGCAGACATGATCGAGGCCGTCGCCGGGCGGCTCGGCCCGAACGCTCGGAGGATCCGCCTTGGCTCGCTCACCGACCGGGAGGATCGCGAACTGTTCGACTCGCTCCCCGGGACGGAAGCGGTGCCCAACCCGATCCGACTGCGGATCCTCGGCACGACGGAGGGCAACCCGTTCTTCCTCGAGGAGCAGGTCAGGTCGCTCGCGGAGACGGGTCAGCTCGCCCTCGGCCCCGATGGGCGATGGCGCTTCCAAGGCGGGGCGGAGCACGAGATTCCGCGGACGGTCGAACGCGTGCTCCTCGCCCGAATCGACCGGCTCGGGCCGGACGAGAAGGATGTCCTCACGGCGGCCGCTGTGCTGGGTCGGGAGTTCCAGCCCGATCTCCTCGCCCGACTGGTGGAGGACGACCGTGACGTCGGGGCCGTACTGGACGCGCTCGATCGGATCGACCTGGTCCGCGCGGAGCGCCACGGCTCGGACATCCGCTTCCGGTTCCGGCACGCGCTGATCCAGGAGGCGGCGTACCGGAGCCTGCTGAAGCGGAAGCGAAAGGAGCTGCACAGCCGTGCTGCCGCCGCGATCGAGTCGTTGCACGCTGAACGCACGGACACCGTGGCGGGCGCGCTGGGCCATCACCTCCAAGAGGCCGGGGAATCGGAGCGTGCGGTCCCGTACCTGATGGCCGCCGGCGATCGCGCGCGCGAGGCGTTCGCGAACGAGGAGGCGCTCTCATGGTACGAGCAGGCCCTCGAGGCGCTCCTCGGCGTGGCGCGGAAGCCGGCCGGGCGAGACCGGTGGGCGATCAGGGAGGCGGACCTCCACTCCCGTCGCGGCCGGGTCCTCGGCCTCCGCGGGCGGTACGAGGAGGCGCGCGAGGCCTACCGCCGGAGCATCGCGCTGCTGCCGCCGGACGATCCGGTGCGGTCGGCGACGGCGAGGACCGAGGCTGCGTGGATCGAGACGTCGGACCATCGATACGCGGAGGCGCTCGCGGAGCTCGATCGAGCGGAGGACGCCCTGGGCGATTTGGGAGACGCGACCTCGGACGTCGCCTCCGATCCCGAGCGGCTCTCCGCCTGGCTTGAGATCCAGGACGCCCGGATGTCCGTCTACTACTGGCTCGAGGATCTCGGGGCCTTCGCCGACCTGATCAAGCGGGTCCGGCCGATCGTCGAGCGGGGTTCACCGGAGCAGCGGGCCGGCTTCTACGGGGCGCTGCTCACCTACTGCCTGAGACGCGATCGGTACGTCGTGTCTGACGAGGCGCTCGGCTACGCGCGGGCGAACCTCGCCGCCGCCGAGCAGGTGGGCGAGCGGAGCCGCGCGTGGGCCCTGTTCCACCTGGGGTTCACGCTCCTGTGGGCCGGCCGGTTCGACGAAGTGGCCGAGCCCCTGAGAACGAGCCTGCGCGAGGCCGAGCGGATGGGCGACATCACGCTCCGGTCACGGGCCCGCACCTACCTGATGGTCCTGGACCGGAGGCGCGGCGATCCGCAGGCCGTCGAGCGCGCGATCGAACCGGTCATCGAGGCCGCCCGCGACGCATCGCTCCCGGAGTACGAGGCGATGGCGCTCGCGAACCGTTCCTGGGTCCACCTCCAGGCGGACGACGTGGCGGAGGCCGAGGCGGACGCCCGAGCGGCCTTGGACCTGTGGAGGGCACTCCCCGTGCGCTACCCCTTCGAGTGGATGGCGCTGTGGCCGCTGATCGGGATCGAGCTCGGACGAGGTGGGGTCGCCGAGGCGGTCGCGTGGGCCCGGGACTTGTTCGGGCAGCAACAGCAGCCGATCGCGACCGACCTCCGGTCGCAGCTCGAGCGGGCCTTCCACGCCTGGGACGCCGGCAATCCCGGCTTGGCGGAGCGCGAGCTCCGTGGGGCTTCACACCTCGCTCGGCGCCTCGCCCACCTCTGACGATCGCGGACTCCTTCGAGCCGCCCTCGAGCCTCGGATGCCTTCCCGGGATCTCCGCCCCGTTGGAACATGATGCTGACTGCGATCTTCGACGGGTTGAACCTTGCGATGTTCCTTCCAACGCGAAGGTCGGCGTCTTCCACTTGGTCTCGTTCACCCGCTCGTCGGCGCCGAGGATGATCTCTTCCGGGAGTTGTGGAAGTTGTGGCTTCCTCCTGTCCGCGGCCCCTGCTCCGCAGGGTTCTTGGCGTTGCATTTCTTATGACACAGGGGGTCGTCTCATTCGCGGCGATGACGTGTCAGAAACGGGACCGAGTTGAACGGGTCCCGTCCGCAAAGGAAGCCAGACGTGGCCATCTACCTGCTGATTTGCTGTGAGCGGGGTGGCGACGCTCACGACGCAACGAACCTTGAATCTGTAGATCGTGAAAATCGCCGTCCGAAACGGGGAGAAGACGGGGACGAGCGCCGGATCGTCGCTCTACCGATACCAAGAACAGGCCATCTACCTGCGGCTTTGCCAGTGGGCCCCCGGGGACTCGAACCCCGAACCTGCGGATTAAGAGTCCGTTGCTCTGCCAGATTGAGCTAGAGGCCCGTCGCAATATACCAACCGCGTGACTC
>JBQTIP010000033.1:0-4652 GCA_052388025.1 Actinomycetota bacterium
CGCGCTGGCCAGGAGCTGCTCGGCCCCGCCCCGTCCCAGGCCCTTGATCAACAGCAGGATGCGCCTGCGTTCCATGTCTACCCGCCTACACCGATCACATCGGTACCTGGTGTCGTGGCCCGGATCCACCCATGGGCATCCCCCGAGATCGAGGCTCAAGCCACGCCCCGAGTATGCCGATGACTCAAGCTGACTAGTTCGAACGAGGGGTGACGAACATGACGAACATGAAGACGTTCCCCGCCAACTCCCCTGCGACCCCCCCGAATCGCCTCACGCGTCGGCAGGCGCTCAAGCTCATCGGCGTCACCGGGGTCGGGCTCGCCCTTCCCGAGATCCTGCCGGCGGCGTCGTCGATGGCGGCGACCAGCGTCGTGCCCACCCCGGGATCCGTCTGGGTGATCTCCTCTCCGGTCACGCTCGACGCCGACGCGACCGTCGCCGGCGTGGTCGTCCAGCCCGGCGGGACCCTCACCTTCGACCCCGCGAAGAGCGTGACCTTGCTGAGCACGGGGAACGTGGTGGTCCAGGGTCGCCTCACCATGAAGCCCGCGACGGCGGCCGCCGTCCACAAGATCCTCTTCCCGAGCGTGAAGGAATCGAGCTTCGTGGGTGGGGGCATGGTGCCCCTGGACTCCGACGTGGGTCTCTGGGTCACCGGCAGCGGCGTGCTGGACATCGTGGGCACGTCAAAGCTCACCTGGACGCGAGCGTCCGGATCGGTCGTCAAGGGGGCGAAGACGATCCAGCTCTTCGCGAGCCCGACGGGGTGGCGCGTGGGCGACGAGGTGGTCGTCACGCCCACGCTCCCACCGACCGTGCTGGGCCACTACCAGGCCTACGAGACCGCCACCGTGACGGCCATCAGCGGCAACACCATCACGCTATCGGCGGCGACCGTCTACGACCATCCGGCGGTCACCGTCGGCGCCGGTCAGACCTACGCCGCCGAGGTGCTGAACGTGACGCGCAACGTCAGGATCGAGGGCACGTCGGCCGGTCGCACCCACGTATGGATCAGCTCGTCGGCCGTGCAGACGATCAGGTACGCGGCCATGCGATACGTCGGCCCGCGGAAGAAGGGCACCACCTTCACCGACCCCGTGCCCGGGCGCTACGGCGTGCACTTCCACCACTGCATGGACGGCAGCAACGGGAGCCTCGTCGAGGGGGTCGTCGTCCGGGACGGCGGCAACCATGCCTTCGTCCCGCACATGAGCGACGGCGTGACCTTCCGCGACTGCATCAGCCACAACACCTACGAGCAGGCCTACTGGTGGGACACCGGGGACGAGTCGAACGGGACCACCTGGGACCGTTGCGTCGCGTCACAGATCCTGTCGGATCCTCCCTTCCGGGGTTACTCGCTTGCCGGCTTCACGCTCGGCGCGGGGACGAACAACACGGTCCGCGGCTGCGTCGCCACCGGCGTGAGGGGCAACGCCTCGGCCAACGGCTTCCACTGGCCGCCGGAGATTGCGGCCGGCGTGTGGGCCAGCGAGGACTGCGTGGCGCACAACAACGCCGTCCACGGCATCTACGCCTGGCAGAACGACCACGACCCGCACCTCATCCTTCGGTTCGTCGGATACCACAACGGGCAGGCGGGAACGCTCCACGGCGCGTACGTCAACTCCTACGTCTACCAGGACTGCATCTTCTACGGGAACTCCGCCGGCGGCCTGAAGCTCGCCGCCGAGTCGAACGGGAACATGCGATTCGTGAACGTGTGGTTCGACGGGGGCGGGATCACCGATCACGCGATGGTGAACGACCGGCACACGGCCACCACCCCGACGCCCGTGGTCTTCGACCGATGCACCTTCCGTGGCGGGCGAAGGTCCGGTGTCGGCCTCACTCGGGAGGGCACCAACGCCGAGCTGCTCGACTTCGTCAACTGCACCTGGGTGGGGAACGAGTACTGGCTCGCCTCCGGCATCCACACGGACTCCAAGCTCCGTGTCCAGGACTCCGTGCACGGCTCCATCAGCCTCCAGCGAGCCGACCGGTCCGGCACCTACAACGCGGCCTGGAACGCCCGGGTGAACGCCATCGCGCCGTTCGCCTGATGGGGCCGGCCGCGCGGTCATCTATCGTCGACGAGCTCCTCGTAGAGCTCGAGGTAGCGGGGCGCGATCGCGCGGATGTCGAACCGCGCGAGGCACCGCTCCCGGGCCGCCCGCCCCATGGCCGCCCCGGCGTCCCCGTCCGCCAGGAGCTTCAGGACGCCCCGCGCCAGCGTGGCCAGATCGCCCGGGGCGGCTAGGATCCCGGTCGTTCCGTCCACCACCACCTCGGAAACGCCCCCGAGGGCGAACGCCGCCACGGGCAGCCCTACGATCCCAGCCTCGATGATGGCGGCCGGCATGCCCTCGGTGCGGCTCACGAGGATCATGACGTCGCTCGCACCGAGGACATCGGCCACGTCGTCCCGCGCCCCGAGCAGCAAGACCCGCCCGTCGAGACCCCGGCCTCGGACGGCGCCTTCGATCTCACCCCGCATCGGCCCGTCCCCCACCAGCACGAACACGGCGTCCGCGCGTTGGGCCAGGAGACGGCCGGCCAGCTCCAGCTGGCTCAGCGGGTCCTTCTCCCAGGTGAACGCTCCGAGGGAGAGGACCACGGGCGCGTCGGGGGGGAGCCCGAGCTCTCTGCGGGTCTCGTCGCGCCCCCTCATCGGCCGAACGCGGTCGGCGTCGACCCCGTTGGGGATCGTCACGACCCGCCGATCCGGCAGGTGGAAAACCCTGACGGTCTCGCGCCGGACCGCGTCGGCCACCGCCACGATCCGGGCGGCCCGGCGCATGAGCCCCGCGTAGGCAACCCACCGAACCCCGGAGGTGGTCCACTCGTGGGCCGAACCGATCCTCCGGTAGACGATGGGGGCCCCTGTTCCGACGGTCGACGAGACCGAGTACTTGAGGGCCTCGCCGCCGTGAGCCTGCACGATGTCGGGCCGGCACTGGACGACGGCCCGCCGGAGGGCCCGGAGGGTGGTCGCGCCGCCGGCGGCCTCGGAACCACGGCCGCCGCCCAGCCACCTCGTCGGTGCCTCGAACCGGACCCCGTCGCCTGCCGACCCGCGGAGCACCGCCACGCGCTGCGAGACGCCCAGATCGTTGAGGGTCCGAACCAGGTCGGAGGCGAACACCTCGGCCCCCCGGCGCCGGCTACTGGCGACGACGTGAAGGACGCGCATGCCTAGGGCTCCCCGCGCCGGTCCCCCGCGGCTTCCCGACGGGACACCGCCAGCGCTCGCTCGTAGAAGGCGAAGGTCCGATCGGCCACCCGGTCGATCGTGTAGTCGCTCAGGAACTTCCGCTGCGCCGCTCGGGCGCGCTCGCGACTCCCGGCGCGGTCCCTCAGGGTCTCCACGACGGCTCCCGCCAGCGCCTCCGGGCGCTCGGGCGGGGCGAGCCGCGCGCTGATCCCGTCCGTCACGATCTCCCGGATGGCGGGAAGGTCCGATGCCACGATCGGAGCCTCGAGGGCCATCGCCTCGAGGAGGACGCTGCCGAGGCCCTCCCACCGCGAGGGCACGACGAACGCGTCCGCGGCGCACAGCAGATCCGGCACGTCGTCGCGAACGCCGAGGAAGCGGACTGCGCCGTCCAGGTCGAGTCGCCTCACCAGCGCCTGGAGCTCCGGCGTCTGGTTGCCGTCCCGTCCCGCGACCACGAGCCTGGCGCCGGGAACCTGCTCGAGGACGAGCGGGATGGCCTGGAGGAGGACGTCCAGTCCCTTCTGGTACTCCTGGCGCGCGGCGGCCAGCACGATCGTCTCGCCCGGAGCCGCGCCGATGGCCGCACGGGCCTTCCGCCGCCGGTATGCCGTGCGCCGCCCGAGAGACTCCGGATCACGTCCTCGCGGAACGACGTCGATCCGGTCGAGGGGCACGCGCAAACGCCGCGACATGACGTCGGCCACGTGACGCGTGATGGCTTGGAAGCGGACCACGAGCCGGGCGGTCGCGGCATCGACCAATTGCGCGCCGCGGACCTTCCACGCGGGGATGCGCGGATTCCTCAGTTGCTCCGGGCCGTACTCGAGGTTGACGAGGCTCGAGACCACCGGCACCCGAGCAAGTGTACCGGCGACCCGGCCCGCGATGTCGGCTTCGAACAGGGTGGTGTGGATGAGGTCAGGTCGCTGCTGCAACGTGAGCCGTCTGGCCCGCCTGATCCACCCGACCCGGCCGCCGGGGCCCGCGAGGCAATGGAGCCGCGCCCCCGCTCCGGCCAGCTCCGCCTGAAGTCCGGGACGCCCGTGCAGGTACGCAACGTCGAGGCGGATACCTGCCGGGAGGTAGCACTGCGCGAGGGCAGCCAGGGATTGCTCAGCCCCACCAGGACTCAGGCTGTCGATGAAGTAAAGGACGTGCATCACATGCTCCGGATGCGGTCAGAGGCCGCGATCGGCTGGCCGGCGGTCGTGCCCAGCGATCTTCGTCCAGTGGGAGACTGCCTAACCGGCCGACCCGCGGCGCCGAAGCTCGGATGCTCCAGTCAAATGCCAGACGGTCTTTGCCTCCAGACGAAGGCGAAGAGAGCGCCGGAAGGCCGACCGAGCCATCGCGTGGTCACCGAGACGGTGCGCCATCAGCCCGATCCGCTTCCATCGGAACGCTGCCGCCCGGGGGTGGCCGGCGAAGT
>JBQTIP010000034.1:0-4940 GCA_052388025.1 Actinomycetota bacterium
GCCCCATGCTACCTACGGCAACGCGTGCGCGTCAAAGGCGTCGGGGGTCTATGGACGGAGCCCCTCGAAACAGACGGAGGCCCCCGAAACGCAACGTGGGAGAGAGACCGGACTCGAGGAGACCGGACTCAACTCTGCGGTCGATTGCGAGGAGGAGATGAGCGGGTGGCCGCCAGCCGGTGCATCCGATCCTCGAGACTGTCCCGGGACCCATCAGGCAGTCCCCAGTCACCTAGCCGTCGTTCACTGAAGCGGACGTTGGTCGAGGGACTGCCTTGACCGGCTGGCTAGCGGGACGAACGTGTTCGGCGGCACCGCGGATAGTTGCTGCACCCGTAGAATTTCCCGTATCTGCCCGTCCGCAAGACCCAGCGTCCGCCGCATAGGCAGTAGCCGAATTTCGCCGTCCGTCTGCTCGCGCTTGTGGAGCGGCCGCGAGCACGAGACCGAAACGATCCCCTCGCTTCTAGGGCGATTCGCGAAGGCGGGGATGGCGTTATCTGCGCCTCTCGTCCGAGAGGAGTCAGGAAGTACTCTCCTTCCTCGACTGCGAGTAGACCGAGATGATTCAGCTCGGAAGCAGAGAGTTCCAGGTTCGTCCGGATACGCTTGCCGAGTCGCCTGTTGCCGAGCAGCTGGCTCGCGCGCTTGAGCACCTCTTCTTCATCGGTCAGCCCCGTTCGCACTGCTTGGACGATTGCGTCCTGCTCTCGAGTGACCGCGATGGACCGGCCTCGGTGCCCGCCGCCAGCCACCTCGCCCTCATCTCCATTGTCGCTGTCGTCGTCTTTGATTGCCTGAAGAGCGTCGATAACGGCCTGGATTTGCTCTCCGGGTGCTCGCAGCCATTTCCTGTACGGGATACTGATGACGCGCCACCCCGCCCGCTCGAGCACCGCAAGTCGCTCAAGATCCTCGATCCTCGGCTGGCCGTGCTCGTCGGTGTGCCATGGCTCCCCGTCGCACTCGACCGCAACGCGTTCTCCCTCCAGCTCACAAACGAGATCAATCCAGTAGCCACATGCTGGATATTGGTGCGTCACATCGATGCCGCGAGCGCGAAGCGCCTCGGCGACCTCCGACTCGAATTCCGAGTCTATTCGTCCCCGCCGGGAGCCGGTTGGTGCTGCCCTTGGTCTGCTCCCAACCCCTCGGATGTGCTGCAACCAATCCCCCATCGCGCCCTTGCCGTCCTCCTTGAAGAACGAATCGATGGGCGCCGAATGGAACACGTGGACCTCGTCTCGAGCACGTGTGAAGGCAACGTTGAGCATCCCTTGGACATGTTTGCTGTCCTGTTGGCGGGCGGATAAGGCCGCCTTTGGCATCCTCTCGTTGTCGTAGGAGAGTGAGTAGAGGATGACATCGCGTTCATCGCCCTGAAAGCCATCTGGATTTGTGACGACGAGGTCGTGTTCCTGCCACTCGCTCTCGTCGATCGTCCCTGCGGGACCTCACCGTGGCCCAGGCCGATGACTTCTACGAGCTGGTGTGCGAGCGCCACCGCCACGGGTCGATGATCCTCACCTCCAACCGCCGGCCCGCCGACTGGTACGGGCTGTTCCCCAACCCGGTGGTGGCCGAGGGCGTGCTGGACCGGCTCATCAACTCCTCCCACCTTGTGTTCATGGAGGGCAAGAGCTACAGGCCGAACAAGCGACCGGGGCACGCCCGAGAGCGTGCGAGAGGAGGTGCCAAGGAGTAGAACTGCGACCGAGTCAGGGTGTGGAATTCCTTGACGTTCGGGCTGGGGAATTACCTGACCGTCGACAGCCACCGCCGGCGTCACACGGATAGGACGCCGCCGAGACCTCGCGTCCTCCTTCCTCCGCCGATCGGGTCTTTCTCTTTGACCCGAACTGTCACCTTATTGCGCGAAGCTCTTTAAGACTTAAGGCTTTCAATCGTGGCGGTGGACGTGGTCGCGTAAGCAGCCGCGCGGCCGGTAGCCTTACGCAGCTACGATGCCAAAGCAGTGGCTTGGCGGCCTCTCTTGACGATCGGTCCGGCACCCTTGCTTGGAACCCTCAGCCGCGGCAGCCAGTCTTTCCTGGCAGATAACCGGTGGCCAAACTCCGAGATACGGTGGGCATCCGCAGGGCCGGTAGCGAGCGAGGCCGGGTCGCAGCGGCGATCCTAGCGGCCGCCCTCCTCGCAGGAGCGTCCGTGTTTGCGTGGTCGGCTCTGCGCGAGGCGCGTCCTGCTCCGGCGCCCGCGAGCGTCTCCCCGGAGCCGGAGCTCTGGCCCGGGCTCGTAGAGGGCTGGAACGAGCTCCCGCCGCCGCCCGCCTCGCATCCGGGCGACGTGGCGATCTGGACCGGCCGTGAGTTGATCCTCTGGGGCGGGGGCGGTGGCGACGGGGCGCCGCACTTCAACGACGGGTACGTGTTTGACGCGGCGACGCTCGCCTGGCGCCCGATGGCCCCCTCCCCTCTATCACCTCGCTCGTGGGCGGCCGCCGTGTGGACGGGCGAGGAGATCGTGATCTGGGGCGGCGCCGACGGCGCTTGGCCGGGTGAGGGCCACCTCGGAGACGGTGCGGCCTACGACCCGTCGGCCGACTCGTGGCGGACGATCTCGACGGCCCCGCTGAAGGCGAACGCCCCGATCGTCGTCGGGTGGACCGGCCGGGAGATGGTCGTATGGGGCTCATATCGCCAGGCGGGAGAAGGGACGGGCGCCGCGTACGACCCGTCGGCCGACTCATGGAGGACCATCCCGGACCCGCCGATCCTCCTGAACGACGTGCGCACCGCGTGGAACGGGCGCGAGGTGATCGCCTTCGGCGCGAACCTCCGCGTGGGGAACAACTCGGACACGCGGTTCGCCGTCGGGGCCGCCTACGACCCCGGGTCGGACACCTGGCGGGAGCTCGCGCCCTCAGAACTCTCGCCACAGGCCTCCGACGTGGCGTGGGACGGGGCCCAGATGGTCACGGTCGACTATCTGCTGGGTGTCGCAGGCTACGACCCGGGCCCGGACGCCTGGAGCCCCCTGCCCCGGCTCCCTGTGAACGCCTGCGAGGGCTACCCCGAGGTCGCGCCCGTGGCGGGTCTCATCATCGCGGCCTTCTGCGGCGAACTCGCGACCCTGGAGCCGGGGGCCGAGCGGTGGCACGTGCTCGAAGGCCGTGGCCCGGGCGGCTACTTCGGGGATGCGGTCGTTCACGGGGAGCTCGTCGGCACGGGCGACTTGCTCTTGCTGCTCGGCTCCTTGCCGCCGGGGACGGAGGGCTACCTGCGGGCCTATGTGCCCCCCATGGACGTCCCTTCCGGACCAACTCCCGACGACGCTCGGGACGTGGCAGCGGCGTTCGCGGCGCTCCGAAGCCACTATCCGTACGATTTCGGCGTTCCCGAACAGGTTCTCCGCGAGATCGGAACGTTCGTCTCACCGGAAGGGCTCGAGGCGTGGGAATCGGGTGACCGCGGTCTCCGTGCGCTCTGGGACTACTACCCGGGGTTCGCGATCCTGTCCGTCGAGGGTCCTCTGGGAACCGATGGTGATATCCGCTTCGAGGTGGTCGCAAGCTTCCAGGTCTACAGCGGAGACGGAACGTACGAGGAGACTCTCGTGCTCGCGCCCGGTCTGGGGCTTGACGGCGAGCCGCACGACCTGGTCGTGGTGGACGCCCGGGCCGGCGGGTAGGGTGCCGGAGCGGCGTCGGGGTCAGGCGCGGGTGCCGATTGCGTGGTCGGGGCCGGCGGAGCCCGTCCCTATCAAGTCCAAGTTGGCATGGGCCAGTTTGCGCGCGATGACACCTCCAAGGGAGGCGACCCGGGTGGGGCGTTCTCTCAGCGTCCCAGCGCCCTCGAGGGCCGATCAGAAGGAGCGGGCTGGGCGCTTGGCCGATCCACCGAGCAGACTGCTCGAGGACGTGGTGACCGAGATCTCCGCCGTCGCGGAGGCGTGCCTGGCGGAGTTTCACGGCCGGGTAGGGGGTTCCCTCCCGCGAGCCAACGCGGGTATCGTCGAGCCGACGTGATCAGGCTCGTGCCGCTCGCGCTCGCGCTCCTCGCGGCTTTCGTGATCGCGAGATGGCTCTTGCAGACCGCGGGCCGGGCAGCCGCCTCGCGCGTCCGGACCCGGAAGGCGACGCGCAGGCCCGGCGGGTACGAATTCGATCGGCGTTGGGATCAGGCGTACCGGCGGCTGAAGAGCGTCGGCGGACCCACGGAGCAGCGCGCCGAGATCGTCGCGTTCCTCGAATCCCACCGAGGCGTCGAGGCCTACGTGGAACCGAAGACGGCGATGAGCCCGCTGTCCGTAGTGCTCGTAGACGAAGCCGGCGACTGGCGCAGGTTCGAGCTCAAGGAGGACACGTACATCCGCCAGCTGGCGTCGGAGCGAAGCATCCGGGTCTTCGACGCCGCCCGAACCGGCTATCCGAAGCGGATGAAACGAACCGGCCGAGGATCGAGCGAAGGGTAGGTTCCCCGGTGCCGCCGGCTCGGTATCCTTCGAGGCCGTCCGGAGAGCCGGGCGACCGGCCGGGATGTTTCCCCTTCGGCCGCGAGACTGGTCGCGCTTCATTGGGTGTTCCGGCGACCTGAGGATGCGCGTTAGCGAGGCCTCACCGAGCCTGAGCAGTGTCTCTGGCCAGGCCGACGAGACGCAGTTCTGTTGGCGTCCTGATCCGCGCGGTGCTGCTTTCGCGACGAAGCAGCATGCGCTTTAGCTTTAGCTTTTAGCCTCGACCGGTCTTGCCCTTGCGGCTTCACTCCGGAGGCGTCTGGCTCGCCGAGCATCGGTTGTTGTCGCCCGAGGAAGGAGGCCGAACTCCTCCTGTGGGACCTCCACTGGGACTGTCACGGCGGGGGCGTCCCGCCAGCTCGACAGCATCGCTCTCGCCTCGTGTCCGTCCAGGGAATCGGCCAGCAAGAAGCTCCCGGCCCGCCGCGCCTCCTCGGTCGAGAACACTAACCCCGCTGGCACAAGCA
>JBQTIP010000035.1:0-5491 GCA_052388025.1 Actinomycetota bacterium
CGGGCGCTCAGGCAACCCCTCCGGCGTCGCCGGCCCCAGCGCCCGCTCCCTCGTCCCCCTCGTCGTCGCAAGAGTCCGCGCTGGCACTGGCGGTCGAGTCCGCGCTGGCACTGGCGCTCGAGTCCGCGCTGGCGCTCGAGTCCGCGCTGGCGCTCGAGTCCGCGCTGGCGCTCGAGTCCGCGCTGGCGCTGCAGCTCGAGTCCCCGCTGGCGGTCGAGTCGATCCCGTCGTCGGCGCCGTCGAGCTCGTCCTCCGCCTCACTCTCTACGGAGACCTCGACGGTCCCGTCCTCGAGATCGAGGGACACGTTCTCCCCCGAGGCGACCTCGCCCTCGGGAGTCTCCGCGATCGCTGCTTGAGGCAGCCCGCCGGCGACGAACCCGGCGACGGATCCGCCGAGCGCGATCTTGAACAGCCTGCTCCTGCGCAGCCCGCCCAAACCCTTCCATGCCTCCGTCACGGCGATCCACCTCCCTGGCCATGGCGTCGGAGTCGACGTTCGCCGACCCGGAGCGACGGCCTTCCGCGATGTCCACCTATTACATCGGCGGCCGTGCCCGTCCTCCGCATCGACCGATCGTCGGTTTGTGTGTCCCCCATTAGAGGGACCGACCGCTGACGGCGGGGGCCGATAGGGGGGGCATCGACCCGGCCGAGTTGCTCGCTTTGTCGCGTCGAGTCGAGCTGACCCAAGGGGTACCGGTCCCCCTCGCAGACTTACGTTGGCGAGGAGCCGCCCCTGCGCACCAGTTCGGGCTCTGTCAGCGCCTGGACCCAGTGGGCAGCTTCGAGCGTCTTCCGGGCGCGCTCGATCTCCTCTTCGCCGCCGACCACGTCTGCCCCGAAGACCCGACCGATCCACCAGACGAGGGACGCGAGATCGTTCGGCCACGCTCGATCGCGTTCCACCTCGAGGAGCCGAACGGCGTTCGCGAGCGCTCCCTCCTCGTCGCCGGCCGCGAGCAGTACGACGACCTCGGGCACCACGAGGTCGGACGATGTCTCCTCGCGCCGGCCGCCGGTCTGCGCGGCCGCGTCCTCGAGGACGCGCCGCCCCTCCCGAAGGTCTCGGGTCGCGGCGAACACCCTCGCGAGTTCCCCAGCCGTCCAGGAGATGAGGCTCCGCTCCTTCAGATCGCGCGTGATCCGGAAGGCCTCCCGCAGCGCCTGCTCGGCTTCTTCGAGGCGCCCCCGGAGCCGTAACAGGACCCCTCGGGACGTGAGGGCGCTCGCGAGCTCCCACCGCGCCCCGAGCTCCCGGAACGACCGGACGGCCTGCTCGAGTACCGGGTCGGCCTCGACCAGGCGCCACATCCGGCGAAGCGAGTTCCCGACGTTCTCCTGGGCGACGGCGACGGTGAACGGATCACCGGTCTCTTCGCCGATGGCGAGCGCCTGCCGGGCGAGCGCCAGGGAATCCTCCTCGTCGCCCGTCGAGGAGTTCACCGTCGCGAGCGTGACGAGCGACCTCGCCTCGGCCCACGCGTCGTGCTCGGGGTTCGACCTCGCGACCTCGAGCGCCTCCTCGAACATGGCACGCGCCTGCTCGAGATCGCCGCGCCACCAGGGCGCCCAGCCGGCCGTCAGCAGCACCCGCGCGAGGGTCCAGGGGTCTCCCATCTCGCGCGCGGCGGCAAGGGCCCGATCGAACAGCTCGGCGGCCCGCTCGCGATCGCCCCTGACCGAGAGCTCGATGTCGGCGAGGAACCGGGAGGCCTGTGCCCTGACGCGAACGTCGTCCCCGCCCACGTCGAGCGCCCTGGTGAGGGGGCCGACCGCGGCCTCGAACTCCCCGAGCCAGTAACGCGACTCTCCCAGCCCGGCGAGGATCAGGGCCTCACGCGCGCCCCACCCGCGCTCCGGGCCGGCCAGCGCAAGCGCGCGCTCGTACAGATCGACCGCCCCGCGTGACTCGATGCCGCTTCGATCGAGGTCGCCGGCATGCGCCAGCGCCTCGACAGCTCGATCGGCGAGCGTCCGATCCTTCGGGTCCAGGTCGAGGGCCGCGCGAGCGGCCTGTTCCAGGTGATACGCGATCGCGCGAGGGCGCCGCCCGGCCGTCGGCGGCTCGGAGAGCTTGTTCGCCACGCGAAGGTGGAGCCGCTGGCGCTCGCGCTTGGCCAAGCTCTCGTAGGCCACATCCCGAACGAGCCCGTCGCGGAACCGCCACGCGCGGGGCCGCTCCTCATCGTGGACCAACAGCTCCTCGCCTTCGAGCAGGCCGAGCACCTCCTCGTGGGGCTCCGCGATGATCCCCAGCTCCGTCCGGTCGAACGCGCCACGTGCGAACACCGAGGCCTTCCGAAGCAGGTCGCGGGCCTCCCCCGGGAGATGATCGATGCGCGCGGCGACGACGGCCTGGACGGTCGGCGGCAGGAGCGGGCTCGGAAGCGGCCCGGTCGTCGTCGGCAGGTGCGACCCCCGGTGCACGAGCATGCCGGTCGTCTCGACGATGAAGAAGGGGTTCCCGCCGGCGTGGCGAGCGATGCGCTCGGCCGTCTCGTCGTCCAGACCCTCGCCGGCCTCGTGTACGAGCTGGACGGCGTCCGGAGGAGACAGTGGCTCCAGGTACAGGTTCAGCGAGTCCCCGAGTCCGCCGCCCCAGTCGGGTCGCGTCTCGAGGAGGCCGTAGCGCGAGACGCACAACACGAGGACCGGGATGCCCTTGGCGTCCCGGACGAACTGCTCGACCAGGTCGAGGAGGGCCGGCTGGGCGAGGTGGAGGTCCTCGAAGACCATGACGGCCGGTCCCTTCCGTGTCAGCCCCTCCACGAACGCCAGGAGCCCCGAGCGAACCTCGGCGACACGGTACCGAGCCGGGTCCCGGAGCTCCTCACCGATCCCCAGCGCCACCGCCAGACGGGCCACGACCTGCGGGACCTCGCTCGGGCGGCAGCAGGCCTCGACCGCTCGCTCGAGCTTCATCATGATCTCCCCACTGGGTTCGTCGCCCTCTGCTCCGAGCTGGGCGAGGAGCATCTGGGCGAGCGGGGCGAACGTCTCCTCCTCCTCGAACGGGCTCGCACGCCCGACGAGGACCTCGGTCTCCTCCGACAGCCCGGCCAGAAACTCATGGGCGAGGCGCGTCTTCCCGATCCCCGGCTCGCCGAACAGCGTGACGAGATGGCCTCGGGCCGTGTCCCCTACGCGCTCGAGGGTGCCGAGCAGGAGCGCGAGCTCGCGCCGGCGGTTCACGAACGGGATGGTCCGGCGGGACGAGCGCGATGCGACGGCGACGACTGGCCAGGCGGGGACGGCCTCCTCGAAACCCTTGGCGGCGACCTCGCGCTTGGGCCCGAACTCGACGTCCCCGCGGGTGAGCTGCCAGGTCGTGTCCGAGACCAGCACATTGTCGGGCTCGGCCGCCTGCTGGAGCCGAGCCGCGAGGTTCACCGCGGATCCTGCAGGCTGGACCTGCTCGCCGGGACCGGCCGCAACGGCGACGGAGCCCGTACTGATCCCGGCCCTCGCCCGGATCGGCATCGGGAGCGCCAGCTCCTCCCCGAGCCGGCCGAGCCGGTCCCGGACCGAAAGCGCCGCCCGAACCGCCCGCAGGGCGTCGTCGTCGTGGGCATGTGGGACGCCGAAGACACCGAGCACGGCGTCGCCCGAGAAGCTCTCCGCGCGGCCGCGGAGCGACTGGATCTCGTCGGCCACCGCGCGGTAGAAGGCGGCCATCACCTCGCGGAAGCGCTCCGGGTCGAGCCGGGTCGAGAGCTCGGTCGAGCCGGCCAGGTCGACGAACAGGAGCGTGACGACCTTGCGCTCGACATCCTGCGCGGCGTCAACCGCATACCCACAGCTCGGGCAGAACCGGGCGCCTTCGGGAAGCGAAGCGCCACAGCGCTCGCAGCTGGGCTGGCTCACCCGCCAAGCATACGAGCGCCCGCTGTCAGTCCCGGCTCGCCAACGCGAAGCGCTCGCGAACCCGCCACATGCCGTCCCGGCCCTCCTCCATCAGCGTGGCCTCGCGTGCCTCCGTCTCGATCGGAAGCCCCGGCGCGAGGGCCGCCTCGATGCTCGAGATGAGGCCGTCGTCCGGGCTCTGCGCGACCGCGGGGTGCGGCACCCCGGCATCGTAGGTGCCGGCGAGCGCCCTACATCGCCGCGACGCTTCAAAGGGCCGCGGACTTTCGGCCGCGAAACTCGACCTGGCGGCCGACGGGGACGAACGACCAGATCCTGCTTCAATCGGGTAGGGGGCGGGGTTAGCCCTGAGAGCCTGTTGCAGAAACCATCGGCAGACGCCCGCACCCACACGATGCTGTGGGTGACGTCTTGTTAGCCTCCAACATGTAGCGTCGCTTCAAGCGCCCGCTCGGTTTCTGCGACAGGCTCTTAGGTGCACACCAAAGCAAGCATGCGCCTTCGCCGGCGCCGCTGAGCCTCTCGGGCAATGGGCGTCCGTTAGGGGAGGTGACGCTCTCGGCCGGCCAGAGCCGCTGACAAAGCAAAGACCGTACCGGCGGTCGACAAATGGAGGAGCCCCCAGGGGTGAGCCGAGGGCTCCCACATCCGTCACCGATCGGTTACTCCTAGCAGCCGACGGTCCTGACCGAATCGGACCCCTCGAGCGCCGTGCCTCCGAACGTCTCTCCCGTCAGCGTGGCCGAGGTAACTCCGCACTGGATCCCGGTCTCTTGGGTCCTGAAGTGCAGGACGAGATCGGTGTCCCCGTCCCCGTCCACATCCTCAAGCGCATGTTGAGTCGGGCCGGCACCCGCGGGTCCGAACTGAACGGTCGATGGGTCGACGTCGCTCGCGTCAAAGTCAGCCGTCGTCATCGATGGTGATGCCAATGGGCCCATCAAAGCTCCCGCCCGAGGAGACTGTGGTCTGGGCCCCGGTTTCGGGGTCGACGCGGATCACCCCGCCACCTCCCCCGAAGGCGCCCAAATCGGCGACCAGGACGTCGCCGTCGTCATCGATGGTGATGCCCCAGGGCTCCACGAAGCTCCCGCCCGAGGAGACCGTGGTCTGGGCCCCGGTTTCGGGGTCCACGCGGACGACGCCGCCACATCCGCTGGGGCACGGCCCGCCGAAGCCGTCCGCAACGGCGACCAGGATGTCGCCGGAGTCATCGTCAGCGACAGCAGACGAGGGCACGACAAGCAACGCTGTCAGGACGTTGACAGCGATGACAGATATCGAGGCGACCAGGAGACGGATGGCTCGTCCACCCGCGGCATCCAATTGATTTCTCATCTGGCCCTCCTCCCTCGATCGTGGCAGGACGGCCTCCGGCCCACCGCTTCCGGCTCCTCTTCGGACCCGCCCGGCGCCCACCGCATGACTTCGGTCGTCGACGTGCTCAGCCGATACCTATTACCTCCCATGTGATCGAAGCCCGATGGGCTACCGCTGCCGCTCCTCTGCGAAGTCCACTAGGGGCTGCCCCGCTCCCGCCGAGACCTGCCTGGCCCGGACCTGCAAACCGGATTCATTCTAGGCGGCTGGGTCGATTCGCGCTGATCCCCGCGCTTCTCCGTAT